>NZ_JBIWAP010000031.1:84523-102994 GCF_044760075.1 Kitasatospora sp. NPDC098663 | reverse complement strand
CTCGGCACCGCTCTCAATCACCACTTGATCACGAACGCCACGTCAATTGTGCACCCGGCAGCCGAAGCCACTTCTCGGCACCTACCCCACCCTGCCCACCTGCTGTGACTCAGCATGCTACTCGTCGCCGACAGAGCTGCTCAACGTGCGGTTCTCCGACCCGCCTCCTCCAGCGCCCGCCGGTACGGGCCGGCGTCGTCCAGGACCAGAACCCGCAAGGTCGTCCCGACGCGGGACCACACCACCGCCCGGGGCCGGCCGAGGGTCGCCGTGTGCGCGCTCGGGTCATCGGACCACAGCAGGAGGCCGATCGGATCCGGCAGGTCGTCCGCGTCGAACGCGCAGACCGGCAGACCCTCGCCCACGGTGCGGGCCAGCCAGGTCATGTCGTCGTTGACGAAGTACAACTCCGCACTGCGGACAGCCGACTGCACCAGGCGAGGGTCAGTGAACCCGTGCATCAGAACAGGTCCAGTGCCGCGATCGGCGCGCGGCACGTTCTCGTCCGCCCAGCGGACCAGGTCCTGGCGCAGCTCGGGAACGTCGCAGGCGCGTAGATGGGTCGTGGCCGTGGTTCAACCTAAAGGCTCGTCAGCGGGTCCGGCGACGCTCTCGGGCCATCGACCACATCTGGCCGTGATCGACTGAATCCGATCAGGCGACGAGGCCCGCTGGTGCATCGGCGAGGAGCAGGCACAAGCACCTTGGAAGCCCCAGAGATCACAGGCGGTGACGACTCAGCGCCCGCGTTCGCAAGCTACCGCGCTCCGAACTCGCAAACCAGCTTGCTCCGCCAGACCCCTGACCAGCGCCACCCTCCCAGCCGCTCGCAAACTAGCGCGCTCCATCACACCGTGTGAGGTAGCGGCGAGGCGGTCGCCGACGCTGGTGGCGGCCCCGACCGAACCCAGGCCACGCACGCCACCGTCCACGCCTACCTGGCCGCCGGCCACAGCCGACGAGCCATCGCCCGCCAGCTCGGCATGACCTGTCGGACCGTCAAACGGTACGCCGACGCCACGACCCCGGACGAGCTGTTCCAGGGCCAGTAGCAAGGCAGGCCCAGCAAGCTCGACGAGTTCAAGCCCTACCTCGACCAGCGATGGTCCGACGGCTGCCTCCCGTTCCAGCCGTTCGTTGCGTTCCTTGCGGCAGGACCAGCGGGGGCCGATGCTGAGGTTCTACTCGATGCGGCGGGGCTGCGGGGGCTGGCCGGGTTGTGCGGGGCTGGTGGGGCGACAGACCGGTCGGGACGACTCGTCAGGCGGTGACCTGGTCGGATGCCGGTTTGTCGCCGGTGTGCGTGGGGCGCTGCGACACACGGGGTTTCTCGCTGCCTCGGTGCCTCGAAGTGATCGGATCGGGGTATCTACTGTGGTTTGTCATGATTTCCCGTCAAGTGTCCCTGCTGTGTGCCTTGTCGCGGGGCCGGACGCTTCGTTGTGAGGAGAGGTGAACCTGCGGATGAGCACTCGTACTTGTGGACAGGGCGATCTGCCGTGGTACCGGGTCAGGCGTCAGCGGCCGGTGGCTGTGTTCAACCTGGTCGGCGGGATCGCGTCCGGCCCGGTTGGCTCGGGTGGGCGAGGTGGGGAGCGCGGCGCGGCAGTGGTATCGGTGGGGGGTGCGCTGCTGTCGGGTATGGCGCTGCTGGTGGCCACGGCTGCGCCGGCGGGTGCCGCGCCGGTGGAGGCCGCGCCGGTGCGGGCGCAGCGGGCTGATCCGTCGCAGACCTTCACCTTCACCGGCGCTCAGCAGACCTTGACGGTTCCGGCGGCGGCGGTGGTGACGATCACTGCGGACGGCGCCGGCGGTGGCGACAACACCGGCACTGCCTGTTCCGTCACGGGGACGGGCGGGAGGGGCGCGCGGGTGGTGACCACTTTGCCGCAGACCACCGCCCCGACGACCTTCACCGTCAACGTCGGCGGTGCCGGCGGCAAGGGCTGCAACGGCACCGGGACGGGGGGCGCCGGCGGCTTCAACGGCGGTGCCCCGGGCGGGAGTTACCCGGCCATCGGCTTTCGGGACGAAGGCCCGGGTGGGGGCGGGGCGTCCAGCATCAGCGTGGGCGGCTCCCTGCTGGTGGTCGCCGGGGGCGGCGGTGCCGCCGGCGGCACCGGAGCGGGCTCTGCCGGGGGCAACGGGGGCAACGGCGGAACATCGGATGCCACCGGCGGCACCGCGGGAGGCGCCTTCGCCCCCGCCTCGCCCGGGCAGGGCGGGGGCGGGGGCAGCACCACCGCCAGTACCGTGGGCGCCGGCGGGGCCGCCGGCACCGTCCCGTTCTGCACCGTCACGAAAGGCGGGCCCGGCAACGCGTTCTCCGGTGCCGCGGTCGGCACCGGAGGAGCCGGGGGCAGCATCGGCGGCGGTTGCGCCCTGGCCATCACCGGTGCCGGCGGGGGCGGGGGCGGCGGCTACTTCGCCGGCGGAGGCGGCGGCAGCGCCGCCGTCAACAACGAAGGCACCTCGGGGGGCGGAGGCGGGGGCGGTGGGGGCAGCAGTTTCGCGACCCCGACCGGTACCGGCACCAGCTACAGCCCCTCCACCATCGGGACGGCGAACAACAACGGCCAGGTGACCATCTCCTACACAGTCCCGTCCTTGACCATCACCAAGACCCACACCGGTCACTTCACCCAGGGACGGGACGGCACCTACACCATCACGGTCGGCAACGCCGCCGGGGCCGCCCCGACCGACGGCACGACGGTTACCGTGTACGACACCCTTCCCGACGGACTCAGCGCCGACAGCATCGGCGGCACGGGCTGGAACTGCACCCTGATCAACCTCACCTGCACCCGCAACGACGCACTTGCCGCCGGGAGCAGCTACCCGCCCATCACCCTGAAGGCCGACGTCGACTGCTGGGCCCGCCCCGAGGTGACGAACACCGCCACCGCGATCGGCGGCGGTGACCCCGCCGGCCACATCGCCTCCGACCTCACCACGATCAAGCGCCACGAGCACGACGAGAAGTGCGAGCGCCAGGACCACTGGTAACCCGACCGACCTGCGCGTAACGGCGGGGCCGTCCACGAGGACGGCTCCGCCGTTGCCGTTTGCGAGCCCTCCGGGCGGCGGCTGCCCCCCCCCCCCCCCCCCGCCCGAGCGGGGGTGGCCCCCATCCGCGCCCGAGCCGAACAGCAGCAAGCCCTCAGCTGACCGTTCTCGGGCCTTCCTCAGCTAGTCAGGCCGAACGACGACCGCCATCAGAGGGCCAGGGAAGGCCCTTGCATCAAACCCGACAGCGGGACTCACTCAGATGACTGTCGATCGCAGCCAACAGGTCCTGAGCCGCTGCTCTCACCACGGGGTCACTGTCGTGGGTGAGCCGGTCCGCTGTCGGCCGGCCGCTCAGCACGGCCTGGTGAGCGTCCAACTGCACGTTCGGCTGCGGCGGGTTGCCGTGCTCGAGGATCGCCTGCAGCAACTCGACCACCCCGGCCCGGGACTTCACGCTCTCGGCGACCGCAAGGTCCCACAGAAAGGGAACAGCAGCAACAGTCGCATCGAAGACTGCCAGCTCACCGATCCACAGAGCAAGATCACTCAGGGCCGCCTCACTCGCCCGGGAATCCCCCCACGCGATCCGCGACAGCACGCCGGGAACATCTGCCGCCGACCCGTAGGCATGCTTCAACTCGTGCCAACGAACACGGCCCACGCCCTCGAGAATCGTCCCCACCCAAGCACTCCAGTCCGATCGTCAGACCCATCGCCCGATCGGACCCATTCCACCCCACAGGCCGCAACGACCGCGAGTCCGGGCCGACACGTTGCATAGGTGCTCTCGAAACCCAGCGACACTTCGCCGGCAGCAGATCAACACCTGCTGCCCAAACTCAGGCTCTGGCTCAACTCCCGTGGACTGCACACGCTGAGTGACGGGTGACTGTGCCTCACGCTGCCCTGGAAACCGATTGGCCGGCCACTGCCGAGCTGCGATGATGCCTCCGTTTCCCAGACGGAGGACATTTGTTCGTTTTCGTGTGTGCGGGGTGCGGCGCTGAGCTGACCACTTCGCTGTCCCAGGTCGCCCTGCCGGCCCACGCCCATCAGATGTACGGAAACGGGATCCAGCTCCCGGTGCTCATGGAATCAGGCACCTTCGCCGTGGACTCGGAGCCATGGGGGCCGCCATGGCGAACGTGGGAAGAGATCCATCCGGACGAGGCTGCCGCCCGCGCTGTCTACGCGCCGGTCCACGCCCTGTCCGACGGCCCGCCCGGCGCGATCGTCATCGCACCAGGCGACGCCCGCGGAACCGTGCTGATCCCGGGGAATCGCACAGGCGGCTACTGCTGCGGCCTTGACGGGGCCGACGGCCCCAACGTGGCCTGCGCGGAATGTGCCCTGCCCGTGGCGAGCCGGATCGACGACTGCTCGCTCTGGCAGGCGATGTGGCTCGCCCCGAACGCCGTACGCCGCCTTCCCGTCGACAGCGCCGACGCGGCACCGCTTTCCTGGGCGGAGCTGATGGCGGAAGGGAAGGGCACACCCCCGTTCGAGCCGATCGCCACATGGCAGTCGCGAATGAGGCCGGGCCACTGGTCGAACCACCGGTGGTCGTGGAGCCCACAGTGGGAGGCGGCGGCCGGCCAGGCGCTCGCCCACCTGCTCGTGGCATCGGAAGGCCGGCCAGTGACCGTCCCGGACGGCCTGGCCGGGAAGGTGTTCCAACGAACGCTCAACGCCCTGCTGCCCGAGGGCCCGCCGGCGCGGCGCGCCGTCCTGGCCGGACCAGGACGACCAACTCCCGGCGGGAACGCCGACATCCTCCTCGTACCGTCCCATCCGCAGACGGGGGAGGCCTGGGCCCCAGCCAACACGGCGGCGTACCCGGTACCGCTGCCGTTCGGAGTGTGGCTACAGATGGCCTCCCCCAAGCCGGACCTGCCCGTTCCCATATCGGGCAACCTGCCCAAGAGCGCCCTCCGCGACGACTTCGACTCACCCCCGCTGCTCACCGGTCGCCTGTTCCGGGTGGATCCGGGAGTGTTCCAGCACACCCTGGTTCGGCTGCCGGCCGTCCGCAGCCCGCGGCTGCGCGAGATCCTCGACGGCCTCACGCAGCACAATCGCGCGGGCTTCTTCTAGCCCGCGCCCCGGTCACTGGCCGGCCGGGCCAGGCCGAGTCGAGCCGTGGCCGAGGGCGCGGTCCAGGTAGGGGCTGGCGAACAGGCTGGGAGCCCATTCGTCACTCAGCGTGTTCCCTCCACGGAAGTCGAGCCAGAACCCGTTCCGGTGAACATCGTGCGGGTGGTCAGCGCCACTGGTAGGACGCGCCAGTCATCGCCGGGAGCAGCAGCGGGCCGCCTGCGGCGGTGTCGGGCCGGACGGCCGGCGCGCGGTCCGGGTCGTCCTGCTCGACTGCGGCGACGGCCGCCGCCAGGTGGTCGGGAAAGTGTGCGACGTAGACCAGGTGCCGGCGCCGGAACGGCTCGGTCAGCGGAAGTTCACGGGCGAACGCGGAGAACACCGGCGAAGCCGCCGACGACCCCGTCTGCCCGAACGCGGGAAGCGGTCCCATCGTGGACCTGTCTAGGACGGTGTTTCTCGGCCCCGGGGTGACGGCTGCAAGTGGCCCCACCGAGGAACGGTTTAAGTTGGCCCCACCTGGCGGCCGGCAAGTCCGACGAGGAGATCGCCCGTACCCTGCACCAGGCGCGCCGCGATCTCGGGGTGAAGTACAAGGATGCGACCCCGGAGGAGCGGCGCGAGGCGATCTGCGCCCGCAACCTGGCGAAGTACGAGGACAAGCTCGGGCCGAGCGTCGACTGGCTGCGGGCACACGACAAGTCGTGGGAGGACATCATCGAAAGCGCGACACGGACCGGTGGCAAGGACCTCGGTCTGGGGAAGAGGTAGTGGTGCTCATCGCTTCCTTCGACACCTATCGGCTGGTCGCCGACTTCGACCCGGCGACTGGGGAGCTGAGTTCTGAGCGTGCTGTCGAACCCGGACAGGAAACCCACGGTCACTACGGTGAACTGGCCGGAAGCACCGTGGTGTTCTACCGGGACGCCGACGGGCTCCACCTGCGGGTGGGAGACCGTGAGTGCCGGATCGACTCCCCGGCACTGGTCCGGCACCGGATCCAGGAGCCCGAATGCGTCCTGGAGATCGATCAGGTCGCTGAACTGCACTATCCGGTGCCGTCGGAATGGTACGGGCTGGAGAACGACTTGACCCCGTTCGTCGAAGCCGAGCACTTCGACTTCGGTCTCTTCATCGCCAACGTGGTGGAGAGCGAAGTCCGAACAGGTCGGATCTACCGCCAGGAGTAGTCCTGGAGCAGTCACGACCGTGGCTCGCCGCGCTCACAGGGATGGCTCCGTCCTGGACCCGGACAGCGGCGTGATCCACGCGTCGGCCCCGCGCTCGCGGGGGTCAGCCGCCGCCGGCGACCTGGCCATCGACCTGTTCGGCGGTCCTGGTCACGCGGCACCGGTGAGGGCATCGGAGGGCGGAGCGGGGCAGCGCCGACGCGAAGCGCTTTGTCGTGGAGGGCGCGGCGTTCGGCGAGGGCCTGGCTGCTGGCGGCGGTCTCCTCCTGGAGAGCGCGCAGTGGTGGCCGGCGCTCACGTCGTCGCGGGTGCGGACCGGGGCCTCGGGCTGCTCGGCGGCCTGGTGGTGCTCGGCCTGCGGGCCAGGGCCGGTGGTGGTGAGGGCGCGAGGTGCCAGGACCCGCAGGTCGCGCACGACGGTCCGGCTGGCCTTGCCGTTGATCCGGGCGACCAGCTGGCGCTCGAGCAGGCGAGGCCGGGTGGCGTAGGTCGGGGAGGCGGGCTGGAGGTCGAGGAAGCCGGTGCGCGGGTTGTAGCGGACCGGGGTGACCTTGCCGATCAGCTCGCGATGGCGGCCCACTGGTCGAGGATGCCGCCGCCAGCGGTGGGCGTGTCCCAGGCCCGTTCGGCGACCAGCTCGGGCAGGGCGTCGCCGAAGGAGACGGGGTCGCGGCCGGTGCGCAGGGTGGTGCGGCGGGCGGGGCGGGCGGTGGGCCGTGGCGGGGGGGGGATGTGTGCGTGAGGGCCCGTGGTGGCGGTGGGGGTGTGGCTATTGCGTGGCGGTGGCGATCACGGTCCATGCCTTGGCCGAGGTGTCGTCAAGCTGCAGGTCGAAGGTGAAGGCGATCGGCCTGCGCTTGTGCGCGTCACCGCGCAGTACCTGTTCGGTGCGGCGGTCGACTTCGTAGTAGACGCCCAGCGCGTCGACCGCGACGCGGAAGACGACCGGGTCGTGTGAGACCAGCGAGCGCACCGTGACCGACGTGACGGTGGCCTCGCGCAGGACGGTCCGGCGGGCTGTGCGGACGGGGGTGAAGTCGAGGCTGCCGTCGTTCATGACCCACTCCTCGAGGAACCGCTCGACGGCGACCTCGAGAACTGCTCTGTCGAAGCGGCCGTCGAGGACGCTCAGATCGCCGGCGGCGGTGTCGGCGTCCGTGCTCCACGAGATGTTGGTGAGGGAGAGGATGTCGCTCGCCCCGGTGACCGTGCTCTTCTGCGCGACCTCGAGCACCGCGTCCCGGGCGACTTCCTTCTGGTCCCAGCCGTCGGTCTCGATGGCGCTGCTCAGGTGGTGCGCTCCCTCGGCGGCCTGCTCGAGTGAGGACACGATCCACTCGCCGACCGCGTTCTTGCGCAGTGTCCAGTACTCGACCGGGCGCGTCGAGTCGTCCTTGCGCACGGCCTGCCGGCCGTCGCCGCGGTGTACGTAGTCGCGGAGCGTCGCGGTGATCCGGAAGGTGACGGTGTCGTTCACCTCACCCGCCCGGTTGGCGACGTCGACCAGCTCGACCACCGGACCGTCGACGATCTCCACGACGTTGACCTCGCCACGCGACTCGTAGTCGCGCAGTTCCTCGGCCCACTTGCCGTACAGCACCGGGGACAGGATCTGCTGCAGCGTGGCGTGATCGTGTCCGGTCCAGGCCCGCTGGGCCGTCTTGTACAGCCACACGGCGCGGTGCTCGAGCGCCGCGCGGTCGAAGGTCGCATCGGTGTCGGCGATGGCATCGACCCGGGCCGAGACCCGGGCGGCGCGCTCGCGCGCCCGCGCGTCCGCGCGGTGTGCCGTGCGGTCCGAGACCGTGTTCAGGTCGCCTGCCAGCGCCGCCTTGCGGCGCCGGGACCTGAGCCACAGGATCAGCAGGACCACGGCCACGATCACCAGCACGGCGACGAGCCCACTGCCACCGGCTCCGAAACCGGTCCCGAAGCCGACTCCGGGGCCGCCGAAACCGCCGCCAGTCGACCCGTGGAAGCCGCCACCGCTATGGCCGCCCCCGCCCCCACCGCCCCCGAACCCGTGACCGCCGCCCCCACCGCGGGCATAGGCGACCGTCGGGCTGCTCAGCGCGACGGCTCCCGCGACCACACATATCCACTGGCGGACGCGCACCGGGCCTCCCTCCAAGAACCGCAGATCTTCCAGGCAAGCGTACAAGTTCGGGGGTGTGCGGGAAGCTTCGAGACCAACGGGCCGCCTTGGCAGGGGGCGGCGGCGGGCCCGCCGGGGCAGGCGTGCGCTGCGGGGCCGCTGGTGAAGAAGGCGTGAGGCGCCATGCCGTGCAGTCCTCGCGCCACCACCCGGCCGGCCTTGCCGTTACGAGCGGGCGGGTGTTGTCAGGTGCGGGTGGCGAAGGCGATCTCGTACGGCATCTGGGTCGCCATCGCGAGGACGCCGTCGAGCAGCGCGGCCCACGGGGCGTCGCAGCCCTCGATCGCGGCGACGGACAGCTGGGAGGCGGCCGCAGTCGGCAGGTCGAGCCTTTCGTCGATCATGTCGTCGGTGAGGATCTCGTAGGCCGTTTCGATGCCGTCCAGCAGGCGTTGGCGTTGCTCGTTCGCTCGGGCGAGCGCGTCGGCGTCGCGGGCACCCAGTAGGCGGTCGACCGGAATCCTCAGCAGCGCCTCCAGCTCGGCCAGGGTTGGTTCCTCACACAGCCGCTTGAGGCTCTCCCGGTCCAGCGGGGGCTTCCCGGTGACCACGCGGTCCAGCACGGTGATGCCCAGGGCCGCGCCTGCGCTGGCGTAGCGCCACAGCAGCGTCTCGACTCCCCGCCCGTACTGGAACGCGTGGTGGTAGAGCCCGCTCAGCGCCTGCGCGTGGGAGTCGAACGATGCCCCGTCGAGCCTGCGTTCGGCGCTGTCGCCGAGCGAGCGGGCCCGGCGCTCGACCGCGATCGCGGAATGCCATTCGTGTGTGAGGTCGCCGACTGCCTCGTTGAGCGTGGCAAGGGCCTCCAGCTCCGTCTTGCTCAGCACGCTGAGCTGATCCTTGCTCGGAAACTCGGACATGAACTCCCCCTGCTCTTGCGACGGCGGGAGGGCGGCATCGACGGCCCGCGTCCTCCTGGTGAACTGCCGGTCCAGGACCGGCCCGGCCGAGGTGGCGTCCGGCCCGCCGGACGGGCCCCGGCGATCGGTCATGAAGCCCGGTGCGCCGGCTCTTCGGCTCGTGCGGGGAGTCCTCTCGAACCATGGCCCACAGACCCGCGCGGCTGACCTGCAGCTCGTTGAGCCGGCACCCGCCGGACTGCATGCTCTCCAGGTCACCGGCGACCTGGACGGAGGCGAGCATGTGGTTGGCGCCGTCGTACGCGGACATCGAGTGCCTCACGAACACCACGTCCCCGCCGGCCCTCACCACCACCGCAAGGTAGGGATCCACGCGGTCCGCCCCCGCTCGCTCCCCCGCCTCGACGGACCACGCCGCGGCGCGCAGCTGGCGCTGGCGCGCAGCCGGGTCGCTCGCACCGGCCGCTTCGTCGAGTTCGGCGACCGCGTCGAACAGGTCCTGCCGGCCCCGGTCCTCCGCGACCCTGACGGCAAACTCCCCGACCACCGCGGCCAGCCGCCCGATCTTGGACACGTCCTCCGGCCGCACGTCCTGCTCGGCCCACTTTCGGGCGAGGGCCGCGAACTCGTCCAGGTGGAGGGCGTCTTCGAGCCTGGTCGTCTTCCAAGGAATGGGTGGACGGCAAGAAGCGGATCGAAGCGCTGCCTGAGCCGTATCGGATCGCCATTGAAGAGGTACAGCCCTTCCAGGGGGGCGGAAAAGAAGAAGCTGACCTATTGCTGCTGCTTCGGGACCTCGATAACAGCGACAAGCATCACTTGCAGATGAAGCCGACTCTGGATCCGGCGGCTGCCAGTCATCAGTCAACGGTCGAATTCGAGACAGAAGAAGATGCCAAAATCTCCGTTCCGCCTAAAATGGAGGCATTTACCCCGGAATGGATAGACGGCGCACTGCTTCTTCGCAATATTACCAAGAAGAGGATCGCCCGAGTATCTGGCAACTTCTCGATGGAAGCCGTGGTGCAAGCCGATCTAGGAAAAGGCCGCCAGGCGCCTGCATTTAAGATCCTCGAAATGCTCTACATCAATACGCGAATGGTCGTGGATCACGTTACGCGAGCCGGATAGAAGTCCGATACCTCGCGTGGATAGACCTGGCCGGGGCATGAACTCGTTTTCTCGCTCCGTACATGGGGTGCCGTTAACGATCGTGTCAGGAGCCGCAAACGGGCTCCTGGCTACTCGGCGGCCGTGATGCGGGTGGTGTAGGGGTCTCGCCGGTAAAGCTGCTGGATTGAACGTTAAGGCCATCGCACCGCCGAAGCGGCTTAGTGATCTTCAAGAAGCCAAGCACCGAACATTAGCCAGACACACCGTCGGACTGCTCAACATAAGACGCACGAAGGCCGCGTCTTCGGGTCAGTCGGGTGTAGCCACGGCCCTGCGATGCAGCACGAGGTATCCGTCCCCGGCCGAGACCTCCTCATAGGTGGACGCAAGGCGGCGGGTGAGCGCGGGTACCCATGACGGGTCTCCATACGTGGAGGTCTGTTCGTCGAGCACCACCCAGTCCGGTGTGAGGGGATGCCCGGCAGAGTCGGTGAATTCAGGGGTGAGCAGGTAGCCCGTGGTGCGGTCGACGAGGTGCGGGAGCAGGTAGGTGTCGGCGGCGACGGTGGCGCCGTCCGGGATCACGGCCAGCGCCGAGTGCGTGGCGCGGCAGCGCGGACAGTCTTCTTGGCGGGAGAGGACGGTGGCGAGCGGTCCGCAGGCCAGAGCAGCAGCCGTCATCCAGGCGATCAGTGTCCAGACCACGGGCTCGGCTCGGGGGCGGTGCCGTAGCGCGTCGACAAGGGCGGCGAAGAGGACCACCTCGATGAGCAGGTTGTAGTGGAAGCCGGGTCCCCAGTACGCCGGGTTGGTGTTCGCGGCTCGCACGAGGATGGGGATCAGGGCGGCCCAGATCAGTGGAGAACGCGCTCCGATGATTCCTGCGCCCGCCAGCAGGAGAACAACGGTCCGCGACGCGGTGCCGTCGGTGACCAGGCTGGTGCCGAGACTGTGGGCACAAGCCGTGAGGAACGTCCATGGGTCCTCGGCCTTCGGCGCGTAGGTGTAGCGATGCCAGTAGCTCAGGGACGGGATGACGATTGTAAGGACTACCGCGAGGCCGGCCACTGCCCAGGCCGCCAGCGCGGCGGCCAGCACACGGCGGCCTCGTACGACCAGGGCCAGGGCGACTCCCAGCATGATGAAGGCGGAATCCTCCTTGACCAACAGGAGCCCGGCCGTGAGGGCGGCGCACAGACGCCATCGGCCGAGCAGGTAGGCCCGAAGGACGAGCGCCAGCAGGGGCGCGGCAAAGGCGACTTCGTGGAAGTCGAAGTCCACGGCGTTCTGGACGCCGACCGACGTTCCGAACGCGGCACCGGCCGACAGTCCTCGCCACTGGCCGAGCGTGACCGTCGCGATGTCGGCGACGATGACGACAGCCGCCGCGACGAGCAGCGCCTGGAGGCAGAGCAGGACCCGGATGTCGGGGCAGATGCGGTAGAGCGGGGCCGCAAGGGCGATGACGGGGTCGAAATGATCACCGAAGGCCAGGAAGCCGGGGGCTTTGAGATCGACTACCGGGACCTGGCCCGCGGCGAGGTGTTTGACGGCCTGCCCGAAGATGGCGAGGTCCACGCCGGAGCCGAAGCGGTCGTACCGACGCAGTGACAGTGTCAGGTAGACCAGCAGGAAGGCGCTGCCCAGGGCAGTCGCCGCCCATCGCCGGTGACGGGGCGGGTATGGGGGCCGGGCGGGGGCTGCGGCAGGGCGCGGGCGGGTGAGCGGTGTTCGAGTGGTCACCCCGGGCAGGCTGGTCGCGCGGCTTGTTCAGAGCGTCACCGCCGTGTATGCGCGCGGTCGTGGCTCCGTATGGGCTTCCCGTGGCTCGGGCCGACCACGGGAACCGGCCTGTCACCGTTTCGGTACGGTCAGCGTGAACACGGCACCCGGCTCGTTGGCGAGGGTCAGCGTGGCGTGGTGCAGCTGCGCGTTCTCCCGGGCGATCGCCAGTCCGAGCCCGTTGCCGGCGCTGCCCGGGCCGCCGTGGCCGGAAGCGCGCGCTGGATCAGCCCGTACGAAGCGATCGAAGACCTGTTCGTGCAGTTCCGCGGGTACCCCGGGCCCGGAGTCGGCGACCCGGACGACAACGCCGCGTTCCACCCCGCGGACCGTCACCTCTACTGGTGCGGCACCGTGACGCAGCGCGTTGGACACCAGGTTGGTGATGACGGTGTGCATACGGCGCGGATCGATGTCGGCGCTGGTGTCGCCCTCGGTTCGGACGGTCACCGAATCGGGTGATTCGCTGTGGGCGACGACGTCGGCGACCAGGTCGGCGAGATCGACCGGCTGCAGGGCCACGGTGGCCTCGCCCGCATCGATGCGCGAGATCTCCAGCAGGTCCTCGGTCAGCGTGGCCAGCCGCCGCAGCTGAGGGGCGATCAGCGTCGCGGCTCTGTCCCTGGTGGCGGGGCGCTCCAGCGCGGTCGCAGCCGCCAGGAGCGAGGCGGTTGGTGTACGCAGCTCATGACTCACGTCCGCGACGAACTGCCGCTGGCGCGCCTGGTGCCGGGTGAGTTGGTCAATCGTCTCGGCCAAGCGGTCGGCCATCTGATTGAACGAGGAACTCAGATCGGAGAGTTCATCACGGCCGGACACCGGCAGACGGACCGTCAGGTCTCCGGCGCCGAGTGCGCGTGCGGCCGCGCTGGCGGCAGTGACGGGCCGTTGGACCCGGCCGGCAACGAGCCACGCGAGCTGAGCGCCGAGCACCACCGTGGCCGCGGAGACCAAAAGGAGACTGCGCAGATCGGCGCTCGCCTCATCGTCAACCGGCTGGAGCGAGTGGTACTCGACTGCTACGACGGGAGCGCCGGGGTACCGGTCGCTCACTCCCTGGCTGCCCACGATGGCCCCGACGACCAGCCAGGGCTTGCCCGCGGGGTGCACGAGAGCAAGGTGCCGCTCGTCCAGCAGCGGCGGGTGGTCGCCGGTCTTCAGGAACGCCGTAAGGGGGGTGGAAGAGATCTGCGCGTCGCTCGCGTCAGACGCGCTGGTGGCCTTGAGGCCGGGCCAGGTGTTCGGATCCTGGTCGGGACCCGGCGGCTCGTTCGGGTCGGGGACCGTGTACCCGGTGCCGTTCGGGTTCGGCTTCATGGCGTACACCACGTACGTGTTGAACTTTCGCACTGCGAGCGCTTCGTGGGCGCTGAGCAGGGCGGTCGGCTTGACCTGGGCCCGGACAGAGTTGGCCGCCGAGGTGAAGTCCGACAGCGCGCTGGACAGTACCCGGGCGCGGAAGTCCTGCTCGGCGCGCTCTCGCAGAGCGCGGTAGCTGAGCATGGAAAGGAGCACCGAAGGCAGCAGCAGCGCGAGCAGCACGGTGACGGTGATGCGGCCGCGCAGTCCGAGGCGGCCAGTCACGGCAGGTCCAGCCGATAGCCGACCCCGCGCACGGTGGCGATCAACGAGGGCCTGGCCGGGTCGTCCTCGGTCTTCGCCCGCAGACGCCAGACGCACGCATCAACGATGCGCGAGTCGCCGAGATACCCGTAGTCCCAGACCCGGTCCAGAAGCACCTGCCGGGTCAGGACCTGCCCGGGGTGGAGCACGAATTCCAGCAGCAGACGCAGCTCGGTCGGGGTCAGTTCCACCGGCGCACCGTGCTTGGTGACGGTCATCGCGCGGGTGTCCACGCGAACCGACCCCAGGTCCACGACGCTCGCCTCGCCGTCCGGTCCGGCGGTCGGAGTCACTCGCCGAAGCACCGCCTTGATCCGGGCGTCGAGCACCCGCGGCTCCACCGGCTTGGCGACGTAGTCGTCCGCCCCGCACTCCAGGCCGGCGACGATGTCGATCGGCTCCGAGCGCGCCGTGAGCATGATGACCGGGGTCTGGCTGAGCCGCCGGATCCCCCGGCAGACCTCGAACCCGTCCATCTGCGGCATCATCACGTCCAACACCACGCACTCGACGTCTCGGCCGGCCGCCAGCCTCTCCAGCGCTACAGGACCGTTCGGTGCGCCGAGGACCTCGTGCCCCAGGCCCGACAGCGCCAGATCCAGAGCCTCGCGGAGCCCGTCGTCGTCCTCGACGAGCAGTACGCGCGCCATCCCCACCCCTCTTCGCTCGGTAACCACCCGCGCAGCGTGCTCGTGAAGTATGTGCAGCTCATATGGGCTCTGTCACCGTTGGGCAACACCCAGGGACGCGGCTGTGATGCGGGTCGTGTAGACCCGGTGGGCCTTTCGCTCGGCCGGGCTGGCTGTCTCGGCGGCGAGGGTGGCGCTCTGCTGCAGCGCGGCGTAATGCAGTTTGAGCGGGCCGGTGAGGCGGACCGAGTGGCCTTGGCCGCGGCGGATGGTTCGGCTGGAGGCGAGTGCCTGGCGGACGGCCTCGTCACCGGCGGCGTGCAGCTGGTCGGCGAGTAGGCCGGGCAGGTGGAGCGTCACGTCCGGGTTCGGCTCCGGCGTGGGCTGCGGCTCGCCGGGTTCGGCGCCGTCGGCCTGCAGCTCGGGGATTTCGGGGAGTTCGCGGGCGCTGGCGGCGTCCAGGACGCGGCGGATGGTCTTCGGGTCGACCTGGTGCTGCCGGGCGAGGGCTTTGATAGCGGTGCCCTGGTGGTACGCCGCGACGGCGGCTGCAGCCTGGTCCTCGTCCAGCGCGGCGGGGCGGCCGAGGGTCTTGCCGGCGGCTTCGGCTGCGGCGACGCCCTCGCGGGTGTTCTCCGAGATCATGTCGCGCTGGAACTCCAGGACGCCGGCGAGCATGGTGACGAACAGTTTGGTCTGCGGGTCGTCGGCGGCCAGGTCGAAGCCGGACCACGCGCCGGTGGCGATGTGCAGGTGCAGGCCGCGCCGTTGGAGGGCTTCCCGGATCTGGATGACGTCCTTGGTCGAGCGGAACAGCCGGGCGGCATCCGCGATTCGGATGGCGTCGCCGACCGCCGCCTCGTCGAGCAGCCGGCGGAACCCCGTCCGGTTGATCGCGTAGACGCGGGAGGAGGTGGCCGGGTCCTCGTACGTCGGCGCGCCGGACTTGAGCAGACTGTCCAGAGCATGGAGTTGGCGGGCATTAGTCTGCTTGTCGGTGGAATGCCGCAGATACAAACGGTCTGTCATATTCTATCCCTCTTCATCCCTTTCCGGCGCTCCGAAATGCGACTTTAGGGGGGCTGAATGGGGAGGCGCAATTGTGGGATGGAGCGGATTGGATCTATGCCCTAAATGCTCTGTTATGTCCGTCTCTCGTCAATGGATCGGCAGGCGGGGGCGTAAACAATCGATTCCGCCCCCAGTCTTCATTCGATCACAGCGGACCTCGTGGGGTGCCGCACTGTCGAGCTGGCGTTCTCGGTGGCAGCGAGGGAGGCGAGCAGGCGCAGGCCTTCTTCGGAGGGGGAGCCGGGTTCGGCGGTGTAGATGGTCATGTGGAGTCCGGGTTCGGCGGCCAGGTCGAGGGATTCGTAGGCGAGGGTGAGGTCGCCGACGGCGGGGTGGTGGAAGCGTTTGGTGCCGGTGCCGTGGCGGCGGACGTCGTGGGCGCCCCAGCGGGTGCGGAAGTCGGTGCTGCGGGTGGAGAGTTCGCCGATGAGGTCGTGCAGGTCCTTGTCGTGGGGGTCGCGGCCGGCCTCGCGGCGCAGGATGGCGACCGCCATGTCGGCGAACAGTTCCCAGTCGGGGTAGAAGCGGCGGGAGGCCGGGTCGAGGAAGTTGAAGCGGGCCAGGTTGTGCTGGTTGTCCGGGTTGGCGAACAGGTCAGTGTAGAAGGCGCGGGCGAGCGGGTTGGCGGCCAGGACATCCATGCGGCCGTTGGCCACGACCGCGGGGCCGGCGGTGATCGCGTCGAGGGTCCACTGAAGGCTGCGGTGCGGGGTCCACTGCCGTGTGGTGGTGCGGCGGCGGGGGCGGGTGAGGGCGTCGGAGCCGTCGGCGGCCTGCGCGAGGTGCAGGAGGTGGGCGCGTTCGGCATCGTCGAGCCGCAGGGCGCGGGCGACGGCTTCGAGGACGGCCGGGGAGGCGCCCGCCAGATTGCCGCGTTCGAGCTTGGCGTAGTACTCGACGCTCATGTCGGCCAGCGCGGCGACCTCGCTCCTGCGCAGTCCTGGCACACGCCGCCTCGGCCCCGCGGGCAGGCTGGCCTGCTCCGGGTTGATCTTCGCTCGCCGCGAGGCGAGGAACTCGCGGACCTCCTCGCGGTTGTCCACGTCTTCGACGGTACGGCTTGCCGACCGCGGGAGGGATGTACAGGCAGTACACCCTTCGCTGGTACCTCGCTCGCCGGCGGAAGGCGCGGTTCCCTGGAAGGGAGCCCCTTGGACGGCACCGCCCCGGGCTTCCCCTTCCGTTCGATGTAAGGACCTTCCCATGCGCGGAGCAGTGATCCACGCCCCCGGCGACGTGCGCTTCGAGACCCTGGACGACCCGAAGATCCTCAAGCCCACCGATGCGATCATCCGCACGGCCGTCACCTGCGTCTGCGGCTCCGACCTGTGGCCCTGGCGCGGTCTGGACGCGACCGAGCACGCCCACCCGATGGGGCACGAGTACGTCGGGTTCGTCGAGGAGGTCGGCAGCGAGGTGACCGGACTGCGGCCCGGCCAGTTCGTCGTCGGCTCGTTCGCGACCTCCGACAACACCTGCCCGAACTGCGTGAACGGCTTCCAGTCGAACTGCCTTCACCGCGAGTTCATGTCCACCTGCCAGGCCGAGTACGTCCGCATCCCGAACGCCGCCGGCACCCTGGTCGCCACCGACGGCGTGCCGGACGAACGCTTCTGGCCCGGCCTGCTGGCGAACTCGGACGTCATGGGCACCGGCTGGTGGGCCGCCGACGCCGCCGAGGTCCGCCCCGGCTCCACCGCGGTGGTCGTCGGTGACGGCGCGGTCGGCCTGTGCGCGGTGATCGCCGCGAAGGAGATGGGCGCCGAGCGGATCATCGCCATGTCGCGGCATGCCCCCCGGCAGCAGCTCGCCGTCGAATTCGGCGCCACCGACATCGTCACCGAGCGCGGCGAGGACGGCGTCGCCCGGATCAAGGAGCTGACCGACGGCATCGGCGCCGACAGCGTCCTGGAGTGCGTCGGCACCGCCCAGGCCATGCACCAGGCCCTGCACTCCGCGCGCCCCGGCGGCACCGTCGGCTTCGTCGGCGTCCCCCACGAGGTCGCGATCGACGGCCAGGAGCTGTTCTTCTCCCACGTCGGCCTGCGCGGCGGCCCCGCCCCCGTGCGCCGCTACCTGCCCGACCTGATCGAGCGCGTCCTGACCGGCCGCATCGACCCTGGCAAGGTCTTCGACCTCACCCTGCCCCTGGAACAGGTCGCCGAGGGCTACCGCGCAATGGACGAGCGCCGCGCCGTCAAAGCCCTCCTCAAGCCCTGACCGCATCACGGAAGGAAACCGCCGTGCAGATCACCCGCAGTTCCACCGACACCGCAAAGGGCCCGGCCGACTGGTTCACCGGCGACGTCCACATCGACGCCGTCGCCGCCGCGCCCGCACCGTCCCGGGTCACCGCCAACCTGGTGCACTTCATGCCCGGCGCCCGCACCCACTGGCACCGCCACCCCCTCGGCCAGACCGTCTTCGTCACCGAAGGCATCGGCCTGTGCCAGCGCCGCGGTGGACCCGTCGAGGTCATCCGCCCCGGCGACCGCGTCCTGTTCGAAGCCGGCGAGGAGCACTGGCACGGCGCCGCACCGAACCGCCTGATGGTCCACCTCGCCATCAACGAAGGCGACGCCGACCACGATGTCGTCCACTGGCTCACCCCCGTCACCGACGAGGAATACGCCGCCACACCCGTCACCGGCTGAACCCGGCCCCTCCCCCCCCGGTCAAGGAACACCCACATGCGCGTCAACGCGTTCGCCGCCCCCGCCGCCGGCCAGCCCCTGGCCCCCACCACCATCGAACGCCGAGACATCGGCCCGAACGACATCCTCATCACCATCCAGTACGCCGGCATCTGCCACTCCGACATCCACACCGTCCGGGGCGAGTGGGGCCCCCAGCCCTTCCCCGTCGTCCCCGGCCACGAGATCGTCGGCACCGTCACCGAGGTCGGCGCCAACGTCACCGGCCACCGGGTCGGCGACCGCGTC
>NZ_JBIWAP010000031.1:0-84427 GCF_044760075.1 Kitasatospora sp. NPDC098663 | reverse complement strand
CGTCGGCGTCGGCGTCGGCGTCGGCGTCGGCGTCGGCGTCGGCGTCGGCGTCGGCGTCGGCGTCGGCGTCGGCGTCGGCGTCGGCGTCGGCGTCGGCGTCGGCTGCATGGTCAACTCCTGCGGCCGCTGCGCCCACTGCCTCGGCGGCGACGAGCAGTACTGCACGCAAGGACCGGTCTTCACCTACGCCTCCGCCGACCGCGACGGCACCATCACCCAGGGCGGCTACTCCACCCACGTCGTCGTCGACGCCGGCTTCGTGCTGTCCGTCCCCGACAGCCTCGACGCGGCCGCGGCGGCCCCGCTGCTGTGCGCGGGCATCACCACCTACGCCCCACTGCGCCGCTGGGGAGCCGGTCCCGGCAAGAAGGTCGCGGTCGTTGGCCTCGGCGGCCTCGGCCACATGGCCGTCAAGCTCGCCCACGCCATGGACGCCGAGGTCACGGTGCTCTCCCAGTCGCTGAAGAAGCAGGAGGACGGCTTCCGGCTCGGCGCCGACCACTACCACGCGACCTCGGACGCCGGCACCTTCACCGAGCTCGCCGGGCGCTTCAACCTGATCGTCAACACCGTCAGCGCCGACCTCGACGTCAACGACTACCTCGGCCTGCTCACCGTCGACGGCGTCCTGGCCAACGTCGGCGTCGCACCCTCGCCGTTGTCCGTCAACGGCTTCCTCCTCACCGGGGCCCGGCGTGTCCTGACCGGATCAATGATCGGCGGCATCGCCCTGACCCAGGAGATGCTCGACTTCTGCGCCGAGCACGGCATCGGCGCCGATGTCGAGGTGATCTCCGCGGACCGGGTCAACGACGCCTACGAGCGCGTCCTGGCCTCCGACGTCCGCTACCGCTTCGTCATCGACACCGCCACCATCGGCTGACCCCCGCGGACATCGAAACGGCGAGAGGACCCGCACTCTCCCCGGTTGTGGCACGAGGAACTGCGGACCCGTTTCTGTAGCCACTGACCAGTTGCTGGCAGGGAGGAATCCTTCGCCGGTACCTGCTGCAGACAATCCACTGTTCCGCCCGGAGCTCCAGGCACTGGCCGGCTCCAGTCAACCCTTTGTCCAGAAGGGCGGCCTGTCTGGAATCGTGAGCGACATGCAGGGCTGGGGAAATGGCTCTCGCGCGATCGTCATGGGCCAGCCCTCGGCAGCGGATATGGCAAAGGGTGTCGATGCTCACTACTTCAATGTAATCAACGATAACGGTGCAGTCGTGTTCCTTGACGCACAAACCGGCCGCGCCGCACCTGAGGGCTATCGCTACTACTTCATAATGCGGACCCACTAGCTCCACCACCTTCTGGATGGCCTCCCCAACCTTGCCAGGGAGGCCATCCAGAGCTATCACGCCGAGCTCCGAAGGTTTTTCAGTTGCTGCATATCTAGCCCGGCGATTGCCTTGCGCGGTAGAATCGCGATTGCCAGAAAGGCTGCGCCCGGCACGCCCGCAACCCTTCGCGAAAATTCGGAGCCGAAAGTGAATGTAAGCAAGGAGCAAGCCGTCAAGTTGATTGAAGATCTGCTAGTCAGGCGGCAGAGCAAAGCAGGGCTGCCAAAGCTTGCCATCATTGGCGTCAATCAGACCGCCGTCGGATGGGTAGTGGCCTGGCAGTCCGAGCAATACAAATTGAATCCAATTTCTGACAACATTCTCGTCGGCGGCGGACCGTATCTCGTTGACGGCAAAGATGGAAGCATCTATGAAATTCCGGGAGAAACTTTTCGAACTGCAGACTGGCAAGCAATGTATCGGCAGCAGTTCAAGGGGGAGCAGCCTCCCGACCCCATCCTTGACTCGATTCGCGCCGCCCTCCAGGCGAACGGTCAGCTCGCAGCAATTCGCCTAGCGCGAAAGAGTGTACCTTCTTTCAGCATTTCCGAAGCAAAAGCATACGTTTCTGCAATTCAAGGTGGGGACGGCCCGCCAGAAGAATTGGTGCAACGAACTCGCAAGGTTGACCCCTATCCTCCGCTTCCGATCTACAGAATTTCGGGTCCAAATATTTGATGATCCCATCGGCGCGAACTCCACTTCCCTCCGGCGCCCACTGGTACGGCGGCGACCAGGCCGTCTGGGAGCGGTGGCGCGCCCTCGTCACCGGACGGCGGGATCGCCTTCGTACCGCGGGCTGAATCGGCGAGGCCGCCCTGGCTGGGGCGGCCTCGCCGTTCTCATGCCTTGCTCCGGGTAGCTGGTGTCATCTGCTTCCCGAGGCTGCGCCACCTGTTGGAGGGACCGGATCCTGCACTATCACCACCACGTGGCACCGGACCGCCGCCGCCGAACTCGCGCTGCGCGGAGTTCGGACAGTGGGCATCGCCGGACAGCGGCCTCGGCATCTTCCTGCGGGCGCTGAGCGGGCTGGGGCTGCTGTACCAGTTGCAGCAGCACACGGCACCGGACCCCGACGACTGCTGGGAACAGGACGAGGTCCAGAAGGCCGCGGGCCTTGACCCCGGATGTTGGACACGGGTTATGCGGCTTGGGCGAGTGTAGTTGATGTTGTGTGGAGTGCGGTCTCGTAGGCGATGGGGCTGCGGTGTCCGAGGCGGGAGTGGCGGCAGACGGTGTTGTAGCGGTACAGCCAGCGGAAGAGTTCGAGGCGGGCTTCGCATTCGCTGGTCCAGCCTCTGCGGCCCTGGAGCGTCTCGCGTTTCATCGTCGCGTTGAAGCTCTTCGCGGCGGCATTGTCCGCGCTGGAGCCGACCCGCGCTCATCGACTGGACGGCACCGGCTCGGCGGCAGGCCTCGGCGAAGGCCTCGGGGTGAATGACGCCGGGAGAGGGGGCGTGTTGCACATCTGCCCCGGCTGAGAGGCGGAGCGCCTTATCGCGGAGAACCCCCGGGGTCGATCAGGACGCAGGCACCGGCCCGCGTTCCGATGCCGGGCATGGAAGCCAGCATCTGCGACAGCGGGTGCTCGTCCAGCAGTTCCTGGATCCGCTTCTCCAGGAGCTGGCCCTGGTCAAGGACAGCCCGCAGGGAGCTGGCTGGGCTCGGCGCGATCAGCGCGGCCGCCTCGGTGCCCGGGACGACCACGGTCTGTTCGTCGAGCGCGGTGAGGATGTCCTCGCAGAGGCGTTCGAATGTGCGCGGGGTCAAGGGCCGGGCGACGCCGAGAAGGCGGCGGCGTCCGGCCTTGTGCAGGGCGGCAGGTGAGCCGAACCGTTCCAGAAGGGCCAGGACCGCTGGGTGGTCGCCCCTGGGGCCCAGCACGTGCTCCAGGTGCAGGTGGATCTGGGTGAGCAGTCCGCGTAGGCGGTTGGCGACGCGGGTCGCTTCGCTGGCGAGGCCGTCGTCGAACCGGCGATCCGGCGCATTGTCAGGCCAAGCGGGCAACGCGACGCGGCAGCCAGCGGCAGGGCGCCGATGGAGGCGGGCTGCTCGACAACGACCAGGGCGGTGCCGTGCTTGACGGTGAGCTTGTCGAGCACGGCCCGCATCTTGGGTTCGCTGTTCGGCAGCCGCATGCCGAAGACCCGCTCGCCGGCCGAGTCACCGCGGTTCCGTGGTGCTCTCCCTTGCCGACGTCCAAGCCGAGGAAGACGTCCACATCGCCGGTGTCGATCACGCTGGTCCCTTACGAGGTCGTGCTGTCCCGGCCGCGTTGGCGTGGCACCAGCGTGAAGTAGGCCGCCGGCGAGGTGCCCGTGGCGCGGGTCCTTTTCCGACGGCCCCTTGCTGAACAACGCATGCGGCTTTCACCGCACATCGCTCTCCGGAGACCGTCTCCGGGTGGAGGAGGTGGCTCGACCCGCGTGGATGTCCTGGTGGCACTCTTCGCAGACAATAAGCGTCTTGCGTTTTCTGCGTGCCATGAGAGGGAGTTCTGCGAGGGAGTGGGTGGTTCGTCCGATTGTGTTGAAGTTCCTTCACGGAAGGGGTGGTTGACGTTAGGCGGGGATGCGCTCTGCTGTAGGTACGGGCGAGCGCAGAGCCTATCCGAGCGACCAGTCGAATGAGGCATGGGAGCTGATCCGGCCGGTGATCACAGCGTGGAAGGGGCGGCACCAGTCGGTCAGCGGGCACCGGGGCCGCTACGACATGCGGGAGATCGTGAACGCCATCCTGTACCAGGCCCGTACCGGCTGCCAGTGGCGGTACCTGCCACACGATCTCCCGCCGCCCAGCGCGGTCTACTACTACTTTGGCAAGTGGCGCGACGACGGCACCGACCAGACCATCCACGACCTGCTGCGCTGGCAGGTCCGCGAGAGCCGGGGCCGGCACGAGGGCCCCAGCCCGGTCTTGCTCGACACCCAGACCGTGCGCGCCTCGGTCAAGGCGCCCAGGGACACGACCGGTCTGGACCCGGGCAAGAGAAGCCCCAGCCGCAAACGCGGCATCGCCACCGATGTGCTCGGTCTGCTGATCGCGGTGCTCGTGGCCGCCTCGAACGCCACCAGGGCCGCACTCCGGGCGGCGTGATGGTTCGCGTCCTGCAACGCATCCTCGCGCTGACCTGCGCGATCTGGCACAACGACCACACCGGCCAGCCCGTCATGCGCTCACTGACCGCCTACGACCACTAACCCTTCGCATCACTCATCTAGGCGGACGGACCACGCTCGCAGGCCGTGGGAGCGCACGCGTGTTGCTGACGGCAGGCTCGAAGCACCTCCCGCCCGCGAGTCGGCCGCCGAACTCCGGCGTTCCGCACTGGCGTCGGCAGAACCTCTGAACCCGCCCCGCCCCGCCCCGCGTACTCACCCGACCGCCGAGGATGCCGGCTGCCCCTCACGGACGTGTGAGGGGCAGCCGGCGTCGCCGGCGGCTCCGGTTCCGCTGTCGACTGGTGTTCTGATGGAACGGGCCCACCGGGCTGGGACGGTGGTTCGAGGAGCTCGCCGGCACGACGCGGTACGGGGGAGGAGGTTCTCGGACGGCCGGGCCTACACACGCAGCGCGCCGGCGTCGCGGAGCAGGGCCGCGAGATCGTCCGGGATCGGCATGTGGGTGGTCAGCCCGACCCGGGTGCGGCCGGTGTTGCCGTCCGGGTAGTTCCCGGCCGCGGAACCGGGTGCGGCGACGACCAGGCGCCCCAGCTGGCCGAGCATCTCCCACACGTCGCGGTCGCGGAGGGCGAGGCGGAACATCACGCCGTGGGTGAGGGTGTGGGACCACGGCCAGGGCTGGGACAGGATGTGGGCACGCTCCACGGCCCTCCATCGCTGCGCCGTGGGTCCTGGGGTCCGGGCCGCGGCCATCTCGGCATCGAATGCTTCGAGCAGGGCGGGCGGCATGGGAGCACGGCGGGACACTACAGACCTCCAGTGGTTCGGATTTCATGGATTCAGACCCGGATGCGGCGAGGCGGTGCCGAGCGGTTTGGTCCGCGAACGGCTCCGCGGGCGCCGGTGCGGCGCATGGGCACGTCGATCAGGGCGAGGTTGCTCGGTTGCGCATGTCCCCTGCACGGTCCCCTCGTCGGGGCTCCGCCGCCGATCGGGAGGCTCCGGGCCCGAGCCCGGAGTCGGAGCTTCGGAACACGGCGACGATGAGGACCGCCGCGCCCGCCATCAGGACGGCGCTGACCACCGAGGCGATCCGGGCCTCCCGGGCGAAGGCGTCGAAGGCCACGTGCCGCAGGGACTCGGCGGTGCCGCTCGGGAGTGTGGCGGCGGTCTCGACGGCGCCGCCCAGGGTGCTCCGCGCCGCTTCCAGTTGGCCGGGAGTGAGGGCGTCAGGGGCGTTGGCCGCCAGTTCCGAACGGTAGACGGCGGTGCCGATGCTGCCCAGGAGCGCGATGCCCAGCGCACCGCCGAATTCGGCGGAGGTCTCGGCCGTGGCCGAGGCCGCTCCGGCCCGCTCCGGTGGTGCGGCGGACAGGATCACCTCGGTGACGACCGCGGAGACGGCGCCGATGCCGATCGAGACGACGGTCATGCCGCTGACGAGGTGGACGACTCCCGAACCGGCTTGGAGCAGGGCCAGCATGACGTAGCCGGCGGTGGCCACCAGCAGCCCGGCGGCGATCACGTTGTGCTTGCCGATGCGCGGAGCGAGCGCGGTGGCCAGCGCGATGCCCACGGGCATCACGAGGAAGGTGGGCAAGGACCACAGGGCCGACTCCAACGGGCCCATTCCCAGGACGAGTTGCATGAACTGCCAGTTGAACAGGCTGAAACCGACCAGCCCGAACGTCGCCAGCGCGTCGATCAGCAGGGGCACGTTGAACCGGCGGCTGCGGAACAGAGCCATGTCGATCATCGGGTTCGCGGACCGGTTCTGGCGGCGGAGGAACGCCGCTCCCACAGCGAAGCCGACGGCGCAGCAGGTCAGGGGAATCCACCCGAACCCGTGCTCCGCCACGGCCTTGACGCCGTAGATGACGCCGAGGACGGCCACGAGGGACATGGCGGCGCCGAGCAGGTCGAAGCGGCCCGGCTCGGGGTCGCGGTCTTCGGTGAGCAGCAGCGGGCCGAGGACCAGCAGCAGGACCATCACCGGCACGTTGATCAGGAAGACCGATCCCCACCAGAAGTGTTCCAGGAGCAGGCCGCCGATGATCGGACCGAGGACGGCGCCGCCCGCGAAGCCGGCCGTCCAGACGCCGACCGCGGCAGCCCGCTGCGCGGCGTCGTGGAACATGCTCCGGATCAGGGAGAGGGTGGACGGTGCCAGCGTGGCTCCGGCGATGCCCAGGAGGGCGCGGGCCGCGATGAGCGTCCCGGGGCTGGTCGAGTAGGCCGCGAGGACCGAGGCGGCGCCGAAGGCCGTGGCGCCCGTGAGCAGCACCCGTCGGCGCCCGAAGCGGTCACCGAGCGTGCCCATCGTGATGAGCAGGCCGGCGAGGAGGAAGCCGTAGGCGTCCATGATCCAGAGCTGCTCGGAACCGCTTGGGCGGAGGTCGGCCGCCAGGGACGGGAGCGTGATGAACATGACGGCCATGTCCATGGATGCCAGGACGCAGGGCAGTACCAGGACGGCGAGGCCGGCCCACTCCCTGGATCCGGCGCGTTTCTCTTCTCCAGTCATGCCCTCTCCTGAGCGGTGTGTGGGGATCCGGGCGGACGTAACCATCTCCGGGAGCGTACTTTGTACGCATCGACACGTGCAGGGTACGCACACATGCTGAAATGACACAACAACATTTGACCTGCAGATTCATCCTGAAATGCGCACGCATCCGCACTGCAGGGGTAAGATTTCGTCACAACCTTGGCGTGTGACGAAAAGGAGTCCGTTGATGTCCGTGCAGTCGGCGTGCGCGTCCTGCGGAAAGGGGCTGGAGCCCGCGGACCGGGGGCGGCCCCGGCTCTACTGTTCCCGCGCGTGCCAGGCGCGGGCCTACCGGGCCCGCAGGGCGGAGGACCCGGCCGACGTCCCGGTGGCCGACGACGGCGCGCCGCACCTCACCGTCGAGCGCATCGTCCGGGCCGGGATCGTCGTCGCGGACACCGAGGGGCTCGACGCGCTGTCGATGCGCCGTGTCGCCGCGGAGCTGGGCACCGGCACGATGTCCCTGTACCGGCACGTGGCGTCCAAGGACGACCTGGTAACCCTGATGGTGGAAGCCGCGATGGCCGACCTGCCGCTGCCCGAATCGCCACCGCGGAACTGGCGGCACGGCCTCGAACGCGCCGCGGACCGCGACTGGGAGCTGTACCACCGTCACCCGTGGATCCTGCCGAGGGTCATGGTGACGACCCGCGCCTACTTCAGCCCGGCCCTCGCCGCGGACAGCGAAAGCGCCTTCTCCTCGTTCGACGGGCTCGACCTCGAACCCGCCGACGCCTTCCGGTACATGTTCATGTTCGCCTCCTACGTGCAGGGCGTAGCGGTGACCCTGGTCAGCGATCTGGAGACGGAGCGGCAGTCGAGGACCGGCGCGACGCGGCGAGCAAAGGACTCGGACCGCGCGCAGGACCCGCTGTACGAACCCGGGGCGTACCCCCGGCTCGCCCGTGCGATGCGCGCAGGCGCCGACCCGTGGGACCTCGACGCCCTGTTCGCCTCGGGCCTGGCCGGCGTTCTGGACGGCATCGCAGCCGATCTCGCACGAAAGGGCATCGACGCCTGAGCCCCGGGCCGCTCCGGATTTCGCCGTACCGGCGGGAGTCCGCGACCGTCCGGGCGCGCCCGCTCACGGCCCACCGGCCGTCCGTGAGCCTCGCGTACGGCGGGTGCGGGCCGGTTGGTCCTGCTACCGGCCGCTCCGGTCCTCCCCGGAGGCCCGGTCCCCGGGCGCACAGTTCGCCCGGCTCACCGGCCGGCACCTCCCGGCCGTGCGGATCGCGCAGGGTGATCTCCACACCGGGCATCGGTCGGCCGCAGCTGCCCAAGAGGCCGGGTCGTCGCGGTGCTCTGCCGGCTCCAGGACGGTCAGTGCGTTGGGGGCCTCGGCCTGGCCGTAGTGCTGGCTGAGTACGGGGCCGAGGAGCCGGCGGGCCTGGGCGAGCCGGGCGGGGTCGGCCGGTGCGGCGCCGTACAGGACCCAGTTCAGACCCGACAGGTCCGCTGTGGGGAGCCGGGGGTGGTCGAGCAGGGCGTAGAGCATGGTGGGGACGACGAACGTGGCGCTCACGCCGTCGTGTTCGACCGCGTCGATGACGCGGTCCGGGTCGAAGGAGGGGTGCAGTTCGAAGCAGGCGCCGTGCAGCAGGCCGGGTGCGACGAGGAGGCCGGCGGCGTGCGACATGGGGGTGGTGATCAGGAAACGGGTATCCGGGGGCCAGGCCCAGGTGGAGCAGGCCCAGGCGTTGGCGAGCAGGGAACGGTCGCGCGGCATCACGCCCTTGGGTTCGCCGGTGGTACCGCCGGTGTAGAAGAGGTAGAGGGCGGGGCCGCGCGGGTCGTCGGGGTCGGGGGGCGTGTCGGCGGCGAGGCGGTCGAGTTCGGCGAGGGTGGTCGCCTGGGTGCCGTCGGGGCGGGCGCGGGAGGCGAAGCGGGTGTCGTCCACGACGAGGTGGTCGGAGGCGCTGTCGCGCAGGACGGTCCGGTCGGTGTCGGCGGTGGCCAGCGGGTGCAGGGCGGTGTAACGCAGTCCGGCCAGGCAGGCGGCGGCCATGACGGTGAACGCCCGCGGGTCGGGGCCGCACAGCAGGGCGATCCCGTCACCGGGTGCCAGGCCCAGTCGTCCGAACGCGTCCGCGGTGCCTTCGATCCGGTCCGCGGTCTCACGGTAGGTCCAGGTGCGCTTCGTCCCGTCGTCGCCGGTGAAGCGGAAGGCGGTGCGCTCGGGCCGTCTGCGCAGCGCGGTGAGGATCAGGTCCGCGTAGCGGGGTCTCATCGGGTCCTCCCCAGGATGGTCACAGCGGCCACCGCCTCCTCGATTCCGTAGAGGCCGCCGCCGTTCTCGGCGATGGCGATGCGCGCGTCGGGGACCTGTCGTCCGCCTGCCCGGCCGCGCAACTGCGTGACCAGTTCGAAGACCTGGGCCAGTCCGGTGGCGGACACCGGGTGGCCGCGCGATTCGAGTCCTCCCGACGGGTTCACCGGAAGGGTGCCCCCGAGTGCGCTCGCACCCGAGGCCGACCACGGGCCGCCGTCGCCGATCGGGCAGAAGCCCAGGTTCTCCGCCTGCTGGATCTCGCCGAAGGCGGTCGCGTCGTGGACCTCCGCCACGTCGACGTCCTGGGGACCGAGGCCGGCCTTCTCGTAGGCGGCGAGCGCGGCGCGGCGGCCGATGTGGTGTTCGGCGTCGTCCGCCGCCCGGTCGGTGCCCGACAGCAGGGCACTGCTCAGGACCGCCACGGCCGATTCGTCGTGGGGAAAGTCGGCTCTCGTCACGACGGCGGCGGCGGCCCCGTCGCTGACCGGTGAGCACATCGGCACCGTCAGCGGCCACGCCACCCGCCGGGCCGCCAGGACCTCGTCCGCGGTGAACGGCCGGCGGAAATGGGCCCGGGGGTTGTGGACGGAGTGGGCGTGGTTCTTCGCGGAGACCGCGGCCAGGTGGGCTTCGGTGGTGCCGAAGCGCCGCATGTGGGCGCGGGCCAGGGAGGCGTAGATCTCCATGAACACCGACCGGTCGCCGTCCACGG
This sequence comes from Kitasatospora sp. NPDC098663, assembly GCF_044760075.1. Lineage (NCBI taxonomy): Bacteria > Bacillati > Actinomycetota > Actinomycetes > Kitasatosporales > Streptomycetaceae > Kitasatospora > Kitasatospora sp. NPDC098663. Next base: position 74,430 of record NZ_JBIWAP010000031.1, on the reverse strand, counting down.
AGAGTTCGGGCGGCAGCGGGTCGGCCAGGGCGGCGAGCGCGGCGAGGGTCTCCTCACGGTGGGCGACGTCCATGGCGCCGTCGAACACCGCCAGCCCCTGGGCGGGGTCGGCGCAGACGAGCTTGTCCACGCCGACGGCGAGGGCGACGTCGGACAGGCCCGCCCGGACGTGGGCGATCGCCAGCCACAGGGCGGTCGCGCCGCCCGCGCAGGCGTTCTCCACGTTCACCACGGGCACGCCGGCGAACCCATGAGGGCGCAGGGCGACCTGGCCAGGGATCATGTGCTGGCCGTCGATCGCCTTCTGGCTGACCGTGGCGTGGAACACGGCGCCGACATCGGCCGGAGTCAGCCCGGCGTCGCGCAGCGCCTCGTGCGCGGCGAGGCCGGCGAGGTCGCCGGCGCTGTGGTCGAGGCGGCCGAAGCGGGTGGAGCCGACGCCGAGGACGAGTGCTTCGCGGTTCATGACACCACCCGGTTGCGCAGCACGCCCAGCCCGGGGACCTCGAGTTCGACGGTGTCACCGAGTTCCAGGAAACGGCCGTGCTCCAGTCCGCAGCCGGTCGCCACGGTGCCCGAGCACAGGACCTCTCCCGGGTGCAGCCGGGTCGACCGGGAGGTGAAGGCGATCATGTCGGCGAAGCTGTGGTGCATGTCGGCAGAGGTGCCCCGGCTGACCTCCTCGCCGTTGATGCGGGCGGTCATGGTGAGCCGGTACGGGTCGCCGACCTCGTCGGCGGTGACGATCCACGGGCCGAGGACGTTCGAGCCGGTGAAGTCCTTGCTCTTGCTCAGGCCCAGCCCGGTGGTGATCTCCTCCAGCTGGGTGTCGCGGGCGCTGAAGTCGTTGAAGACCGTGTAGCCGAAGATGTGCGCCTGGGCGTCGGCCGCGGGGATGTCGGTGCCGCCGCGGCCCAGGACGCAGGCGAACTCCAGCTCGTAGTCCCGCACGGAGGAGTACGGGGCCAGTGGATGTCGCTGTCGTGGCCGGTCACGACGAGCCGGTTGGCCAGGTAGTAGAGCGGCCGTTCGAACATGACGGCGGGCAGCTCGACCCGGTCGGCCGGGATGCCCTGGATCCGGGAACGGGCGTTGCGGAAGTGGCCCATGAAGCTGCCGAAGTCCCGGATCTGCACAGGCCTGGGCAGCGGGGACAGCCAGCGCACCTCAGCCGCGGCGACGACCGCTTCGGACGGCGCCAGTGCGGCGAGCCGCTCCAGGGTCTGCCGCACGGGTTCGCCGCCGTCGATGACGGCCTGCATGGTGGCCAGCGCGGGGGCGTGCCCGCCGTCGGTCAGGTGGTGGGCGCGGTCGAGCAGCAGCAGGTGCTCGCCCTGCCGGTCGAGGACGAGTGCGGTGCGCTCGGCACCCTCGTGCTCCACGGTTGCGAGTTTCACGGTCGGTTCCTCTTCTCGCGGAGGGGTCGGTCGGCTTCTCGGGAGGGTCGGTCGGCGGGCGGGGTCATCGGCGGGCGGGGTCAGACGAACGCCACGACGCGGGCCGGGGCGGCGCTCGCGCGGGCGATCTTGATCGGGAAGAACGCCACCCGGATTCCCGACGGGGGCAGCGCGGCGAGGTTCGTCAGCTGCTGGACGATGAAGACCTCCCGCTCGCGGCCGGCCCGGCGGCCGTCCCACAGCACGGAGTTGTCGCCGCCGGCACGGAACCTGCCGGCCATGACGGGGAAGCTCAGGTCCCAGCCCGCGGCGTCGGTGCCGAGGACCTTGGCCCCGAGGTCGGCCAGGAACAGCGTCGACTCGCGGCTCATCCCCGGGTAGCGGAAGAACTCCGGGTCGGACAGCCCGTACCGCTCCTGTCCGGTGCGCAGGAGGACCGCGCCGCCGGCCGGGACCGGGGTGCCGTTGGCGGCGAGGGCGGACTCCAGGGCCTCGACGGTGATCGGGGCGTCGGGCTCGCAGTGCTCGCGCAGGTCCAGGACGAGGGCCTCGCACCACAGCTCGTCCAGGGCGATGTCGGTGATCGTGCGGGCCGGCCTGCCTTCGCAGGTCGAGCCGTAGTGCAGCGGGGCGTCGACGTGGGTGCCGAGGTGGGAGTTGAAGTCGGTGAGCAGCTCCGAACCCCAGCCCTCACCGTCCGGCAGGTCCTCGACGCCGCAGTGCATGGCGGCGGCGAACTGCTCGCGGCCCTCGCCGGTCGGGTGGGCGTACGTCACGGAGGGAGCGATCACCGGTGCGAGCGGGCGCAGCTGTTCGGGGAGCAGTTCGCGGTCGACGGGGTCCAGCGTCCTGGTCAGGTCGATCAGTTCCATGGTTGCCCTCCCTGGTTATTGGACGCTCAGCATAGAATCGGACTGTTAGCATAGGCAAGGGACCGCCGCCCGGCTCCGGCCGGTCGGCGGGACAGGATCGGCCGCGCCAGGCGGCCGCGACATCGGGAAGGACACCGCGTGGGCGCGACCCGCAAGCAGGAGATCTCCGCCGAGACCCAGCGCCGGCTGGTGGCCGCCGCATGGGAACTCGCCGCCGAGGGCGGGGCCGCCGCGGCCTCCGTCCAGGCCGTGGCGGAGCGCTCGGGCATCAGCCGGGGCTCCGTCGCCTGGCACTTCGGCTCGAAGGACGGGCTGCTGAAAGCGGTGGTCGAGGAAGCGTTCCGGTGGGGCGCGGACTTCATCCGCGAACGCCTCGCCGCGGCCGGGCCGGACGCCGGGATCGAGGTGCTGATCGAGGCGAACTTCGCGCTGATGTCCCGGCCCGAGGCGCACATCTTCTCGACGCTCCTGATCGAGGCGGTGAGCCGCGAATCGGCCCTGCGCGCGACGTACGCCGAGCAGTACGCCAGGATCCGCGGCCTGTACGCCGACCACCTGCGCGCGAGCGGCGCGCGCGTCGCCGACCCGGAGGCCGTCGCGGCGGCCCTGCTCGGCGGCACCCTCGGCATCAATATCCAGCACCGCCTGGACCCGGACCTGGACCGCCGGCGGGCAGTGACGGCGATGACCGGCATCTACACCGACGCGCTGTCCGGTGCCGTGCCGCTCGAAACCGTCAGGCGCGGGTGACCTTGCCGGCGGTGTCGGCGGTGCAGAACGGAGCCATCGTGCCACTGCCTGAATCGACCGGGTAGGGGCGGGCCGACAGGCTGGTCATGGTCAGCGGGTGGCCGGTGCCCGGCGTCAACTGGCCGACGGTGAACGAGATCAGCGGGGTCATCGTCCGATGACCGGCGGCGACGTCCACCATGTCGTCGCAGGTGCGGAGCCGCTGCGCCGGGTCGACGTGCACGTGGACGTGCCGCGTTTGTCCTTCCGGCTCCGCTGACCCCAGCCCAACACCGGGGACCGCCACCGGGGACCGCCACCGGGGACACCGCGGTGGCGGCCTCCGCCGTCCAGACACCGCACAGGCGTCGGCGTTCGGTCGGTACAGGGCGGGTGGCGTGTCCACCGGATCATCCGTGCGGCTGAGCGGCAGTCGGTCCGGTCCTGCGGAGGCGAAGTCGTGGATATCTTCAGCAACAAACGGATGCGGCTGGTGGCGCATGTGGGGCGGTGTCGCAGGGTGCGGTCTCGTGGCGCGGTGATACGGGGGAGAGTGGTGCGACTGGTCATGGTCGCGGGGCGGGCCGGTGGCCCGGCGGATGGCTGCGGTGGCACGGGTCCGGACGGTGAAGAGGGGATGTCCGCCGTCCGGACCGCGCTTTCGACCACTGGTCCGCTTCTCACTCCGATCCGTCTGTGTAAACCCGCTGCGCCCGGATTCCGGTGGGTCCGTCCGGTGGGTCCGTCCGGTAGGTCTTCGGGGTCGACGGTGGCCGGTCTGGGTCGGCGCCGGCCGTTCCGCGGGGCGGGGCGGGGGTCAGGTGAGTGCTTCCACGATCTGGGCGCAGCGCGCCGGGTCCTCGGTGAAGCCGGCGCGTAGGCCCCATATCCAGTACTCGACGGCTCGCAGTAGTGCCCATGTGCGGGCGCGGTCGGGGTCGAGGTCCGCGGCGTCGGTCAGGGCGTCGATGGCCCATTGGACGCGGGAGGGGCCGAGTTCGTCGAACCGGCTCCACAGCAGGGGTGCGACCTGGTATTCGAGGACGCCGCGTACGATCAGCGGGTCGACGACGGACCAGTGTCCGTCGGGGGTGCGCAGGACCTGGTCGTAGTGGAGGTCGTTGTTGACCAGGACGGTGTAGTCGTCGCGGGACAGTTCCTCGGCCAGGTCCAGTGCGTGGTGGAGGGTGTGTCGGGGTATCGGGCGGCCGAGTTCCTCCCACTGGGCGGGGAGTTCCCGTCGGTGGACTGCGGCGATGTCTGCGGTCGTGCGCAGGCTGTGGGGTGGCTCGATGGCCAGTTGCCGTAGCAGTGTCCCGATCACGGGGACGGCCTGGGTCAGTGGCACGTCGCGCAGTGGACGGGTGTGGTCGAGGCGTTGCAGCAGCATGACGCCCGCCGTGGTGTCGGTGTCGAGCAGGCGGACCGCGCCGTGGCCGTTCCACAGGCGCAGGGCGAGTGCCTGTTCCTGCATCTGCTGGTCGGGCCACGTGACTTTCAGTGCCAGTGGCTCGCTGTCCCGGCGGACCGGCACGACGAGGCTGTTGTAGCCGTGCATGGGTGGCCCGTCGGGCTTCAGGTTCCAGTGGTCGCACCATTGGGCGACGGTGTCCGGCAGGGCCGTCAGCCACCGGTGGCCCGCTTCGCCCTCGTGTTGCCAGCGGCCGAAGGCCCGAAGGGACTCGGGTACCTGCGTCAGGCGGTGTTGTTGTGGGCTTGCGGAAGTCACGGTGTCTCCATCCGGCGTCTCCGTTGCGGTCTGGTCCAGGCCTCGTTGTCGGGCCCGTTCTCCGCTGATCGGTGCGGCGCGGGTGCGGTGTGGCGCGGTGCGGTGCGGCGCGGTGCGGTGCGGCGCGGTGCGGTGCGGTGCGGGTGCGGCGCGGCTATCGGCAAGGCGAGGCGCAGTTCGGTGCGGTGCGTCCACAGGGACGGTCGGGTCGACAGGAGATCTTATGCATCGGATGCCCTTGCCTGTCAGGTCAGTTCACCCCGAGGGCCGGAGAACTCCCGTACGAATCCAGGACGGGTGTGCCTGTGCGGAGGTGCTTGTGCCGCCCGTCGGCCGTATCCGTGGCCTCATGGGACAGAACACTTGACGCTGGCCGTTGTGCGGCCCGCGCGGGCGGCTGCCGGGAAGCGCTCCCTGGCCGTCCCTGCACCCTGCACCCTGCACCCGGGAAGCAGTCTCCGACCGTCTCACGGCCTGGGTGGGCGGCCGCCGGGCCCGGGTTGTGCAACAGGTCGTCAACAGGTTCCGGTGAAACGGCCACGCGACCGTGGCCCGTGGGCGGATCATGTTCGGGTGCCGATCATTGCGAACCCGCCCCCGCCCCCGCCCGCCAGGCCGCCGTCCTGGGAAGACCGGCTGGAGGCCTGGGTCGGGATATGCGCGGCCCGACTGGCCTGGTGGGGCCACGACTTCACCGACGGCGCGTGGCCCGACACCGAGGACCTCGCCGTCCTGCTCTCCCGGACCGTGGACGAAGTCGCCGAGATCCCGTCGATGCGGCCGGCCCACCAGGCCCTGACCGCCGCCCTCGCCCTCGTCCAGGCCGCCGAACGATGGCTCCGCCCCTACAACGCGGTCTCTCCCTCCATGGCCTGCCACCACCTGCGCCAGGCCGCCGAACACCTCCACGCCGCCCACCGCCACCTCGCCGACACCGCGCCCCGAGGCCGTCCCAGCCTTCCACCCCGGCGGGACCCCGCTTCCCCAAGCCCCTGACCACGCCAACAACCCGCCCCGCCGCCAGACGGACCGGCAACCCGCCACCCGGTAATGGACCGTCAACCCGGCCCGCGAGGAAAGGAGGCGGCGAGGACGCGACCCCGACGACAGGCGGCGAAGCCAGGGCGGTGACGACGACCGACAAGACAACCCCGACAACAGGCCACGGGCGGCGGCGCCGAAGAGAGCAGCGCTCGCAACGGCGTCATCCCCGGGGCGCAGCAGAACGGGACGGCCGACGCCTGCCACAACGACGGGGCGCGGCCGGGGACGGTGGGAGGGCTGTGGGGGCGAGGCCCGGTCGGGTGGGGCGCAGCCGGGCAGGCCACGCGGCGCAGGGCGGTCCCGATGGCGCGGCGCGGGAAACGGGAGATCTTCCTGTCGTGGATGGCTTCGGGGGGTTACCCGAGCGGGAGTGCGCCGAAGAATTTCCGGTCCGGTGGTGCCGGGCGGGGCTTGAAGGCCGTTGGTACCGGCGGCCTGGGGGGGCGGGTGATCGTGAGGTGATCCACCCGCGCACGACTGTCCTGCGTCCCTACCGGGCCGGCCCACGGCAGCCAGCGCGGTCACCGATGGCAGACCGGAGCAGCGAACAAGCCCCCCGGTGAGATGGGTTCTCTGCCGGGGCGGCTTTGTCAGGTTGAGCGCGAGGAGAGCGGGGTCTCCCTCGGGTCCTGGCTGAACAGCCAGAAAACCCGCCGGGACAAGCTCACCACAGGTGAGGTCTGCGTCGGGCAGGAGCGTCAGCGGGCTCGCGTCGGCCCGGACGCCGCAGCCGTTGCTCGGTGTCAGGGGCGCGGCCGTCGGCCCACGACGACGGAGCCGGCGAGGAGCAGCGCGCCGATGGCGTAGGCCCAGGGGGCGGGCCGGGCGATGGCGAGGATGAAGAATGCCGCGCCCAGGCTGGCGGCGGCGGCCTTGAGGAGTGCGGTGCGGGCGGGGCGGCGGTCTCCGGGTTCCACGGTGGCTGTCTCCTGGTGCTGCGGTGGTTCGGGGGGCCTGGCCCGCCGCCCGGGTGTTCGGGCGGCGGGGTGTGCGCGGTCGGCGTGCCACCGCGCGCGTGGGTTGGTCAGCGGCGGCCTATGATCTTGGCGAATGTCGCGAGGGAGACGGTGCCGGCCTTCTGTGCGGCGTCCCCGACGATGCCCCAGCTGCCGATGGTCTGGCCGTAGTTGGCGGTCAGCGCGGCGCCGCCGGCCACGTTCTTCTCCTGGCTCATGTCCGCGCCGGTGGACATCTCGACGACCAGCGGGATCTGGGTGGAGAGGTTGACGGAGCCCTGGAGGACCTTGCCGGTGAGCTTGCCCGCCTTCTCCGAGGCGCCGACAGCTTTGGCGCCCTTGGTGCCGAGGTAGCTGAAGACCTTGGTCGCGTCCGAGGCCCCGGAGCCGCCGGTCTCGGCGAGGAAGGTGAGGCCGGCCCTGCGGACGCCGACGCTGGCCTTGTAGCTGGCCTTGGCGCCGGCACCGATCGTCTTGGTGACGGCCCGGCCCGCCTTGAGGCTCTTGGCGACCGCGCCGACGCCGGGCAGGGCGGCGAGCGCGTCGGCACCGAGCCCGACGAACGTGGCGGCGTCCCAGTCTCCCTTGATCGCGGCGTCCACGGTGTGGGCGCCGAGCGCGCCGATCGCGGTGACTGCCGCGACCGGGCCGGCGATCGGCGTAAGGACCGGGATCAGCGCGAGGACGCCGGCGACGGCGGACACGATGCCGAGGATGTCCCCGAAGAGGGACCAGAAGCTGCTGCCCTGCGCCTCCGCTGCCTTGCGGGCGGCCTCGGCCTTCAGGTACTCGAACTCTCGGCCGCGGGTCTCGATGACGCGTGTGAACTCGCGGTCGGTGAGCAGGCACTGCAGCTGGAGCTCGGCCTGCAGGGCCAGCGCCATGTCGACCAGGTCGTAGAGGCGGTCGTCCTTGATCCAGTCCCTGGGGTAACCGCGGTCGGTGAGGCGGAAGTACACGCCCTCGCCCGAGTACCCGCCCATGGCCAGGGACGGCACCGGGCCGAGGTAGCGGGCGACGGAGGGGTGTTGGAAGGCGATCACGCCCTGGTACGAGGGAAAGCCGGTGTACGTCCCGGCGGCGCGCCGCCCGTTCAGGAAGGTCATGGGGTCGGCTTCGAACTCCTTGAGCTCCTCGGCGGTCATCGCCGACGGGTCGGGGTCCTTGGCGCTCTCGGTGACCTTCTTCCGCAGGAGCTGCTTGAAGTCGGCCAGCGTCTGCCGGTTCTCCTCGCTGGAGTACTCGTAGGCCCTGGTCTTCTGTTCCAGGCGGTAGAGCGCGTTGATCACCTGGTCGCGCTGGAAGACGTACATGCGCAGGAGCTGGTCGATCCGGTAGTGGTCTTCGGGGCGCAGCGCGGCCGGGTCCCACCCCCAGATCTTCATCGCGTCCTTGGAGTTGGTGGTGTAGTAGTGGAGTTCGTACTGGACGTTGCACACGATCTTGTCGTTGCCGGCATCGAAGCCCAGGGTGGGCAGTCCGGCGCTGAGGCCGTACTCGATCTTCATGGGGTGTCCCCTCTCCCGGTCAGGCCGCGGCGGCGGTGTCGAAGGTGATGGTGCGGCAGACCTCGGCGAGGATCTCCACGCAGGAGTCCCACTCGGCGAGGTTCTCGGTGGCGATGGCGAAGTCGGCCATCGCGAGGCGGCCGGGGATCGGCACGAAGGTGTGCAGCTGGCGCACGATGGTCGGGCCACCGCCGTCGCCGAGGAGGTTGACCGGGCGCTCGACCTTGCGCTCCTCGGTGAGCAGTACCGCGGGGCCGGCTTCGAGGCGCACGACGCCGACCTCGGCGTTCGGGTAGATGGCGCCCATGGTGCGGGCGAGACGGTGCACGGTCTGTTCGTTGGCGAGTTCGCTGGGGCGGGCGGTGACCGTCAGGATCGCGGACGCCAGCTTCGCCTTGGGGTTCTCCTTCGACGGGCCGTAGAGCAGCGTGCCCGCGTAGACGGCGCCCGCGGCCGACAGCAGCTCGTACATCGACTGCTGGGTGATGACCGCGTAGCCGATGTCCTCCTGCGAGGGCTTCGGGTCGACCATGTTCAGCCGCTCGATCAGCTTGTTGGTGTTCTCCTCCGCCGATATGGAGAAGTCGATGTCGGTGAAGGCCTCCGGGACCTCGAAACTCAGCGGCAGGTCGATCCTGGCATCGGCCATCAGGGGGCGCCCCTCTTCATTCGACGACACATCAAGGGGGCACCGCCCGGGCCCTGCCGGGCGGTGCCCCGGCGCGTCATCCTGCGCACACCCCCACCACGCAACAAGATCCAATTCCGGCCACCCCCTCAGATCAATCGCACTATCCGAACAATCGGCCGCCGAGATCACCAGGCCCGCGGCGAACACAGCACACCACATCACCCGGCATCAGAATGTCTGAATCACACGTCACACGAACGAGTGACAGCAGCGGGAACCCTGCCCGGTCGAGACGGCGCCCAGGCCGGTCATGGCGATGTGGGCGCGCTGCTCGTAGTCGGTGCCGTAGGTGCCGATGTCCGTAGGGGCGAACTGCCAGCCGTTGACGGGGGCGGGGCCGGGGTGGTTCTGGATGCGGCTCTGGGCCGTGGTGACGGCGGCGTCCAGGTCCGCGTCGGACAGCGTGTCGACGTTTCCTCCCGGGACGATGCCTATGGTGGCGAACTCGGCCATCGCGGGGGCGTCGTCGGGCGTCGTCGGGTTGTCGACGAGCAGGGAGCACAGCCGGTTGAGGAAGTCGCGCCCGCTGAGCTCGGCGACCTGCTGCGGGGGCGCGGTGACCATGTCGACGGAGGGGTCGACGGTGCCGTCGGGCGGGGTGTACGTGCCGCTGCCCCAGGCACTGAGGGGGACGAGGCCGAGCTGCTTCTGCAAGTCCTGGACATTGGCCACGTCGGCGTCGTTCTTCACCTCGATGCGGCCGATGATCCAGCCGGTATTGGTACGGGGACGCCGCAGTGCGTGGCCTAAGGCCCTTAGGGTGTAGATGATCTGACGGTCTGTCGGTTCGTGAGCGCGGCGACTAACGTACGGGTGCAGGCTTGGTGACGGTTCGTCACCAAGTGCCGCCATGGGTCCGCCATGGCCTGCGCCGTACGGACGGGACTCCGTGCCCGGACGCACACACACCTGCCGAAGACGTCCCTCGTGCGACTGGAGGCCTCATGAATCCCCTCTCCGTCTCCCGCCGGCGGCGCCTGCGCGCTTGCGGCGCCGCGGGCGCCGCGATGGCGTGTGCCGCCGCCCTCGGTGCCGCGACACCGGCGCACGCCTTCAGCGGGGGCAACCACGAGAAGATCACCCGGGCCGCCCTGGGAGCCGGGGGCTGGCACCCGAACTCGCTGACGGCGATGGCGGACGGGAACTCGGGCGCGATCGTCGCCAACGACCACGACCAGTACTTCGGCATCGGCAAGCTCCACTGCGACAACGCCGACTACCTCGACCCCCGCTACGACAGCCGCTACCCCCGCACCCGCGCGCAGGCCGACGCCGAGATCATCGACTGCGTCGAGAGCTCCGTCGACCACGTCAGGAGGGCCCTCGCCGCCGCGGACCGGCTGGTCGACGCGAACGGGCACGTCATCGCCGCCCAGACCTCCATCTCCCCGGCCTGCTCGTGGAACGACCAACCGGGACGGGCGAAGTGCGAGGTGCTGGAGGACCTGGGCCGCGGCTGGCACCAGATCGAGGACTTCTACGCCCACAGCAACTGGGCCGACCAGGCCGCCCCCGGAGCCATCGGCGTCAAGAGCCCCCCAGGACTGGGAAGGACCGACCTGCCCGCGTTCTTCTCATCGCCCGCTACAGCTCCATGAGCAGGGCGGACTGGGTCAAGGACGCCACCGGCCACATCCCCCACGACCTGGCGACGGGCTGCTACCCGGACCGCGACCACACCGGGACGGTCTCCAACTGCGCGACCCGCGTCACCCACGACGGGGTCCTGAACAAGGACACCAAGGACAGCCCCCGCTCGGCCGTCGGCCACAACTTCGACCGCGCCTACGACCTCGCCGTCAAGGACATCGCCCGCCAGTGGAAGGAGTTCAAGGACGAACTCCAGCGCAGGTACCCCGGCAACGGCCGGGCACAGGCGATGATCTGCGCCATCACCCACGACCACCCGGACAAGACCTGCGGCTGAACCACCACCGCGGCGCCGACCAGGCCGACCCCAACGACCCGAACGGCCGGGCCGGCCCGAACGACCCGACCGCACCCGCCGGTGGAAGCAGAAGACCGGCGGACCCGATGTCCCGCATCGCGCAACGGGAGGAAGGCCCCGCGTGTCCCTTCAACGCACAGCCCCGAGGATCGCCGCCGCGGCGGCGGCGGTATCGGCTCCCGCCCTGCCCACCTGCGCCCGCGCCACCGGCCTGCCGACAGCGGTACCCGCACCCGCGACGGCGGCAGCGGCCCGGGCCGGCTTCGTCATGGACAAGGCCCAGTTCGACCGGATGATCCCGAACAGGAACCGGTTCCACACTCACGACGCACTGGTCGGCACGCTGAGCGCCTACCCCGGCTTCGCGCACACCGGGTACGACGCGCTCAAGCGGCGGGAGACCGCGGCCCTCCTGGCGAACGCCAGCCACGAGACCGGCGGCCTGCGCCACGTCGTGGAGCAGAACACCGACAACTACCCGACGTACCGCGACACCACCTGCCCCTACGGGTGTCCGGCCGGACGCGCGGCCTACCACGGACGAGGACCGCTCCAACTCAGCTGGAACCCCAACGACAAAGCGGCCGGGGACGCCCTGCACATCGACCTGCTCCACCACGTCGACCTGCTCCGGACCAACCCCCGGATCGCAGGGAAGAGCGCGCTCTGGTACCGGAACACCCAGTGCGGCCCCGGCTCCACGACGGCCCACCACGCGATCGTCACCGGGGCCGGATTCGGCCACACGATCCGCAGCATCAACGGCGCCGTGGAATGCGACGCCAGGAACACCGCCGAAACCCAGGACAGGGTCAACCCGTACCAGCGGTTCGCACACGTCCTCGGCACCTCCCCCGGCACCAACCTGACCTGCTGAGCGGAACGGAGAAATCATGCGCGGATTCCTGACCAGGCTGTTCGTCGCGGCGGCCGCCGCCGCACTGACCGTGGTACTGCCGAGCGCGGGCGCGGCGACAGGCGCGACCACGACGGGCACGACCGTGACGGGTGCGACCGTCACGGGCGCGGCGGCGACGGCCCGCACCGCGCCGGTCGCGGCCGCCGCGGTCAACCACACGGTGACGTTCGTGAACCACTCGTCGCAGAAGCTGTGGATCGGAAGCGGCGTCAACGCCGACGGGTCGAAGCAGTTCACCCGCCTCCCGGTCCTGGCTCCCGGCCAGTCGGCGACGGTGACGATCCCCGAGACCGCCGCCCCCTTCCACTGGCGTGGGAAGTTCTTCGCACGCCAGGGATGCGGCGGGACCCCCGGCAGCACCTTCCACTGCCGGGTCGCCGACTGCGGCCCGGCCGCCGACCACTGCACGACCGGCGAACAACCCGCCAGCCTCGCGGAGTTCAACTTCGACGCCAAGGACGGCGCCGCCCCCTGGTACGACGTGAGCTACGTGAACGCGTTCTCGCTGCCGATCACGATCACTCCGGTGAACGCCACGATCCCCGCCGGCGGGGGCTGCGACACACGGGGCTGCACGGCGAACCTGCTGCCCTACTGCCCGCCCGCCGACCTGACACGCGGACCGGACGGCAAGCCGATGCTGTGCACCAACCCCAGCCGCGACACCCCCAGCAGCTACAGCCGCGCGCTCAGCGCGAAGTGCCCCAAGGCCTACACGTGGTCCAAGCAGGACCAGACACCGGGCAACAAGGTCATGCAGCAGTGCAGCCGCTGCAGCGGCTTCACCGTCACCTTCGGCCCCATCGCGTGAGCCACCCGCCCCGGACCCCGGCCCCCGCACTCCAGGGCCGCCGCAACCCCCGTCACGACCGCCCGACCGAAGAGAGGAACACCGTGCCACGCCGAATGCGCCTGTTCACCGCCGCGCTCGCCGTACTCACCTGCCTCACCGTCGGCAGCCCGGCCGACGCGACCGCCGCCCCGGCGAAGAAGAAGGGCGTGAGCGCCTGGAACTTCACCGACGTCACCAAGGCGCTGGCCGACTCCAGGGCCGGCTGGTTCTACACCTGGGCCCCGGACCGCCAGCAGATCAAACCACCCGCCGGCGTCGAGTTCGTCCCCATGATCTGGGGCGCGGGCTCCGTGACCGACGCACAACTGCGAACGGCCAGGCAGGAAGGCACGACCCTGCTCGGATTCAACGAACCCGACCTGCCGGCACAGGCCAACATGAGCGTGACCAGGGCCCTCGACCTGTGGCCCAGGCTCCAGTCGACCGGGATGCGCCTGGGCGCACCCGCGGTCGCGGGCGGCGGCGACGCCGCGGGCGGCTGGCTCGACCAGTTCATGAAGGGCGCCGCCGCCCGCCACGACAAGGTCGACTTCATCCCCCTGCACTGGTACGGCTCGGACTTCCGCGCCGACGCCGCGACCGGTCAACTGCGCGGCTACCTCCAGGCCGTGTACAACCGCTACAAGAAACCGATCTGGCTCACCGAATACGCCCTGATCGACTTCTCCAGCGGCACCCCGAAGTACCCGACACCCGAACAACAGGCCGCGTTCGTCACGAAGTCGACCGCCATGCTCCAGGGACTCCCCTTCGTCGAACGCTACGCCTGGTTCACCCTCTCCGCGGACCGTGGCGGCACCGGTCTCTACAACCGGGCGACCCCCAACCGGGTGGGTACCGCCTACCGCGCGGCCGGCTGAGCCCACACCCCCCGGCCCACAAACGGGCCCGGGCCCGGGCGACCACGACACCCGCACCCGCGCAGAACCAGGGGGCGGCCGAGCCCGGCGAGCGGACCCACACGTCCACCCGCCGGGCAACGGCTCGCGGCCCGGCCGACTCCGGCACCGGCGCGTCCAGCAGGCAACGGCCCCGCGCGATCAGCACCCGCCCGGTGGTGCGCGCCGGCCCGGCCGCGGCGAACCAGCCCCGCCCACACCACCAGCACCAGCCCGCACCCCGTACGGGCCAAACTCCCACAGCAGCGCGGGCAGCACGGCGAACGGCAGCAGCACCGTGCCCCGCCACCGCGCCGAGGAACGCGAACAGCACGCCCGTGCAGGTGGAGCCGCGTAGCAACGGCCGGATTCCTCAGGTCATCGACGCCGAGTATGACGTCCCGCACCCCCGCCCTCCTCCCCCGATCGGGGGAGCGCCGTTTCCCTCCCGCCCGGGAGGCGCGCACAAGGCGCCGTGTTCCAGGATCGGTCAGGCCCGGAGCGACCGGGCCGATCACGGAAGGACAGCGGATGCACACCCCTGGAACGACGGCCGCCCGGCCCGCAGCAACACGCAACACCCCGGCGACGGCAGCCGTGGCGCTGGGCACGCTCGGCCTGTTCACCTCGTTCGCGGTCGTCGGCGCCCTGGTCGGCGCCGCCGGCCTGGTCACGGGCACCATCGCCCTGCGAGCGTCCGGACACACCGGCACCGGCCGGGGCCGCGCGCTCGCCGGCCTGCTGCTCTCGCTCGCCGCGATCGCGGTGTCCGTCCTGGCCGCCGCCTTCCTCGCCTGGTACGCGAACCACACCCAGGAGTGCTACCGCCCCGACGGCCTCCACCAGTACGTCCAGTGCGTCCGCCGCAACCTCTCCGGACACTGACCGCGCCGGAAACCCCGGCGAACACCAGAACCGCACACACCATCAGAGACGACATCCCATGAACTCACACACGCCGCTCCGGTCCCACGCCCTGCGCCGCAGGACGACTCACGCCGCCGTCGCCGTGGCCACCGGGGCCCTCGCCCTCGGCGCCCTCGTCCCTTCCGCCGGCGCCGCCTCGGGGGCCGCCAGGCCAGACACCATCCAACAGCGTCTGAACGCCATGGTGAGCCCCGATCACATGCCCGGCGCTCTGGCTTCCGTCCGTGACCAGGCCGGCCACACCCGTACCTATGCCGCGGGCATCGGGGACCTGGCCACCGGCGCGAAGGCGCCCCGGGACGGCGAGGTGCGCATCGGCAGCGTCACCAAGACGTTCACCGCGACAGTCGTCCTGCAACTGGTCGGCGAGGGCAAGATCCGCCTCGACGACCCGGTCGAGACCTACCTGCCCAACCTCCTGCGCGGACAAGGGATCGACGGGCACCACATCGCGGTGCGTCAGCTCCTGCAGCACACCAGCGGACTCCCCGACTACGAGAACGACGTCACCGACGACATCCTCCAGCGCCGCTACCTCTCTCCCCGCGACACCCTGGACATCGCACTACGACACGAAGCCGTCTTCGCCCCCGGAACGAGTTGGGGGTACAGCAACACGAACTACCTGGTGGCCGGGATGATCGTGGAAAAGGTCACCGGACGGCCCCTCGCCGGCGAGGTCGACAAACGCATCATCAAGAAGACCGGACTGCGCCACACCTACCTCCCCGCCCCCGCCGAGACCACCCTCCGAGGACCCCACCCCCACGGCTACCACAAGAACAGCCCGAACGGACCACTGCGCGATGTCACCGAGATCGACCCCTCCGCGGCCTGGGCGGCAGGCGCGATGATCTCCACCAGCTCCGACCTCACCCGCTTCTTCTCCGAACTCATGAAGGAAGGCCACCTCCTCAACGGCCCCGAGCTCGCGCAGATGCGCACCACCGTCCCCACGGGCGCGCCCGGCTACGACTACGGACTGGGGATCATGAGGACACAACTGTCGTGCCACAAGACCCTCTGGTGGCACAACGGCAGCATCCCCGGCTACGGAACCTGGAGCGCCGCCACCAGCGACGGACGCGCCGCCAGCGTCACGATGACCGCCGACCCGACCGGCCCCGCGGACCTGCAGCCGGCCGAGGACGCCGTCGACGCGGCCCTGTGCGGCTGAACCGCACCTCCCCGAGAACCACCGGCGCGCCGGGGAACCCGGCCGGCGCCGCTGAACGGACCCACAGTGGGCGCCCGCAGAGAGGGCCCGTGCACCGGGCCGGCACGGCACGGCACGGCACGGCACGGTATTCGAAAGACGACGAAGGCACGGCCATCGAAAGCGGATTCCAGGGACCGTTGCAACACGTGGCCGGCTGTTCAGGCCGCGAGCAGTTCGGACAGCCGCTCGGCTGGGATCTCCCAGCCGAGCGGGCTCTGCCCCGAACAGTGGACAATTCTGAGCTTTCCGTTCTGAGCTTTCCGTTCAACCTCGCAGGTCACCCGACCTGCTGATCCATGCTTCCTCCCGGGACAGCGCAGGCGGCCGTTCTCCACACTTCGAGATGTCGCGTCACGAAGCACGGGAGAACGGCCGCTGCGCATGAGTCTCCCCTTCGACCCGCCCGCAAGGGGTCGGCCCGGCGCGGACGGCCGCGCGGGTCCGTGTGACAGGTGTGATTGTTGTGATGGGTGTGGCAGGTATGGCGGGTGTGGAATTCAGCTCAGCAAAGTCCCGCAAAAGCCCCGGGAAACAGAATGATGTCCGAAAATCGTTACACCAGGTTGCGACCTGAACGCCTCTTGTTAGTGTCCCTTCAGTTCGACTCGCATGCCCCACCTCACACACCAGGGAGTTTGCGTCATGCTGAAGCGACGAATCGCCGTGGCCGCAGGAGTCGCCATGATGGCTCTGGCCGTCGGCACCGTGCCCGCCCACGCGACCAACGAAGTCAACTTCGCCGAATGCCTGTTCGCCAGCGACTACTTCGCCATCGGCATCACCAACGACAACGGCACCGGTTTCAGGAGGTGCTTCGCAAACGCCGGCGACATCTGGATCGACCAGAGGTCGGTCACGAGTTTCAGCAGCGGCAACAACGCCGGGTACTTCGAGTACGAGCCGGGCGACGGCTCCCTCTACCGCCACACCTTCGGCAAGAACCAGGCCATCACCAAGAACTACGGCACCATCACCACGCTCCACATCAACTGAACCCACCGGCCGGTCACAGGAAGCCGTACCCCTGTGACCGGCCCCCCACAGGCAGCCGCCGCCCGGCGCAACCGGCGGCGGGCGGGCCCCGCGGCACCCAGTCGACAGGACCCCGGACGAGGGCGCAAGGACGCGGACGGGGCTGGCGACCTCGCCGCTGCCGTCGTGCGAGTTCACCGAGGCGGTGACCGACCCCGTCGCCCAGGAGGCCAGGCCGAGGAGGAGGACGAACAGGCCGCGCCCAACGCCTCCGACAGCGTTCCCGGCCACCCCCTGCCCCCGATCGCGCACCCCTGCGGAACTGACCGACATTCAATTCCGCCGACCCCACCGAAAGAAGACCGCCGCCCGCGCCGCGACCGTGTCCCAGCGTCCCCCGGTCACCGACCGGACGATACGGCCGGCGGGTCAGGCACGGTGGCCCCGGCGCCGGACACCCGAGACCCCGTCCGGCGGGTGGTACCGCACGAGCAACCGACCGGAGCCGTGGCGGTGATCACGGCCCGCGAGACTGCGGCAAGGCACACGACGATGTGCTCGTGCGGAATGTGGCGACCTCTCGTCGATCCCGATCCGCCGCAGCCCGGCGAGGCGGTCGAGCCCGGCGTCCGCATCACGCTGGTGGCGGGCCAGGATCGCGCCGACGGTGCGCCAGGCGACCCGCATCAACTGCGCGGTGGCCGACGTGGAGCACTCGGTGGCCAGCCAGGCGACTTGCTGGCCGAAGTCGCGCGTGTGCCCGGCGTCGTGCCGTCCTGATTTTGTCGGGTCATATGAGAGCCGCTGCTTCGGCGTGAACGGGAGCCGGGGCTGGTCCATTCGTGGCGGTGGTGTACTTGACCGCGGTGGGTGTTCTCCGGCGAGTTCGGGAGCCACTGATCGGGTGAGCCGGCAGGCGTGGGCGGGGTGTCCGTAGGGGCCAGGGACGGGGCGTCGGTACCTTGTAGTCGCGGGCCCGGGTCGCCTCCCTGACAAGTCGCGGCCAAGGCCCGCGCTTCGTGCTGCCATGGTGGCTTTGTTCGCGAACCGGCAGTGCATACACGTGAGATGGGTTCTGGCTCGACCTCTGTAGCGCGACCACGCTGAGTGATCGACGGATGTGGGGCGTTTTCCGCATCCTGAGTCAGAACGGCGGCTCTTCTGAGTAGCCGCCTGTCCCGTCGGGGGCCCACCAGGAGTCGCGTTCCGCTTTGAGACGGGCGTAACGCTCGCGGGCCGCGATGTCGGTGGCGTTCTCCAGGGCTCTGGTGGCGTAGCCCCATGCCTTCATGGCGTCCAGGACCCGGTCTCGATTGTGACGGTCGGTGCTGGTCGCCAGCAGGCGGTGGGCGTGGCCGACCAGCTCGGTTCGGTGCTCGGTGAGGGCGGGGTGTTCTGCGAGGGGGATCGCAGCGATCAGGGCCGCGTCGCGCACGTCCTCGTTGTCGTGGCCGAGGAGGGGATGGACGGCGGAGAAGATCGTCGGGCGCAGGTCTCGGAACGCGCGCATCTCCCAGTAGTCGTCAAGGAATCCCGGAACCTGGTGTTCGCCGATGGCAACGATTTCGTCGTCGGCGTCGTAGGCGGTGTCGCTGAGCCACTTGAGCAGTCTCACGAGGGTCGGGCGGCGCGGTGGCGTGTCGGAGTCGTCTGCCGCGATGGCCGGATGGTTGAGGATGGCTGCGACGTAGCGTGCTACGGGTGCGGTGGCCTCGTAGATGCTGTTCTGGTGGGTCACTTCCCTGAGCGCGTCATGGGTTGCGGCTGCTCGGACAGCCGGGTCGGGATCGATGATGAGCGCCAGCGCTGCCGGCAGGGATTCGCCTGTCCCGCATGCGGTGGCAAGTGACGCCCAATCAATGTCGTCCAGGAGCGCTTGAGGGTCAGGCAGCACGTGGGGGTGGGGCTTGTCGGTCCGGCCGGGGCTGTCGGTCACAGGCGGAGGCTATACCGTCGTTGGGTTGGCGTTGCGCGGGGTGTCACGTCGGGCCTTGTGAACAAAGCTGGCCATGGTGTGTCAGTTCGTGGAAGCGAAAAGGGACTCCTGGGTGGCCTGGTAGCGGTAGGACTCGGTGCCGGTCTGGATCAGCGTGCAGCGGAAGGTGATCCGGTCGGCGATGGCCGCGCAGAGGCGGGCGTCGCCGAAGGTCTTGTCCCACTCGGTGAAGGGTGAGTTCGTCGCGACGGCGGTGGCCTTGCGCTCCTCACGTTCGGTGAAGATCTGGAACAGCAGCTTGGCACCCTTGCGGTCCAGGTTGAAGTAGCCGAACTCGTCAATCTATGCTGATATCCGCATAGATCGACCTATGCCGAGACCGAGACTATGCCGAAGCTGTGTGAGTAGGTCCGCTCCTTCGTGGGGTTTCGGCTGTTCATGGCTCTGCATAGTTTCTGTTCCGGGCAGCCTCGGGGGCGAGGGGGCAGGGGGCTCCCGCGAGGGGGTGGCGATGCCGTTCGGAAGTGCACGTCGGAAGGCGGGTGTCCTGACCGCACAGGTCGAGGGCTACCGGGTATGGCTGGCGGAGCGTGGGTACACGACGCTGACCGCCAGGAACATGCTCAAGGATCTGGGGCAGGTCGGCCTGTGGCTTTCCAGCCAGGTTCTCGATGCCGCTGATCTGGACGAGAAGCGGGTGGACCAGCACCTTTCCGATCTGCAGCAGGCGGGGCGCCGCCGGGTGGTCGGGCCGCGCGGCATGGTCCCGCTACTGATGTTCCTGCGTGAGGCCGGGGTGGTGCCCGCGCCACAGGTGACACCCTCGCCGGCGGAGGTTCTGCTGGAGCGGTACTGGTGCTGGATGGAGTCCGAGCGTGGCCTGTCGGCGTCAACGATGCTGCGTTACGGGAACACCGCCCGACGCTTCCTGGCCGAGCAGGCAACACAGGATGGGAACTTCGCACCGGAGGGCCTGACGGGGGCGGATCTGAACGCGTTCCTGCTGCGGGAGTGCACCAGGGTCTCGGCGGGATCGGTGAAGGGGCGGGTGGCCGAGCTCCGGTCGCTGATGAGGTTCCTGCACCTGCACGGCGTCATGCCGATGAAGCTCGGCGGCGCGGTGCCTCCGGTGGGTGGCTGGCGCTTCGCTTCCGTGCCACCGACGATGGCGGTCGGCGGTGTTCAGCGGCTGCTGGACCACAGGCCGCGCGAAGGGACGGTCGGCGTCCGCGACTACGCGATCCTGATGCTGGTGGCCAGGCTCGGCCTGCGCTCGATCGAGGTGGCCCGGCTGCTGCTGGACGATGTGGACTGGCGCTGCGGCGAGATCGTGGTCCGGGGCAAGGGACGCCGTGAGGACCGGCTCCCGCTGCCCGCGGACGTCGGCGAGGCTTTGGTCGCCTACTTGTACGGTCTCAGGCCGCATCTGAAGGACCGTCACGTGTTCCTGACCTGCAGGGATCCGCGCGGGCCGATCCGGGCGGACCTGGTCGGCGACGTGGTGGAAAGGGCGTGTCTGCGGGCCGGCTCGCCCAAGGTCGGGCCGCACCGGCTGCGTCATGCCCTGGCCGCCGACATGCTGCGGCACGGCGCCGGGCTCACCGCGATCGGGCAGGTGCTCCGGCACCAGGACCTGGCCACGACCGCGCTCTACGCGAAGGTCGACTTCGTCGCACTGCGCGCGGTCGCCCAGCCCTGGCCCGGGACGGAGGCGGCGTGACCGATCTTCGCCAAGCACTCGACGACTACCTGCGGCTCCGCCGTTCGCTGGGGCACCAGATGGCCGAAGCCGCTTACCTGCTGCCGGACTTCGTGACTTTCATGGACCTCCGCGGCGAACAGACTGTGACCATCGCCAGCGCACTGGAGTGGATGAGAAGCCGCGAGCCCGAGGTGATCACGACGGTGAGTCCGCGACGGATCACCGCTGTTCGCGGGTTCACCCGCTTCCTGAGCGGGTGAACCCGCGACCGAGGTGCCGCCGCTGGGGCTGGTGCCCTACAACCGGCGCCGGGGCCAGGTCTTCCTCTACTCCGACGCCGACATCGCAGCGATCATGGCTGCGGCCAAGGAGACGATCGCGCAGCCGCTGCGGGCGGCGACCTATCGCACGCTGATCGGCCTGCTGGCCTCCCCCGGCCTTCGCATCGGCGAGGCCATCAAGCTGGACCGCGACGACATCGACTGGACCCAGGGTGTGCTGCACATCCGCGAGTCCAAGTTCGGCAAGTCCCGGCTGGTCCCGCTGCAGGACAGCACTACGAACGCGCTGCGCGAGTACGACAGGCTGCGCGAACGGTTGATGCCCAGGCCCAAGGATCCCGCGTTCTTCGTCTCCCTCACCGGCAAGCGGTTGATCAACGCCTGCGTGCACCCGGTCTTCAAGGCCCTGGTCTGCACCGCCGGTGTCGGCCTCGACGCTCCGCACAGACCTCGCCTGCACGAGCTGAGGCACACGTTCGCGGTTCGGACCCTGCTGCACTGGTATCGCACTGAGGACAACGTCCAGGCCAGGATCCCGTCGCTGTCGACCTACATGGGACACCGCGAACCCGCCTGCACCTACTGGTACTTGTCAGCGGCCCCGGAACTGCTCGCCCTGGCCGCAGCCCGCCGCGACGGCGTCCGAAAGGCGGCCCGCTCATGACCCTGATCGCACCCACCCTGCAGGCGTTCTTCACCGACCGGCTCGCCCGCCAGCGCCAGGCCAGCCCCCGAACCATCGCCGCCTACCGCGACGCGCTCCGCCTCCTGCTCGGCTTCGTCCAGCAGCGGACCGGCACCGCCCCGGCAAAGCTGGACTGGAACGACCTGAACTCGGACGTGATCTCCGCGTTCCTCAACCACCTGGAGGAGGAGCGCGGCAACAGCACCCGAACCCGCAACGTCCGTCCGCCTGACCGCGATCCGCTCCCTGTTCTCCTACGCCGCCCTCCAGCACCCCGAACACGCCCTCCTCATCCAGCGGGTCCTGGACATCCCACCCAAGCGGTTCGACAAGAGGACTGTCACCTTCCTGACCGGCCAGGAAGTCGACGCGCTGCTGGCCGCGCCGGATCCGAAACGCTGGGAAGGACGACGGGACAAGGCCATGCTGGCCCTGGCCGTCCAGACCGGCCTGCGCGTCTCCGAACTCACCAGCCTGAACCGCGACGACATCACTCTGGGCGACGGCGCCGCCGTCCGCTGCGAGGGCAAGGGACGCAAACAGCGCACCGTCCCGCTCGACCGCCCCATCCAGAAGCTGCTGAGCGCGTGGCTGAACGCACGCGCCGGCCACGGCGGCGACCCTCTCTTCTGCACGCGCACTGGGCGTCGGCTCAGCCGCGACGCCGTCGCCCAGCGCCTGAGCACCCACGCGCGCACCGCAGTGCAAACCTGCCCGTCCCTGATCGACAAGAGCATCCACCCGCACGTCCTGCGGCACAGTTGCGCCATGTCGCTTCTGCAGGCCGGTGTCGACACCACGGTCATCGCGCTCTGGCTCGGCCACGCTGGCGTCCGCTCCACCGACGCCTACGTCCACGCCGACATGACCATCAAGGAGAAGGCACTCGCCCTCACCGCACCGGTCACCGCCCGCCCGGGCCGCTACCAGCCCACCGACAAGGTCCTCGCCTTCCTCGACCGCCTGTGACGTCGATCGGACTGGCTGCGAGGTGAACCCGCTCGACGCCATCGCAGTCAGTCCTCCCACGGCCACCGGCTGAAGTGCCACCAACGACCGCACGGTGAAACGGTGTGTCTCAAGGCCGGGTGATCCAGAATTCTGCTGTCCAAGCGCCCGACGATGCGGGCGAGCTCGCGCGCGGACTTCGAAGGCAGGGCATGCATGGCGACCTCCAAGAGCTCCCGCCATTCGTCCGGCTCCGGTGGACAGCAGGACGGTTCACCGCAGCCCGTGCGAACGTCAGGCGCACGCCGTCGCGGAGTACGCGCCAGCTCAGTCCAGGCAGCCAGGGCTTTGCCCAGGTCACCTGGCTCGAAGCGAGTTCGCTCCAAACGGATGATCTCAGCCTGCGCCGAGCCGGATACCTGACCGATCTTCGAATATCGCCCACACTCAACCGCGAACCTCTGGCGGTCCGAGCGCAGGTCCGAAGGACGCCTACGCGGCATGGTCCTTTCGCTGCACTGTCATGGCACCAGTGTGTCAGAGGCCGAGCAGTCATTCAGCAGCAGGACGCCGCGACTATGCCGAACGAGCAATCCCATCACCGACTGCAGCCAGCAGCGCTGACACCCTGCTCGGCATAGTCGCGGTGTCGGCATAGGTCCAGGCAGAGCAGGTCGATCTTGCTGTAGCGGGCGATCACGGAGGACAGGCGGCGGTTCGCATCGGCCTCGGCGAGCTCGTTCACCAGCGCGCTGGTGGTGGTGTATCGGACCGACAGGCCGGTCTCGGCGATCGCGGTGCCGATGCCGATCAGCAGGTGCGACTTGCCGGTTCCGGAGTCCCCGATCAGTACCAGCGGCCGGCCCTCACGGACCCAGGTCGGGGACTTCAGGTCTGCGACGACCTCGGGGGTGACGTTCGGGTTCTTCGCAAAGTCAAAGTCCTCCAGCCGCTTGGGCCGCGGGAAGCGGGCCAACCTGAGCAGCCGCTGCTGGCGGTGGAGGTCCCGGTCGGTCAGCTCGGCCTGCAGCATGTCCAGCAGGAACTGCTTGTAGGTGGCCTGCTCGCGACGGGCGCCGGCGGCCAGGTCGATGAACCGCTCGCGGAACGCCGGCAGGCGAAGCTCCCGGCATGCCTCGTCGATGAGCATGTCCTCCGGATCACCGGGCAGCGACATCCTGCGAGCGGGGACCTTGCCGGTGTCCTGCTCGTCGTCCTGGTCGGTGACGGTGATGGTCGGGCTCATGCGCCGTGGCCTTTCTGGGTCTGGCTGTCGCGGTCGGCGACCGGGCTCAGCAGCCGGTCGTACTTGCTCATGTCGGGCATCGACTGGCGCGGGTCGGGCGGCAGGCGGCGCGCGTGCAGGGAGATCACCCGGGCCCCGCCGTCCGCAGCCGCCGGACCGTCCTGGGCCGCCTCGTCGACGTCGGCCAGCAGTTCGGCGTCGTCCGCGTCGGTGCCCTCCATCGCCTTGCGGGCCTCGATGGCGACCAGATCGGTGGAGACCGACCCGATCCGCAAGCAGGTCTCCATCGCCTCCACCAGCGCCTCCGACGGCAGCTGGCGGTGCAGCAGCAGCACCTCGATCAGCATCCGGGTGCCCTCGCGGTCACCGGCCTTGGCCTTCGCCGCCGCCCAGAACGCCTCGTGGACCTTGGTGAAGCCGCCCTCCGCGCGGGCCTGCGCGAGCGCGGAGGCCCCGGCGAACGCGCCCGGCTTGACCAGCAGGATCTCCAGGTAGTGGTCCAGCAGGTCGTGGTAGGTGTAACGGCGGGTCAACCGCAGGTGGCGGGCGACGACCTTACGCCCGTCGAACACCCACAACTCGTTCGCCCGCAGCTTGACCCGCACCTTCGCGCCGATGAACTTCGCTGGCACCGAGTAGTAGCACTGCCACACTGTGATCCGGGAGTTGCGCGCGACCGTCGGCGTCAGGTCGATCCCGCAGTCGTAGTCGTCCGCCGGCAGCGGACGCAGCCGCTCGCGCTCGGCCTCGAAGTCGAACCCGATCGAGGTCGGCCGGCCGTGGATGTGCCGGGCGTCCTCCGCGACGTCGATCGCGGCCAGGCGCTCGTTCAGCTCCGCCAGCGACTCCACCTGCGGCGGCGGGACCAGGTGCTTGCGGCGGAACCGGCCGCCCTCGTGCTCCGCCCCGCCCTTCTCGTGGGCGCCGTCCTCGCCCGGCGCGCAGTAGAACGCCGAGAACTGGATCTTCCGTGGGTTCAGAGATTCTGAAGTGTCGGCCGGGCGAACCCAAGGAAGCTCGGGCGGCATTGCGACATAGATCGGGGCGGAGTTCGGTCCAGAAGAAGGCGAGACTGGCGGGTCGGCTCAGCGGGGTGCGGAGAACGGCATGGCGTCGGCCCATTCCCAGAACGCTCGGCCTTCCGTCACCTCGCGTTCCATGATTTCGAACAGCTGAGATGCGTCCGTATCGGGTGGGATGTCGACAGCGACGTGACGGTCACCGCTCCATTCGCTCAGCAGTTCCGCTGTACTGATCCCGCTCTTGATGCGATCGACTGCCTGGGCCAGTTGCGCCGGGGCCAGACCGGGGACGAAGAGCAACCGCAGAACACGGTGCCAGGACAGGCCGACCACCTCGGTGACCTCGTCGTCGTCCGACAGGGCGACCCGATCACCGAGAGCCAGCCCGTAGGTGCGAAACGGGATGCAGGCGATCGAGAAGGTCCCGTCGTTGAGCGGCTTCAGCCACAACTGCTCCTTTTGCCCGTCCATCCCGAAGGGGGCCAGGTCGGCGTGAGCGATGTAGTTGCTGTGAGCGCGCCCGACAGGATCGTCGTGGACGATGAACTCGATCACATGCTCTCCCTGGCTGATGTCGCTGCGGTGCCATGATGTCGTGCCGGCCCGACCGTGTTGCCAGCGGGGCGTCGAAGTGGCTGCTCAGGGCTTCTTTCCGGTCTGTTCTGCGGCAGACTCGGAGGCTGCATTGGCGTAACGGAGGCTGGCCCTGGCGCTGAGCGCGAAGACGTGGGCGAGGTGCAGGGGGTCGGCTCCGGTGGCGGCGGACTCTTCGAGGATGCGGTCCTGCCGCAGCCGGTCCAGGCCGACGGGCAGCCGTTTGACGAGGCGGTCGAGCCAGAAGGTGCCGACTGCTGTTGCGGTGGTGGCCGTGTTGCGGCTGATCAGCAGGTGGGAATTGGTGCTGTTGGGCCAGCGGCGGCGACGGTAGGCCAGGTAGTCGGCGATCGCCTCGGCGGTGTAGTCGTCCAGCGGCCGGTCGAATCCGGCCGGATAGAGGCGGCGGCCTGCCAGGTCGACCTCGTCCAGTTGGAGCGTGCGGATGCGCCGGGCGGGCAGTGCGTGGACGCCCGCGAGGGCGACGACCACGCGCAGGGCGGGATCCTGCCGGGCAGCGAGGGCGACGGTGTCGACTTCCTGGTCGGTGAGAGGAACCGGAACCGAGGCGTGGTTCTTGCCGGTTGTCACCCCTCGCATCGGGTTGGCGAAGACGAGTCGTTCCTTCTTCAGCACGTTGAACAGGCTCCGCAGGGCACTGGCCTCGTGCACCCGGTTGGGGCGGTCGGCCAGCCAATTGGTGACGTCGCCACGGGTGACCTGACGCAGTGTCGTGTAGGTCGACGTCCGCTCGTGCAGGAACGGCTGGACCAGCCTGAGCTGGGTAACGACCGTGGGCCGGGAGCGAGGGAGCCGGCGTCGGGTGCCGTTGCGCGAGACCGCGACCCAGGCGTCGACCTCCGTCCGTATCCCGGCAGGAAGGAAGTCCAGGCGCGCGTCGCACCAGGTCTGCACGGTGTCGGGCCGGTCGTCCAGCAGCAGGTCCAGGTCCTCGAAGACCTCCAGGACGTGGTTGGAGGGGATCGCATTGTGGGTGAGCTGGGCGATCGTGGACGCTCGTATCGGCTCACCGATCTCGTGAACCGCGCAGAGGATGCGGATGCCCCTGCGGACGGAGCCGAGCGTGCGCGGAGGCCAGCCTCTCAGCTCCGCGATCCGTGCGGCGCGCGCTTCCAGAACGGCGGACAGTTCCGGGTCCAAGAGTGGTGCCAGGCTGCTGACTCCGCGCAGGTCACGGGCCGTCTCGAACAGCGGCAGCTGCTTCTAACGCGACCGTACGGAGTGCAGCCGCCGGTCCGGTGGCCCGTCCGCGGTGTTCTGCGGGCGGGGCGGCAGGCCGCCGCGAGGACGCAGGGTGCCGATGATGAACAGCTGGTGGCCGGTGCGCGCGGCAGCCGTCAGGTCAACGCGCGTCTTGTTGTCCGGTCCGGCGATCAGGCTGGCCTGCCGGCGGCAGAGCCGGCAGACACCGTCCTGGACGGCCACCTTGCGGTCGCAGACCTCGCAGTGATCGCCGGTGGCCTTGGCGACGAAGCCCCAACATGCCTTGCAGCGGGGGCGGTCGAGCCATCCCCAGCCCAGGCAGTCCCGGCAGCTGCGGGTCGCCCAGGGACGGCGCGACGTATCGGCGCGCTCACAACGGCGGCCCGGACCGGCCCAGACGGCAACGAAGCGCGACCGAGCTGCCACCCACCACCTTCCGCTCGGCCTGCTCATCCACGTTGTCCGGCTGCCGGTGGTCGATCGGCTCGGGAACCAGGAGGTCGGCCGGCGTACACTGCAGCACCGAGCAGATCACGTCCAGGTCATCGAGGCGGACGGTCAGCGGGCGGCCCGACCACAGGTGCGACATCTTGCCCGCCGAGATGACCAGCCCGGCTTCCGCGAGCATGCGCTGCAGCTCGGATGCCTTCCAGACGTCGCGCTGGGCGGCGACCATCCGCAGGTTCCACTTCACCGTGTCCTCCCGAAGCGTGCGGCGGCTCGCTGGCCGGCCCGGACCCACGCGTCCTCGACGTGGGATTGCTCGACGTGAACGTAGATCATGGTGGTGTTGAGCCACTCGTGGCCGAGGATTTCCTGGATGGCCACGACGTCCATGCCGTTGCGGTAGAGGTCCGAGGCCGCGAATTGCCGCAGGACGTGAGGCGTCAACTGGCCTATCTGGTACGGGAGATGGCGCGCGACGGCCTCGGCGAGGCCGGACCGCGGCGCGTCGTCGGTCACCGCCCGGCTGGAGCCGTCGCCGTACCGGCGCTCGGAGAGAAACAGCGGGGCCATGGGGTCCTCGGCTCTGTCGTCGAACTCCCAGCGAGGGCCGGTGACCCACCACTCCAGCAGGTCACGCGACCCGTTGATCAGCGGGACGAGCCGTTCCTTCTTTCCCCGGCCGACGCTGCCCTTGCCCTTGAAGAGGATCTTGCCGAACCGGCCAAGGTCCCACCGGACGTCGCTGATCCGCAGCAGACACAACTCCGAGATGCGTGGGCCGATCAGGCTGGTCAGACGGGCGGCGGTGTAGTTCCGCGCGGCCGGCGCGTACTTGCGTGCGGCCTCCATGTCCGCCCGCCACCCGGAGAACAGCCTCGCCGCCTCGTCCGCCGAGGGCGGGATCCGCAACCGCGAAGCGGTGCCGCCGCGAGGCCGGTTGACCTCGTCCAGAGGCGACTCGACGACCGCACCGGTGGCCGCGTGGATCGTCGCCTTGTGCCTCAGCTCCAGGAACTCGAAGTAGACGGCGAACGCGGCGGCCTGGCGGACCTTGGTGCCCGGTGCCGAGCCGCGGCGGTGCCGGCCGAAGTACCGGTCAAGGTCCTGCGGCTGCATCTCCCACAACGGTCGACCGAACCACTCCCGCAGCCCAAGCACCCCGCCAACGTCTGCACGGATCGTGTCGTCCAGCACCCCTGCGGAAGCCCGGGCGAGCACGAACTCCGCCAACAGGTCCTGCTCGAACGCGGCGACCTCTTCGGCGGACTCCAGTCGCAGATCGGGCCGCAGGTCGCGCACGACGGCCAGCGCCATCCGTCCTCCCCTTCAGCTTTCAGGCGGCCTCACCATAACAGCTGATGAGACTTCAGGAATCCTGAGGGATGGACGGAATTCACCAGCGTGGGCACAACCTTGATAGACCTGCAGATCAGGCGACTGCCGAGGCCACCAGAGGGCTGGATCGGATCAACGAACCCACGGGAACATGGACATACCAGGACTTGAACGACGCCCACCTCGCCGACTCCAACCGGGAGCGGCCGAACATCACCTGCTTGACCGCCGGCTTTAAGTTGTCATAGCGGATGTGCACCAACGGCACCCCGCCCAGCACCGTGAACGCCTCCAGGTGCCCTTCCAGGAACGCCTCCTGCGAGGCCGTCGCGTAGACCCTTCTCTGCACTATCGAGGGCGCCTGTCGGCGTACTTGCGAACGTGCAGAGCCAGGTACGGATGAACGTGCAGAGTGCATCAGGCTGATTGCCTGAGAGAATCTGCTTGATCATCCAGGGTCGGGGCCGACAACGAGGAGCAAGGTGATCAGCCAGGGCGTGAATATCGCAGCGCCGTGTGAGGCCTGCGGCGGTGTGCTGATTCGAAACATCGGCCAGTTCGTCGACCGTGGGCGCCTGTGGTGGGGAACTGAAGGGGCCTGCCGGACATGCCCCGTCGGGTGGTGCGAGCAGGACAGCGGCCGTGAGACCCCAGAGGAGATCCGTCAGGCGCTCTTGGCCGAACACGGACCTGCTCGGCTCCGGCTGACAGAGCCCGAGGCAAGTCCGGTGGCCGTCCTGCGTGCTTTTCGAGAGGTGCATGACCTGACACTCGTGCAGGCAAGGACCCTGGCAGATGAGTTGGCGACAACCGGGCTGGTGGGGACGCTGGTCGAAATGGAACTCATAGCCGCCCGGCTCCGACACCGTTCAGTTCGGGTGTCAGTTGAGACAACACCCCGCTGATCGCCAGGAGCGAGACCAACGGGAGCGTGGTCAGGCGATGCCTGCCCCGCCTTCGATGGCGGTGAGGCGGTTCTTGAGCCGATAGGTGGGGTCGCCTGACCGGTCTGACCAGCACTACTTGCTTCGATCCCCATCGACCTCAGCGGCCAGCACGGCAGTCCCATGCAGGTGCGTGAAGTACTCGGTGGCGTACTCGTCATCGGCGATGGACGGAAGGATCGTTCCAAGGACTGTTATGCGTCCCTGCAGGATGTCTCGGTTCCGGTCATCCAGAGGGCCGTCCAAGGCCGACGAGATACAGCCAGCGAGCGTCGAGTCCATCATCACCATGCACTCACCCTCGGGCTCTCGCAGGTAGAAGCCCCGGGGAAAGGGCATGGCCCTGAACTCATCCCACAACTGTGCCAGCTGATCCAGATTTGCTTCTGCCATACCCGCGATCATGCCTTACGGCCAGGAAGCATAGGACCGCGTTCTGCAGACAGCTCTGCACGTTCACTCGTACTTGCCTCTGCACTTCAACTCGTACGCCGACAGCGCCTGAGCGGATCCTGGTCAGATCACGATCGGGAGCTCTTCAATCCAGCAGTGGACTGACTTCGCGGTGATCACGGCCAGGGCGTCCTCGGCGTCGGCTCTGGTCAGAAAGACGCCCGCTCCGGTGACGTCGGGCCCGTCGGAGCGGATCACCCGCGTCATAACGACGTAGACGCGGCGGTGACGCTCGCGGCGGACCGCGGCGTTGTCCTCAGCCAGCAGTGCGTCGATGAGCTCCTGGGACGAGGCGATGTTGAGGCCAGCGTCGACCCCGGAGAGCGGCTGGCTGGGCCAGATCGGCCTGTCGGGGTAGAAGTCGTTGAAGAAGCTCTGTTGCGTGCGGCCGAGCACCCCTTCCCTCCAACCAGCGGCCATGGCGACCACGTAGTCGGACTCACCCTGGCTCTCCAGAACGAAGACGCGATCGTCCCGGCTGAAGGACACGCTGGCGTGGTCGGTCTTGACCTGCTCGCTCTCGGCCGCGGTCGCGCATCTGATCGCCAAGCCGCGGTAGTCGTCACGGATCTTCACCACGGCGGCGGGCTTGAAGAGCACGTCAATCGTTGTCTCGGGCTCGCCGGGCTCGTCGGGCCGGCCGATGCTCCGCACAGGAGCTGGCCGTGGCTCGCGGTGTAGGCCAAGAGGTGGAACCTGCGCTCGCTGCGAAAGACCTCCTTGCCGGGGATGAGCTGGTGATCGCGGTTGAGCCATGTGCTGTCCGTCATGGGCTCACGATCTCTATCTCGCCCACGCTGGTCAATGTGATTGTTCAGCTGAGGGAGCCGGGTCCGCTCTCTCCCCGCCCCGCTTGTGCCCGTAGGCGTTCGGCCTGCTGCTTCTTGACGGCGATGTGCCGCAGGCTTTCCTGCAGCCCGGCGACCTCACCGAGCCATTGCATCCGCTGGGCCTCCCCGAGGCGCTCGCGCGTGTTGGCCTCGATCTCCAGCAGCCGGGGCTCCTGGGCCAGGTCCAGGCGGAGCATGGGGCACCTGACGCAGGCGCTTTCATGCTGGCACGGGGTCCCGTAGGGCCGGTCGCAGGTGCCGAGGGCAACCTTCCGGAGGCTGAAGTGGTCACGGAAGTCCTGCCACTCGGCTCCGCTGGGCTCGCGGTACTCCTCGCCGGGACGGTGGCTCCGGCGCTGGTCGATGAACTGCCGGTAGTGGCGGACGACTTCCTCGGGATAGACCGCGACGTAGGCCTGAGTGGTGTTGAGATCGAGGTGGCCAAGGACCTTTGCGGCGATATGGATCGGCAAGCCGCCGTTGACCGTTTCGGTCGAGAGGATTCTGCGGAAGTCGTGCGACGTGAACCTCAGCGGTGTCCCGTCGACGTCGACGATGCCAGCCCGTAGCGCATGGTCGGTGAGGAGCTCGCGGATCCGGTTGGGGGAGATGACCTGGAGCCGGTGCTGGGAGGGGCACTGGAACAGGTGGGGCATCGGTGGGCCGAAGACCCGCTCGTAGCCGTCGTACCGGGTCAGCAGCGGCACCCGCCCCCCGGTGCCTTTGATACGGCGAATGATCCGGGCGAGGACTGCGACGAGGTCCGGGTCGGCGGGGATGACGCGCTCTCGGTCGATCTTGGATGGGCTGACCTGCAGCAGAGGCACCGTCTCGCCGGTGGGAGCTTAGTACTGACGCAGACTCAGGTGGGTGAGCTCCAGGAGTTCCTCGATCCTGGCCCCGGTGCGTCGCAGGACCTCGATGCTCGCCCAGGTCCAGAACGCGTTGTTCTCCTCGCATTCGGCATCGAAGCGGGGACCGGGCTCGTCGACGGGGGCGAGGAACAGTGCGGTGGGGCGCCAGTGGCTGCCGTTGCGGCCGGTACGTCGATAGCGCGAGCCCTCAACGGTGAACTCCTCACCCGGCTTCGTGGAGCGGACTGCCTGTAGCAGGAGCGTGGCATGCTGCAGCCGAGCCTCGGCAGCGCGGACGAGTTGCGGCAGGACAGGGACCAGGGTGCGGGTGCGCTGCTGCATCCGTGCCTGTCGGTGACGGGTCTCCTTGATGTAGCCGCGGATGTCGGCTTCGCTGATCGGGCAGGGTGCGGCCCAGGTCGCCCAGCGGGCCGGGTCTTCCATCGCCCACTGCGAGAGGTCTAGGTAGAAGGAGCGGACGGCCAGGAACACGGCGTGGGCGGTGCGGCGCGGTCGCCCGTCGGGCAGGACCCGGACGCGCTGCTTCCATGCCTGGGCCACCTCGTCGGGCAGGTTGAACGAGGAGATCGCTGGGTGGTGGCGTTGCAGGTCGCCCCAGAACAGGTCGGCCAGCATCTGGGCGTGATTGACCAGGGAGCCGTAGTCCAGGACTGCGGATCGCTCGGCAATGTAGTGGACGAGCACGTCGCGGACCGCGCGATTGGCGATCGGGTGGCGGTCGATCAGCTCTGCGGGGGTGAGCTGGCCGCGGGCCTGGGCCTCGCGCAGGGTCGGTGGCGAGTCCTTGAGACCGCCGACGGCGTGAAGGATGTCGTAGGCGAAGGGCAGGGCCGTCACCGTCCGGCCGTTGTCCCGACGGGCCCGGGCGTAGTCGGTGAGGTCCTCCAGGTCGAAGGCCAGCAGGTCCTTGCCGGTGACGATACTCATGCGGGTGAGCACGTTCAGGGCTTCGGTCGCGTGCTCGTCGCAGCGCTGTCCGCCGGCGCGCTCTGTGAGTTCGGCGAACAGCGCCGGTTGGTTGTGGCGACGGTAGGCGTCGTAGACGCCCAGGAGGCGGCTGCCGAAGACCCACGCGTAGGAGGGCCGGATCGCCCGGAGGACGATCAAGGTGCCGAGACCAGCGGTGAACCGCGACCGGGTGCCCGCGCTGAGCCCCTGCGGTCCCCAGCCGGAGCCCAGTCCGTCGGAACCGCTCAGCAGCCATCGGTCTTGCCAGGTGTCGGCCGGGAATCCCTCCAGCCAGTCGAAGATGCGGGTCAGTGAGAGCTGCTGACGCCATAGGTTGCGAGCGGTCGGCTCTCTCAGCAGCCTCTCGGCCAGGCGGGCGAGTTCATCGCGATGCGCCGCTTCCCGGCCGCTGCCCCGGGTCGTGCTCCTTGGTTCGGGCAGCACGGTGGTGAGGAGGGCGGGGTCGCGTGAGCTGACCGGCGTGCGGGCGACGCGGCCGTGCCGGGCCATCAGCGGCTCCCGAAGACGTCGGCGAGGTCGTCCGGGTCATACGTCCAGCCGGTCAGCGGCCGCGGTGGCGGCTTGGGGCGCGTGTAGTGCTCGTGGACCTTGGTGATGACCTCATCGATCCTGGGCCGCAGGTAGGTGCTGGTCGTGGTGATGCGCCGGTGGCGCATCACCTGCTGAGCGTCGACCAGGGTGATGGCCGGGTCTTCGATCAAGCGCAGACACAGGGTGTGCCGCAGGTCGTGCAGCGTTACGTTCGCCCCGATCCGGGAGTTGATCCGATTGAGCACCGCTCGCAGGGCGGTGTAGGTCAGCGGGCGCGTCTGTCCGCGCAGGGTCCACCACACCGGCTCGTCCGGGGCGGGCCGGTGGCCGTCCTGGGCCAGGTCACCGAGGTAGAGGGCCAGCCAGGCGAAGGCTTCCGGGGAGGCTGGGCATGCTTCCTTCGCCCCGCCCAAGCCCTTGGTCTGCACGTAGATCCGGCCCTCGCCCGGGTGGATGTCGCCGATCGTCATGCCCAGCATCTCGGCGGCCCGTGCGCCGCTGGACAAGAACATGGAGAACAGTGCCCGGTCGCGGTGACAGCCCAGTGAGGTGAACAGGTCTTCGACGACATCGTCGGGGACAGCACGGGGCTCGCGGTGGGCCTGCTTCTGCCGGTAGGCGCCACGACGGTGCAGCCGAAACGGCTCCAACGGGTTGTGATGCGCGTCCAGCCGGCGTCCGTCACGGGACTGCGGCGGCACCGGGGAGACGACGGGACCCTGCCCGGTTTGCAGATGGTGGTCGTAGAACGCCGCCAGCACCGACACCGCGTGGTTGATGGTTGCCGGGGCGTAGCCCGACCTCAGGTATGGCTTGCCAGTGCGCGCGTTCAGCGATCCCGGCGCGGGTGCATCCGGTCGGTTCCGGTCCCGCGCCGGGTTGTGGCACGTCCGCAGCCAAAGGACGAAGTCGCGTACGTCCACTCGTTTCGCACGGCTCCATTCCACATCCACTGCCGCAAGGAAGCGGAACGCAGCAGGTCAAAGGCATAGGAACGGCAGGAAGCTGGAGTGTTGCCGCAGGCCAGCAACTCCCGCAGGAACTCGTTTGCCGACGTGATCGGCCGGCCCGCCCCGTCGAGAACCACCCAGGGCAGCGTGGCGGCACCGGTCGCCTCCACTCTGCCGACCCGGGCCAGCACCAGCCCAGTCACCTCGCGTTCCGCCGTCACCGCAGCGTGATCCATCACGTCTCCGTCTCGTCGGGAACATCCCGAACGGAGACTCCTCGCCCTCACCGAGCCAACACGTAGGACACGCCGATAGTGCGGTCAACGGGTCGGTGCACCGCCTTGCCCGAGTAGGACAGCCGCAGCGTGAACAGCACGCACTTGCGCCGCTGCCCGGCCAGGTCCAGCCAGAAGTCCGCGAAGTCGACCTCCGCCTCCTCGCCCGGTCTCTTCGCCTGCGGCACCATCCCGTCCAGGTGCCGGCGCCCCTCCAAGGCCTCCCTCCGGATCTGCGGGCGCCTCTTGGACACGTAGTCCCAGACCGTGGTCGGGCGGCCCAGCTCGAAGTCGTGCTCCGCGGCCAGGCGCTCGATGATCCGCGGAACCGTGTGCTTCTGCTTCGACGGCGCGTCCAGGTCCTCGCGCAGCATCGCGTCGATGAAACCCTTCACCGGCTCCAGCACGCTCTTGCGCGGTGGCGGCGACTTGCGTTTCGGCGGCACCGGCGACTCCAAGGCCTTCTTCACCGTGTTCCGCGACACCTTGAACCGCACCGCAAGCTCCCGCCCCGACAGCCCGTGCTCACGCCTGGCCCGGCGGATCCTCTCGAACAGCCACTCACGTGACCTGTGCACCAGCGGTCTCCCTGACCTGGACCGTGATCAACAGGCACAGCGTGACGGCCAAACAGCCCAAGCCACTGCGATTACTCCGAAAGCGGCATGTTCCAGACCATCACACCTACTGGCTCCCGAACTCACCGAAGAACCGTTGGCTCCCCAACAGGCCGAATCCCTGGCTCTACTTCACCCCGGTGAAAACAGCCGGGCCCAGGGCACCGCCGCGACCACCACCCCGTGCCGTTCGCACGACACACGCGGGGCATCGGCCTCCAGGAACAGCTGCAGCCCGGCCGCGTCCAGGTGCCGCCACCGCCGGCGTCCCGCCCCGGCATCGAACCGCGGACAGCGGCTGCGACGGATCCCGCAGCGGCGACGCGCCCGGGACCTCGGACGCACCGCCACCACCATGACCCGCGTTCCCTCATCGAACCAGGCATCCTCCGGCACCTCCTGCTCGCATCCGACCAGCGACTTCAATAGCCTGGTGAACCGCACGCCGTTCTCCCTGCGCGATCGATCTCGGGCCCCAACACCTCAAGATCTGCACAGGGAACGGCGTGTGCTGCGTCAGGCGCTCCGCACCGACCCACAGGTGGAGCAGACGAGGCAAATATGGGGTGTGCTGCCCCCGCGTCTCATACCATCGGCCACCACCGACCCGTCGAGTATCACCAAGGACTTTGTGAATCTCCCCGATCTTCGCGCCAAGGCCCCCTCGCTCGCGGCCGGTATGGCTGCCGCCGATCACAGCCCGGACAGCCAGCTGTCCCAGACTCGTCACCGCGCCGCGCTCGTGGCGGGCTGGCACATCGCGCCAGGTTCAACCGTCCTCGAACTGGGCTGCGGCCAGGGCGACATGACCGCCGTCCTGGCAGAGGCGGTTGGGCCCAAGGGGCGCGTGGTTGCCGTCGACGTGGCCGAGCCCTCCTACGGGGCGCCGGTGACGCTCGGGGAATCGGCAGCCCGGCTCGCGGCGGGCCCCCTCGGGCCGCGCATCGACTTCCGCTTCGGCACCGACGTCCTTGACCCGTCAGTGGACTTCCCCGAGGGTGCCTTCGACCATGTGGTGCTCGCACATTGTTCCTGGTATTTCGCATCGCTTGGACAACTTCGAGACACACTGGCCCGGGTACGGCCGTGGGCGCGGCGGCTGTGGTTCACCGAGTGGGACTTGACGCCCGCGTCCGGTGACCAGTTGGCGCACCTCCTCGCCGTGCTGATCCAGGGGCAGATCGAAGCCGCAGGGTCGCATGGTCAGGGCAACGTCCGCACGCCTTTCTCCCGTGAGGGGATACTGCGTCTCCTGTCCGAGGTCGGCTGGACGGCCGACGGCGGCGGGTCGGTCGATACCGAAGAGCTTCAGGACGGTGACTGGGAAATCGCTGCTTGCCTCGACCTGGCCGGAACAGAGGAGCGTCTGGCCACACTGCCCGAGGCGGTACGACAGCTCGTCCTGAGCCAGGTCGACGTTCTCCGGGCCATCGCCAAGCCGCGCGACAACCGCGCGCTCGCCGCGTATTCGGTCACCGCGCGCTGACATACGTCCCATCGGCTGGCCGGTCGAAGTCCAGTGAGATCGGCCGCCTCCAGGCCGGGGATGTGAAAGGTGTCCGTGATCGAGGTCCAGCAGAGCATGTAGGGCCTCTGCGTCGCCATCGGCGACGTGGAGGAAGAGGAGGGGTAAGAGGCGGTCAGCCGTCGGACGGCGCCGGTTTCCCGAAGTCCCTGATGGGCTTGGTGTGGTGGCTGTATTCGGTGGTGCGTGAGATATGCGGATGGGGGCGGGCTGGCCCCTGAGGGACGGCTACGCCGGGAGTCGGTGCGGATGCAGACGGCCGAGTTGTTCGAGCAAAGGATCAAGCCGCCGGAAGTTCCACGTCTCCTACAGCGTCTCGTCCTACAGCGTCTCGGGTGCCACGAGGCTGATGCACCGGCTCGGCTTCAGCCCGCAGGTCCCCGCGCGGCGGGTCGCCGAGCGGAACGAGGAGGCCGTCACCGTGTGGAAGGAGGTGACGCGGGCGGAGGTAAAAGCGCCCGGGCGGCTTGCGGGGCCTACATCTGCTTCGAGGACGAGGCGGGCTTCACCCGCAGACCGCCCAGAGGACGCACCTGGGGCCGGCGAGGCCGCACACCGGTCGTGACCGCCAGCGGCCGCCGCTCGGGAGCCTGTCGGTGGCCGGGCTGATCGCCATGCGGCCCGGCCTCCCGCAGCCGGCTGACCGCCGCCTGCGTGCCGGGGCGGCCCGCACCGCCGCCCGAGACCGGGCGAGTCCAGGGAAAACAGGCCAGGAGTGTGATCTGGATCACATGTGTCGCGACACGTATGTCGTGTAATGTGTCCGCTATGAACACTTCAGAGAAGAATCCGACCCTCGTCTTCATCCCCTGCTTCTCCGGCGCCCCATGGAGCGCCGAGCAACTGGCCCCCTACGGCGAGGCACTCAAACGGACGCTGCGCCTGCCCGAGGGCGTCGACGACATCGAGCGCTACGCCGACCACGTCGAGAGCGCGATCGCGGACCTGGACGACTACGTGCTGGTCGGCGACTCCTTCGGCGCGAACATCGCCCTCGCACTGGCGACCCGCCGCCCGCCGGGCCTACGCGCCCTCGTCATGTCCGGCGGCTTCGCGGCCAACCCGGTCGACTCGAAGCCGTGGAAGGCCCTGATGCAGGCGATCGGCAGCGCCCGCGGGCCGCTCTACCGGCAGCTGACGCTGCGCGCCCACGCCCGCCGCCTCACCTCCCCGTACGACGGCGAGGGCCAGGTGCCCTGGAGCCAGGCGCGCAGCCGCGAACTGTTCCTCGCCAACACCCCCGCCGCCTCCTTCGGCGCCCGCCTGCGGGCCGTCCTCACCGCCGACTACGTCGACGCGCTGGGCCGGGTCCAGGTCCCGACCCTGATCCTGACCCCCTCCCACGACGTGCTGATCGGCGAGAACGCCTCCAAGGTCATGCTCGCGGGCATCCCCGACGCCCGGGAGGTCGTGCTGGCGCGCACCGGCCACATGTTCCGCTTCTCCCACCCCGCCACCTACGCCGCCGCGGTCAACGACTTCCTCGCCACCGTGCCGACCACCCGGCGAAACGCCGATGCGTAAGGCCGAACACCTGCGGTTCGCGATCCTGGCCGCCCAGCGCGAAGGCAACCGGCTGCTGATCCAGGCCCTCAAGCCGCACGGCATCACCCCGTCGCAGGCCGAGGTGCTGCGCCTGCTCCAGCAGCACGGCACCTTGAGTCTCAACGGGCTCGGGCAGCTCCTGGTGTGCGAGAGCGGCACCAACCCCAGCCGGCTTGTCGAACGCGTCGTCGCGGCCGGACTGGTCGAGCGCCGCACCGACGCCGCGGACCGCCGCTACCTCCAGCTCAGCCTCACCCCCGAGGGCGAACGCCTGGCCACCGCCGTCGCCGGGATCGAGGAGTCCCTCTACGCCGCGATGGACGCCGCCTGCCAGGGGCTGGACACCGACGCGATGCTCACGTTCCTGCACAACTTCATCGACCCCCTGCCCTCAGGCGAGGCCCTCAACAAACGCCTCGCCCTCGACTGACACCACGGCCCGCACGGGACCGGCCGGGGCTGGCCCGACCTGCCGCCGGACCCGCACACTCCCACGCCCGGCCGAGGAGCACTTGCGCATCACCGCGTACGGCCCCCGAACCTGCCGACCGCGGACAGCGGTTTCGGCCCCGGCCACCCGCACTCGCCGCCGCCCGGCGCAGGCGTCGGCGTGCCGGCCGGCGATCCGCAGGTCGTCCTGGGCGGCGGGCAGGGCGCCCGGTCGATGGCCTCCAGGGTGAGCCCGGCCGCCCGACAGCGGACCCTGGTACGGATGTCGCCGAGCAGACCGTGCTCCCGGCCGTCGGGCTCGTCATCGTCCTCGCTCCGGCCGTCGTCAGGGTGGGCGGGGTGCTGGGAAGGGCTGCATGCAGCGTCCGGCTGGCCGGCCACGACTCGACGCGCAGGACGGGCTCCGGGTGACGACGAGTCGGCCGTCGACCAGGCCGGCCCAGCCGGCGAGGCCCGTCGACGTCCTTCCCCACCCTGCCTCGGGCGAGGCCGCCGCCGTGGTGGAGAGTGCGGATGCCGTCGTGGTGGCGGGTGCGGATGCCACCGTGGCCGGACCAACGCAGCCCCATCAAGCCGCGCACCAGCGGGGAGTCGAGGACCGGACAAGCCCAGGTCACGGTCGGCGGGTGCGGGACGGCTGCTGTACAGGCCCAGCCCCACCACTCGGGCGCGGGGCGGCGAGGTCCCAGGCCAGGGCGGGTGGTGTCGGCCATCGCGCGGCGCGGCCGTCTCCCCCGCCGGACACCGGCCGGGCCGGGCCCGCCGAGTCCTCACGCCACCTGATCGGCGTCCGGATCGCGAGTACACAGGTGCGCGGCCGGGCAGGCCGGGCAGCCACGGATGCCGACCAGGTCCGCGACCGCGTCGAAAAGCTCCCGGGCACGCTCCACCGATCCAACACCCTCGAACGCCGCGTACTCCTCCGCACTGCCGACCGTGCCCACCGCGAGATGGGACCGCAGGTACCCCAGTGCGCCGAACTTCTCCGCGCCGAGGACCCGCGGGTCACCGGGGACGCAGGTCCGGGCCACCAGATCGCCGGCGGCGTCACCGCCGAACAGCCATGGGTCGCCGGGCTTCGCGGGCCTGCCGACGACCACGCGCAGCACGGTGTCGTCGCCGCCGTCCGACTCGACCAGCAGCGCACCGGCGGCGTGCAGTTCGTGCAGCAGGGCCCGCAACCCGTCCGGGCCGGCCGCGTGGCCGAACGCGCGAGCGAGGTCGGCGGCCGGCAGGTGGTCGACCGTGCCGTCCTTCCCGCGCAGCCGCAGGACGCCGTCGTCGATGGCGAGGTCGAGCCAGACGGCCTGCAGCGGGATCTTCGACCCGTAGGCGGGCTGGAGGCGGGTCAGACGGCGCATCAGGTCGACGGCCTGCGGCGAGAGGCCGGAATCGGCGCCGGCCAGTTCCGGCCCGTGCCCGACGGCCGGGGCCATCCACTCGTCGTAGCCGGGCGGTTGGAGCTGCCGCAACGTGTACCCGACCGCTTCTCGCCCGCGGCGCGGCTTGCCCGGCTTCCTGCGTCCCACGTGACGAGTGTCCTTCCAGACCGATGCGATGACGAAGCCATTGAACACCGGCGGGAACCAGTCGACTCCCTGGGACGCCTACCAGATGGCCGTCCCGAGGGACCGGCTCCTGCCCGGTGCGGTAGCGCGCCCAGGTCCGCCCCCGCAGCGGGTGGCGAAGACCACCTGATCGACCAGCAGCTCGCACCCTGGTCAGGGCGTGTCCACCGCCGCC
Source organism: Kitasatospora sp. NPDC098663 (assembly GCF_044760075.1). Classification (NCBI taxonomy): domain Bacteria; kingdom Bacillati; phylum Actinomycetota; class Actinomycetes; order Kitasatosporales; family Streptomycetaceae; genus Kitasatospora; species Kitasatospora sp. NPDC098663. The sequence continues at coordinate 34,661 of NZ_JBIWAP010000031.1, read as the reverse complement.
CTGGCGGCCCGTTCGACCTCGGCGAACCGGAACTGCCGCAACGCGGCACCGGGCTGCGCATTCGCGTGGCCCGACTCGGTCCCGGTGGCGCCGTCGAGATGCTCGCGCAGGATGTCGGCGTGTCCGGCGTGCCGGCTGGTCTCGGTGAGCACGTGCACCAGGACGTTGAACAACGTGACGTCCGGACGGGGCCACCAGGGCACGTAGCCCGGCGCCTCGACGGTGAGGGCGTCGATCGTCGCGTCGGAGTGCTCCGCGACCCGGCGGTAGCGGCCGATGATCTCCTCACGGGTCTCGTGCTCGCTCGCCCACATCGCCTCGGCCCAGAGCCGCTCGTCGTCCCACCGGCCCAGCGGCTCCGGGCAGGGGCGGTCGAAGACGTTGCCGAAGTACCGGTACTCGATGTTCGTGAGGTGCTTGACCAGCCCGAGGAGGCTCGTGCCCGAGCCGGTCAGAGGGCGGCGGACGTCGTATTCGGACAGCCCGTCGAGCTTCCAGACCAGCACCTCCCGGACATCACGCAGATCGCTGTGCAAGTACTCCTTGGCGAATTCATCGATCACGGGGACGCAGTCTGCCATCCACGGTCCGTGAGACCGACCCGGGCCCGACAGGCAGACGACGAACCGGCACTGCGGGACGGCAGGACCGAACGCTCCGCATCCGTCGGTCCGCTCTCCTGACGAACGAACAGAAGAATTCGACGGGGAAGCCCACCGCGCCGCCGGGCCGCTCGCCATGCTTGCCCTGCCTTCCGTGCTTGCCCTGGCCCTGCGCCGCGGTGTGGAGGCGGACGGCCGGCGCTCGGAAATCATCCGATCGGGTGAAATGGGCGACCGCCACACGCTGCGCGACCTCCTCGGCCACCCGGGCGTCCGGGCGTCCGCGACTACCTCGAACCCGGCCCAACGGCCGAGCTCGAACAGGCTCCCGCCGCCTGCGTACTGGGCTCCGTCAGCCTGCCCGAGCCCGTCCGCGGCTGGCTGGGGGACGCCCTCGACCGCGCCCGGAAGGTGCTCGAAACCTCCCTGTTCGACCCGGGCTCGCCCGGAGGTAATCCACTTGAACACCGCACTCGAACAGCACCATCATCGGAGGCCGCCAACCTCTAGGGGGTTCCTCAACTCGGTTCCACAGAAAGAAACTTGGATGCCGGATCGCCTTCTTCCAGCACACTCGCGCGCCCGCGCGCCGACCGTGTCCGGAGGAACCGCGGCGAGGACCGACGCCGGCCGGCGGGCTGCGTCCGCCCGAGAGATCAAGGAGTCAACCCTGTGATCGACTTCGACATGCTGACCGCCCTCGCCTTCCGCGAGGGCGCCGAACGGATCGGCGTCGGCGTGGTGGTCCGCGACACCCGCGGCCGGATCCTGATGATCCGCCGATCCGCGCACGACGTCCTGCCCGGCCTGTGGGAGTACCCGGGCAGCGGCCACGAGGCCGGCGAGCCCGTGGCGGCGGGCGCGGCGCGGGAGTTGGCGCAGGAGACCGGCCTGACCGACCTGGCGCTGGAGTACGTGCGGCACCAGGACTTCGCCGACCAGCGCGGCCTGCGAGTGCGGCAGTTCGTCTTCTCCACCGTCGTTCCCGAGGGCACCCCGGTCGTCCTCTCCGCCGACCACGACTCCCACCAGTGGGCTCCGGCGCACCGGCTGCCCACGACCAGCGACGCTCAGCGCGCGGTGATCGAGTGGCTTGCCGGCCGCCTGGCGATCCGGGGCCAGCACCTGGTCGACGGCCACCTGACCGCCATCGCCCGTCCCAACGCCTACGGCTGCCTTCTCGTCACCGACCCCGCCGGCCGCGTCCTCGGGATGCGCTCGACCATCGACCCGGACGTGTGGAACATGCCCGGCGGCAACGTCGAGCACGGCGAGAGCCCCTTCGACACCGCGCTGCGCGAGGCCCGGGATGAGCTGGGCCTGGACCTGGCCGCGGAGAACCCGCGGGTGCTCCGGCGGCGCCTGGTCGCCGTGATCCACACGCGGGCCAACGCCGACTACCCGGTCCCCGCCGCCGGCTACGTGTTCGACGGCGGCACGCTGACCGCCGAGCAGCAGGCCCGGATCCGGCTCGATCCGGCCGAGCACACCGAGTTCCGGTTCGAGACGGCCCACGACTGGCGCTCCCGGATGGCCCCCGCCCACTACCAGCGGCTCCGGCAGGTGCTGCGCGCCCACCGCTGCGGCGTCCCGCTCTACCTGGAGTGCCCGGCCCCGGACGGCGACGACTTCGAGGGCGTCCTGGTCTTCGTCACCGACCGCGCGGGTCGACTGCTGATGCACCTGCGCGAATGCGGGCCGGGCATGGCCTGGCCCGGCTACTGGACCCCGATCGGCGGCTGGCGCGAGGGGGACGAGAACGCCGAGGAGAGCGCGGTGCGCGAGGTCCTCGAGGAGGCCGGCATCGAGATCACCGGGCTGCGGACCCTCCCCGACCCGCACCACGACCTCGGCCTCCCCCTCACCCGCGTCCTGCACGCCCCCTGGGACGGCCCCGAGAGCGACCTGCGGCTCGGTGACGAGGGCCTGGCCGTACGCATGGTCCCCCTCAGCGAGGTGCTCGATCTGAAAGTCCCGCCCTACATGCACCACTACCTGCCGCTGCTCGCCGCGGCGGCCGGCCAGCCCGCCGGGGAGGCCTCGTGCCCCGGCCCGACCCCGCCCGCCGCCCAGCCAGCCCGGCGCCCCGCGCTGCCGGGGCGGACCCGGTGACGCTGGTCGTCGGCGCCCCCGCCGGGCAGCGGTTGGCGTGGGTGCGGGAGCGCGCACGGGCGCCGGCCCGCGCCCGCGAGGCCGGACCATCCGAAGCCGACGTCGGGTGCCGGCCCAGGCCACCCGCGCCGAGCCGCCACACGTCACCCCGGCCTGCTGCCACGACGACTTCCGGCCACGCAATCGGCTGGTGCGCGGCGAGCGCGGCGCCCTGGTGGGCGGCGTGCCGGGCGTGGGCCGCGATCGACTGCCCCGCGGCGCTACGCCGGGCCCCGGACCACCGCGGTGACGATCTCCTCGGCTGCGCCCGCACCGTCCTGGAACCGCCGCGCGGACCGGCGCCGGACACCGTGGAGTCCCCAAGTCCCCTTTGACCAAGCGTCCTTGGAGGTAGTGCTGTGGAGAGCCTGCGACAGGCGGTGGCCGTCATCGTCCACGACCGAAGTGGCGGCCGGGTCGCGACGGTCAACTACGCGACGAACAGCTGGAACACGACGCCGGTGTGGACGATCCCCGGTGGCAAGGTCGAGGCCGGCGAGCGTCTGGACGAGGCCGCCGCCCGTGAACTGGCGGAGGAGACGGGGCTGGTCGTCGACCCGCGCGACCTGCGGCTGGTCCACACGGTCCAGGTCCGCCAGGGCTGGGACGGCAAGGGCCCCTTCCTGCTGTCGGTGTTCCTCGCCACCGCCTGGCGGGGCGAGTTGACGAACACCGAGCCCGGAAAGCACCTCGCCGTGGTGTGGTCGCCAGAGGGCGGGCTGCCGCTGCCGATGTTCCCGAGCGCCCACGCCGCCCTGTCCGCCTACCTGTCCGGTGGCCGCGGGTTCTCCACCCACGGCTGGGCCGAGGGCGCCGACCCCCGCGACCTGGTCCAGGACTGAGGACTGGGGCTGAGGGCTGGGGCCCGAGGATGGCCGGCCGCCACCGACGCCCGCCCGAGCCGCGGCTGCCGCCCGACACCGGCTCCCGGCCGCGGGCCATCGCCGACCAGCAGCCCATCGTGGAGGAAGGCACCGCCACCTTCCCCGCCACCCGGACCCCGTACGTCTACCGCACCACGCACCGACCCGACGGCGGCACCGACCGGCACACCGCCTCCGCCCCGACCTCCCCCGACAACCACCCGCATGACCCACCGAACCCCGGAGGCAGTCCCGCATGACCGGATCCCCCGTACGCCCCGCCGGCCCCCAGGACGCCGACGAACTGCTGCGCCTGCGCGTCGCGGTACTCGACGGCGCCCAACTCACCCACGACTGGCGCACCACCTTCCGCGACGACATGCGCGAACGGCTCGGCACCGACCCGAACCTGCTCGCCTACGTCGTCCCCGCCGACGACGGCACACTGGCCTCCTGCGCCATCGGCATCGTCTACCGCGGCTACCGGGGCCCCACCCACCCCACCGGCCGGTGGGCCCGGATCCACACCGTCGCCACCGACCCCGCCCACCGACGCCGCGGGCACGCCCGCGCCGTCACCACCACCCTGGTCCAGGCACTGCGGCACTGCGGATGCGGATCGATCGAGCTGCGCGCCAGCGAGACCGGAGCCCCGCTCTACCGCGCCCTCGGATTCGACCCCGTCGACGGCTACATGACGCTGCGCCCCGGCTCGGAAAGCTGGACGCGGTGACCGCCTTCGACCTCGACGCCTACAACGAGCGGGCCCGCAACGGCCCCTGCTTCATCTGCTCCATGCTCGCCGGTGAGCCCGGGCATGAACACCGCATCGTCCTCGACGACGGCGTGCACGTCGCCTTCCTCGACCGCTACCCCACCCTGCCCGGCAAACTCCTCGTCGCCCCGCGCGCCCACGTCGAGGACACCGTCGGCGGCTTCACCGAGGACCAGTACCTCGCCCTGCAACTGGTCGTGCACCGGGTGGCGACCGCGCTCGCCTCGACCGTCCCCACCGAACGCCTCTACCTGCTGAGTCTGGGCAGCATGCAGGGCAACGCCCACGTCCACTGACACATCGCCGCCCTACCGCCCGGCACCCCCTACGAGCAGCAGCAGTTCCACGCGCTGATGGCCGAAGGCGCGGGCCTCCTGCCCGACGACCCCGACCGGACCGAACGCCTCGCCGCCGACCTGCGCACCCGGCTCGGCCACCCCTGCCGTCACGACCAGCGAGGAGCCTGACCATGGTCTTCGTCCCGCCCGAGCGGTTCGTCCCCACCCTGCCGCACGGCATCTCCTACGCCGGTGTCTTCCTCACCGACCGCCACGACCGGCCGCTCCTACTCACCTCCGTCCACCACCCCGGCGAATACCAGTACCCCGGCGGCCTCCTCGACGACGACGAGGACCCGTGGACATGCGCACTGCGCGAGACCGCCGAGGAGATCGGCTTCGTCCCCGCCGCCCTCGACGACGCCCCCCGCCTCCTGATGCTCTCCTTCACCCCGCCGGAACCACCATGGCCCTGGAAGATCGGCGTCACCTTCGACGGCGGCCGCCTCACCGACAAGGAACTCGAACGCATCACCCCCGACCCCGCCGAACACAGCGCTCACGCCGTCCGCACCGTCCAGGAATGGGAGCGTGTCGTCACCCCGCGCCGACTACGCACACTCCGCGCCTCGCTCACCGCCCGCCGCACCGGCGTCGCCCAGTACCTCGTCTCACAGCCCCGCCGGCCGGGCGAACCCGGATGACACCCCGCGCCCCGCCCCAACCACACCGTGGAGGAGGCCGCTTGAAGCCCCGCCCGTCCGAACCTGCGGCGTCCGCCCCCTGCCATCCGACCACGTCTCCGACAGTGAGCAGTTCCCGTCCGGCGGCCGGCCGCCCCCCGACCGGGGGTTCACCTCCCACGAGCAGACCATGCTCGGAATCAGCTTCTTCACAGCCACCCGCCGGATCCTCACCGGCCTCCACCTGCCCGATACCCGCCGGATGTTGTGGGACGGGGTCGATGCCGCGACCGCCGACCGGGACCAGTTGTTCGCCCCCTCCACCGTCCTCGAACAGAGCTTCCAGCAGTGGCCGCTCGCCCTGCGGGCCGACGTCCTGATCGGCCGACCCGAACGCAGCGACGACCCGGCCCTGCCCAAGCGCGCGGCCGACTACGCCGACCTGCACCCGATCATCGACGCCCAGGACAACGGCTGGGACACCCTCGCCGCCACCGCGGGCGCCGATCTCATCCACGTCCTGCACGAAGGCCGCCCCGCCGAACAGGGCACCCACGCGCAGCCGATGGCCGGCCCGAACAGCGGTCAACCGCTCCTCCTACCTCCTCCAGGCCCGCCAGTACGCCACCGAGATCCCCGACCAGCGGAACACAACCGCGTCCGCCGCCGATCCCGCCCGACCACGCACCCGAAACGGAGCAGCCGATGACCACCTGGGACGAGATGTCCGCCGCCGCAGGCGAAGTACGCGACCTCTACGACGAGATCAACCGGCGGAAGCTGGGCCGCACCTGGGACCTGTCCGACTTCGTCCTCGGTTTCACCGGCGACGTCGGCGACCTCGCGAAACTGGTCATGGCCCACCAGGGCCACCGCGCCGACGTGACCGCGAGCACCGGGGCCATCGGCCACGAACTGTCCGACTGCCTGTTCTCGCTCATGATCATCGCCCAGGAGACCGGCGTCGACCTCGCAGGCCGCTTCACCACCGACATGGCCGCACTCGCCGCCCGCCTCCGACCCGCGCAGCCGTCACCAGCCGCTCACCCCGCGCCCGCCGGACAAGGAGGACCTGCCATGCCACCCCTGCCGTCCCTGCTCGCCGTGCTCGCGCACCCGGACGACGAATCGCTCCTCGTCGGCGGCACCCTCGCCCGGCACGCCGCGTCCGGGGCCCGGACGGCCGTCGTCACCGCCACCTGGGCCGAGGACAGCCACCGCGCCGCCGAACTCGCCGACGCCCTGGACATCCTGGGCGCCGGCGAACCGAGGATGCTCGGCTACGCCGACGCCCGCGTCCCGCAATCCGCCCCCGGCCGGCCGCGGCTGTGCGACGCGCCCGTCGACCGCGTGGTCGAGGACATCGTGCGGCACATCCGCGCGATCAGGCCCGACATCGTGCTAACCCACGACGCCTACGGGCAACTGACCGGCCACCCGGACCACCGGCAGACCCACCGGGCGACCCTGCTGGCCATCGCCGCCTCCGGACTCGAACACCTCTACCCGGACGCCGGGGAACCCTGGCGGCCCGCCGCCGTCCACATGGCCACCCACCCCCACTCGGCGATCGCCGACCTCGGGCCACTCCTGAGCCGGGTCGGCAAATCCGTACTGAGCGTCCCGGACACCCTGGCCGACGTGACATGCGACGTACGCCAGTGGCTGGACCAGAAGTGGGCCGCGATCACGGCCCACCACAGCCAGGTCGACGGAGAGCGCCCACTCCCCGGAATCCTGGCCCGCCTGCCCGAGGACATCAGGTACCGGATCCTCGGAACCGAGCACTACACGTCACTCACCACGCCGCCCCGACACTCCCCGGCTCCCAACGGGACCGACCCGACCGCTGTCGAAGGACTTCCCGCCCTTGTGGGCGCACGGCCCCCGCAGCGAACCGGCTACGAGTTCGCGAGCAAAATGTCGTGATGGCCACGCGGCACGGTGAGCCAGCGCAGCCACACCGGTGGCATCTATGGCTGGAACTCATCTGAGAGGGCGTTCAGTGTGGGCTAATTGCCCTTTATCTCCTAGCAGGTTCCTCGCCAGGCTGGTGTGTGCTCGGCGCCGTACTCCTCGAACCGCTCCGCCTCGGTGAACCCCGGCTCCGCCGCAAGGCACATCGAGCGATCGTTGGCGATCTGGGTGCAGAGCACCATCGGCGCGCCAGGAAGCGCGCCAGCGAACCAGTCGAGTGCCGCCGCGCACTGGACGCTCTGCGTCGCGCCGATCGAGCGTGACCATGGCGATCATCGCTCCGTCGAGATCGATCACGAAAAGGCCAGGGCGCCGCCCGGGCGCCTCAGGCACCGCGCGTTCGAGCTCATCACGCGATCGGGAGCCACCGAGGTAGGTGCCCACCTCTGGCGAAGCGAACAACTCGATGAACGCCGACCGGTCCCGGGCCTCAGACTCGCGCAGCACGAGCCGCTCGGTCCTGATTGGGGCCGGGGGGCGGCGGGTCCAGGCTCGGTCATGGCGGGACACGGGCGATGGACGGCTGGTAGAACCACATGTTCCGTCCCATTTCACCTCCCCCCGGGCACCTCGCTGACGGGGATGGGCAAGACGCGGCGAGTGCGAGGGCTTACGAAATCCCAAGCTGCGTTGCCGTCGAAAGCGGTTCGGGTGAAGTCATTCCAGCTCGCCTTGTCGGTGGGACGCGATGTGATGCAGGGTCGTCGAGCTTCCAGCCCTGTGAGTATGGCCGCGGAGGGCCCCGCAGCCCGGACGATACGATCTTCACCGCACGCACACTTGTGCGACGAAGTTCCGTAGAGAAGCAGGTCCATGCCTCACCCGTTCGTCATCGTCACCATCCTCGTCCTCCTCATCAGGTTGGGCCTCTGGCTGAACAAGCACCGCAAGGCCACCGCGGGCCACGATGCGCCCGCAACGGGCTTGGTGCCGCGCGCCGAACTGGTCGAAGTGGGCAGCGAACCCGCCGACCCGGCGGCACGGGCCGCGCTGGGTGCGGCCAAGGCGGGGGACTGGCGACCCGCGGCGGCCTACCTCTCCGACGGCGACGGCGACTGGAGCACCCGCAACGCCCGGATGAACCCGTTCGGCGACCTCGCGGCCACCGACGACACCTGGCTCTGGCAGTGGCGCAAGGAGCAGCCGGACAGCCCCGAGGCCGCCCAGGTGCATACCGACGCCCTGGTCAAGCGGGCGTGGGAGATCCGCACCGGGAAGTACGCCTCCGAGGTGACCCGCGAGCAGGCCATGGGCTTTCACCAGGTGCTCCAGGAGGCAGCGGAGGTGTCGTACGAGGCGATCCGACTCGCCCCGGCCGGGAACCCGAACGCCTGGGTGGTGCAGCAGTCCATCGCGATGGGCCAGGGCTGGTCGCACGAGCGCTACCGCGCGCTGTGGTCGGAGATCGTGGCCCGCGAGCCCCACCACCACGGCGCGCACGTCGCCGCGCTGCAGTACTGGTGCGAGAAGTGGCGCGGCAGCAACGAGTTGATGCACGAGTTCGCGGACAAGGCGATCGCCGGAGCGCCGGCGGGCAGCCTGCTGACGGTGCTGAAGCTGCGGGCGTACTGGGAGCAGGTCCTGCGCGACAAGTCCGCGGCCTCGCTCTACCGTTGCGCCGAGTACACGGCCGCCCTGGACGCGGCCCTGGCCGACCTGGCGGCCGCCGATCCTGCCCACCCCGGCATCGTCCCGGCCCGTGGCTGGATCGCCCACGGCCTGATCGAGAACGGCCGCCCGGCGCAGGCCCTGAACCTCTTCCGCGGGATGGGCCGGGAGATCGCCGGCCCATGGATCTACTACGGGAACCCGGCCGCCGTCTTCGACGCCGCCCGTTCCAAGGCCGCCCGCGCGGCGGCCTGACACGGTCGCACCAGCTGCTCGCGGGGGCAGGTCCGACAGTAGCGATCGGCGGGCGAGGGGTGGAACTGCTCTGGTGGCGGGCCCTGATGACGCGGCACTGGTGCGAGCTCTCCGCAGACGGGGCGGGATGGCAGGTCCGCGTCTCCATCTGGGCCTCGCTACGGCGGGACGCGGTCCGGCACTCGGCCGAGCAGAACTTCCGCAGCCCGCGCCGGCTCCGACGGCGTCGAGCGCGACTTCCGCATCGTCGAAGGCATCGACTGACCGAGGTCCGGTCGGATCCTCGCTGAAGATCCACCATCCTGATCTCCGCCGGTGCGGCGGGGTTCGCGGGTGCTCGTGCTGGTCGTGCTGGTCGTGGGCGGCCGTCTTCGGTCTTGATCGCCTGTCAGCGGTCGAGTTCGAGGTTCGCCAGGACGGGCAGGGCGCGGAGCAGGCTGGTGGCGCGGGCGGGGCTCGTACTGAGTTCGGTGAGGATGCGCCAGGTCGGAGAGTCGCAGCCCGTCACGCGCCCGTGGGTCAGCCTTCGTCAGGGCGGGTCGATGTGGTCCGGCGGTCCAGCTCGACGCGAGTGTGCGCTGGTGGTCCCCGGTCAGCGGCGGCCGGTGGCCAGGATGACGAGAAACTGGCCGCCGCCCGCCTCGATGTCGGCGGTCACCGGCAGCCCCGGCGCCAGTCGGGAGAACCGGTCCACCAGCCAGTCCGCCGCTTCCCGGGCGTCCTGCCTGGTCGGACAACGGCCCACCATCTCGCGGCCGCCCTTGCGCTCCAGCCTCGCGGCAACGGTGATCAGCGGCGCGGGTTCGGCCACGTACAGGCGGTCCGGCCAGGCGATGACCACCTTGACCGCGCCCTTGCGGCTGTTGCACCCGCGGTGCGCGAGCCGCTCGGCGACCTTGGCCTTCCGGTCGGCGGTCCGGCTGTCGACGCTGGGCCCCCTGGGATCGTTCACCGACTTGTCGGGGTCGACCGGTTCGTCGCACACCCAGCATCGCCAGCCGTCGCGCTTGGCCACATCATCGAGGAGACTCACCCGGACAAACTAGCCTGCCCGGCCGCCACCCCGCGCACCAGGGCCTCTGCACCCAGGTGAGCGGTGGTGCACGTCGTTCCCGAACAACGTGAGAACGATCAGGAATCTGCGGCCACCACCCGACTGTGCCGGCCTCTGGACGAAGGTCGGAGGAGCGGCGGTCCCCCACCCCCGTTGACCGGTTGCCCGAGCTGCAGCGTCACGCGGCTGCATCGTCTGGCGGGTACCTGACATTCCCTGACTGTTCATCCGTCATCTCCACTGCCCCGAAGCTCTTCAGGGAAGGCCTCAGGTGGTCCGGTGCGGTGACATCCCGCACGCGCACCGGCGCGACGGAGAGGGTAGGGCTGATGTCCGGAACAACCCGACGGAGGCTGCTGGGATCGGCGGCCGGCGCGATGGGAGCGGCAGCGGCGATGAGCCTGCTGCCACCGAGTGTCCAGCGAGCGGTAGCGACGGGCGTGCCGAAGGCCGGTTCGCTGCGGGACGTCGAGCACGTGGTCCTGCTGATGCAGGAGAACCGGTCCTTCGACCACTACTTCGGCACGCTGGCCGGTGTCCGCGGCTTCGCGGACCCGAACGCGTTGCGGCTGGACAACGGGCGCTCGGTGTTCTACCAGCCCGACAGCGTCAACCCGGACGGCTACCTGCTGCCGTTCCACCTGGACACCCGCACCACGAGCGCGCAGGCGATCCCGTCCACCAGCCACTCCTGGTCGGTGCAGCACCGGGCCTGGAACGGCGGGAAGATGGACCGGTGGCTGCCCGCGCACCGGTCCGCCGACGGCGTCAACGGCCCGTACGTGATGGGGTACTACACCCGGGAGGACATCCCCTTCCAGTTCGCCCTGGCCGAGTCGTTCACCATCTGCGACAACTACTTCTGCTCGGTCCAGGGACCGACCTGGCCCAACCGGCTGTACTGGATGACGGGTTCGATCGGAGCCGACGGTGGCCAGGGCGGCCCGATCATCAAGAACTCGGCGCCCGCGCCGCTGACCTGGAAGACCTACCCCGAACAGCTGGAGGCGGCCGGCGTCAGCTGGCAGGTCTACCAGGAAGCCGACAACTACGGCACCAACATGCTCTCGCTCTTCAAGAACTTCCAGCAGGCCGCGCCCGGCAGCGCACTGCACCGCAAGGGCATGACGGCCCGGCCGGCCGGCACCTTCGAGGACGACGCGCGCAACAACCGGCTGCCCGCCGTCTCCTGGATCCTGCCGACCAGCTACCAGTCCGAGCACCCGGACTACCTGCCCGCCGCCGGTGCCGACTACGTCGCCTCCAAGATCGAGGCCGTCGCGTCGAACCCCGAGGTCTGGGCGAAGACGGTGTTCATCCTCAACTACGACGAGAACGACGGGCTGTTCGACCACGTGCCGCCACCGGTGCCCCCGGCCGGCACGCCGGGCGAGTTCGTCGGCGGCCTGCCGATCGGCGGCGGCTTCCGAGTGCCGTGCATCATCATCTCGCCCTGGACGACGGGCGGCTGGGCCGCCGGCGAGGCCTTCGACCACACCTCGGTGCTGCAGTTCCTGGAACGGTTCACCGGAGTCCGGTCGGCCACCGTCACCGACTGGCGGCGCAACACCTTCGGGGACCTGACCTCGGCCTTCCAGTTCAACGGCGGCGTGAGCAGGGCCCCGGCGCTGCCCCCGACCGCCGAGCAGCTCGAACTGGCCAAGTACGAGGTGTCGAACTATCCGGCGCCCGCCCTTCCGGGCGCGGGCCAACGGTTCCCCACCCAGGAGCCCGGCGACCGGCCGCACCTGCCCCGGTAACGCCCATCAGCACTCGGCGGCCTTCGGCCAGGGCCCGGGCCGAAGGCCGCTGCAGGAGCAGCAGCCACACGGCGGATCGCGACAGCCACCGGATGACGACCAGGGCTCGACGGAGCTGATCCCACAGAATGTCCGTTAACGGGTCCTTCGACCGTGCCGGAGCGGTAAGTTGACGGCTGCCGACTAGGGAAAGAAGCACCGACGTGACCATCGACCAGGCTGCCCTCGGCAGCGCCGTGAAGGCGGTCGCCGCCGCCGCACATGCCGATGACCCCGCTGCGCTGTACCGCGCCGTGATGCCGCCGACGGGCACGGACACTTCTCCGGCCGAGGCCGCCAACTGGTTCGGGACGCTCCTCATTCACCTGGCGCTCACTGCGGCGAGCGCGTCGCGGTTGGAACGGGACTGCCCTCGGGAGACCGTCTCGGAATGGATCGGAGAGGCACTGGGCCCGCTGCCCACCCCGGCCCTGCTGCGCGCCGCGGACCCCGGCCACATCGACCACGTCGAGGCGGTCCGCGCCGCAGAGGACTACTCCCAGTGCCGCGAGTACGCTGTCGACCTGATCCGGATCGGCCTGACCGACCCGGATGAAGCACCGGACGCGCGAGGCGTCGACGCCCACTGCACGGTGACGAACGACAAGGACGCGCGGATCACCGTGATGGCGATGCTCGGCCGCCTCGCCGCCGATCCTGGCAAGCGAGGTTGACGGCGCCTCCCCCTTCCGGGTGAGCGGAGTCAGCGGGCGGGAGGATCGGCTTCCACCCGCTGCCGGCGCCCCCGCTTCGCCGTCGGCCCGTCGAGCGGTGTCCGGGGAATTCCGTCCGGTCCGGCACCGTCCGGTCCGGCACCGTTCGGTCCGACGAGTTCGTCGCAGGGGCGGTCGAAGAGGGCGCGGGCCTCGCGGTCGAGCTCTTCGGTGTCGCGGTGGGGCTAGCCACAGGACGGATACGCCTGCTGGCCGGGCTGTGGCACGGGGGTGAGCGTGCGTAGCGTCGGCGGCATGAAATCCACCTACGTCGCGGGCATGTTACGGACCGGGCTTCGCCGGCTGAGCGTCGGGACGGTCCTGGCCGTCCTGGCTGCCGCGACCGTGTCGACGGGAGCCGCCTCGGCGGACACGGGGCAGCGAAGCGATCGCGGGCGGCTGGTTTCCGTTCAGCGGACGACCACCCTGGCCGCGAAGGAGGACGTCGCCGCGGCGCTGGCGGCCGCCGGGTACGACGTGGGTACAGTCCGGTTCGGAGTGGACGCCTACCGGCTGGTGTACCGCACCGTGGACCCCGGCGGCCGGCCGATCAGCGCCAGCGGGCTGCTGGTGCTGCCCCGTGGCGGCGAACACGAGTTGCGGGCGGTGTCGTTCACCCACGGCACGACCAGTTACCGGTACGACGCCCCGTCCTCCACGACCAAGACCGGGTTCGCGTCCTCACCCGCCATCACGTACGCGTCCGCCGGGTTCGCCGCCGTCGCCCCGGACTACATCGGTCTGGGCTCCGGCCCCGGGCTCCACCCCTGGATGGACGTGCCGTCGGAGGCCACCGCCTCGCTGGACATGCTCCGGGCAGCCCGCGCCTTCGTCCCGCGTGCGGGCCGGGTACTGGGACACGACGTGCTGGTCACCGGGTTCTCCCAGGGCGCCTCGGCGGCGATGGGGCTCGCACGGGCGCTCCAGGCCGGCGACGACCGGTGGTTCCGGCTCCAAGCCGTCGCGCCGGTCAGCGGCGCCTACGACTTCCGGCGTGCCGAGCTGCCGGCGCTGCTCGACGGCTCTCTCGACCGGAAATCAGGTGTGCTGTACTCGGCATACCTCCTCGTCGCCTGGAACCGGCTGCACCATCTCTACGACTCCCCCGACGAGGTCTTCCAGGCCCCGTACGACAGCACGGTCGAGGCGCTGTTCGACGGTTCACACACCGGCCCGCAACTCTTCGCCGGCACACCCGACACCATCGACGCACTGCTCACCCCACCCGGCTTCGAGCTGCTGCGCCACCCAACCGGCCGACTGGCCAGGGCACTTCGGGTGGCCGACAGCACCTGCGACTGGGCACCACGCGTCCCGGTCCGCCTGTACACGGCCGACGCGGACGAGCAGGCGGCCAATGCCAACACCGACCACTGCGAGGCCACGCTGCGATCGCACGGCGTGAACGCGGCGGTCGTCGACCTCGGCACCCCCGACTTCGCGGGTTCCAGACACCTCGGCTCCAACGTCGCCGGCACCGCCGCCATCGTGCGCTGGTTCGGCCGACTGCACTGAGAACCCGCCGGCCCCGGCCGCACCGACCGTGCCGATCGGACAGTTCTCCCGGCTGGTGTGACCAGGCAATACGCGACGAAGCCGAAGCGTGGGACGTGACGGAAATGTGTTCGCCAGCGGGGGGTACCGTTGCTATACGATCACCCGGCCGACCGTCGCGAAGCCGCGACGAGCTCATCCGTGTTTCAGATCCCGGGGTACCGTTGAAGATCCGTCATTCGCTCGCTGCCGTCCTCCTCGCCGCGGCCGCCGCGCCCGTCGCCGTGGGCGCCGCCCCGGCGTTCGCCGACACCGTCCCGACGGGGCAGGAGCAGACCGACCCGGCCGAGACCAAGGCGGACGAGGAGAACCGGGCAGCGATCGAGAGGCTGCTCGTCTACCCGAACGACTACCTGCTCACGGCTCCGAGCGACTACCTGCGCGAGCACGCGGGCCAGGCCCTCGCCGGCACCCCCGCGGACCGGGCGCGCTTCCTCGCGGTGGAGGCGGACAGGATCCGCCGGGACGACGCGCGGATCGCGATCCTGCGGACCATGAACGCCGCCGGCCCGGCCGTCAAGAAGGCCGCCAACACCGCGTTCGGCTCGAACGACCTCGACGTGTTCCGCGCCTACCTGAACATCGGCCAGTACACGGCCCGGGCCGAGGACGAGAACCGCGCCAAGCTGCAGCAGCTCCTCGACGACCCGAACACCGGACCGGGTGTGCGCGAGGGCGCCCAGGCGGCACTGGCGGGAACCGCCGCGGAGGTCGAGCGCTTCCTCGACACGGGGCTGAAGACGGCCGCCGAGCACGACGACCGGGTCCTGCTCAGCCAGATCATGTCCCGCGGCGGCCCCGCGGTGAAGAAGGCCGCCAACGCCGCGATGTCCGGCACCATCCAGGACGTCCGCGCCTTCCTGAAGACCGGCCAGTACGTCGCCCGGGCGGAGGACGAGAACCGCGCCAAGGTCCAGGACGTCCTCGCCGACGCGGGCACCGGCCGCCACGTCCGGGAGGCGGCCGAGAAGGCGCTCGCCGGCAGCGCGGCGGACGTCGAGAACTTCCTGAAGACGCAGCTGGAGCCGCTGCGGGCGAGCGATGACCGGATCCACGTCTCGCAGCTCGTCGAGGCCGGGGGGCCCGAGGTCCGCAAGGCCGGCCTCGCCGCGCTCGACGGCGGCATCGCGGACGTCCGGGCCTTCCTGAAGGAGGGCCAGTTCACCGCCCGGGCCAAGGACGAGGCCGCCGCGAAGACCACTGCCGAGACCGCCAAGGACACCTCGCGGGGCGGCTCCGGCACCACCCAGGCGGTCACCACCGTGGCCTCCGACGCCACGGTCGCCCCCGCCTCGGCCGCCGGCGGCACGACGACCACCGCGACGACGACCACCGCCACCACGGACGGCCGGAGCGCCGCCGGCGGCTCGCTGGCCGCCACCGGCACGACCGCCCCGCTCGGGCAGCTCGGCGCCGCCGCCGGCGCGGCCGTCGTGCTGGGCGCCGGCGCGGTCGTCGCCTCCCGCCGCCGCTCGCAGGCCTGATCACCCTCCTCCGCCGGCCGGCCCACACCTCACGCCGGCCGGCGGAGCGCTCCCTCCACACGCGGGGCCGACGGCGGCGCCGAGCTGCTGGGCCGCGGCGTCCTCGGCCCTGCTCGTCAGGTGGTGCCGCTCACGCGCGGGCCCCCGACGAGGCCGCCGGAACACCGGTGCTACTTCTGCCAGCCGATGGTCTCGGGCAGCGGGCTGTAGAAGATGGCGGCACCGACGTTGGCGAGGCCCTTCCTGATGCCGTAGGTGGAGGGACCGCTGTAGAGCGGCAGGAGGGCGTACTGCTGGAGGGCCTTCTGCTCGACCTTGTTGACGGCCTCGATCTGCTGCCCGAGGTCGGCGATCTCGCCGGTGGCGCGGATCTCCTTGTCCAGCTCGGGAGTGCCGGTTCCGGTGATGTTGGAGTCACGGTCCGAGCAGTAGAAGTCGCACAGGTACCGCGCGCCGAAGGGGTCCGCCGAGCGGTTGCCGGAGATGAACAGGTCGAAGCGGCGGTCGCTGAGCACCTTGGAGAAGTCGTTCTCGGAGACCTTGTTGACGTTCACCTTCACGCCGACGCCCTTGAGCATCGCGGTGAGCGCTCCGGCGATGGCCTTCTCGATGGGCTCGTCGCCGAGCATGGTGTAGCCGAGCTCGAGTTGCTTGCCGTCCTTGGCGCGGATGCCGTCGGCTCCGGGCTTCCAGCCGGCCGCGTCCAGGGTCTTCCGCGCCTCCTGCGGGTCGTACTTCAGGACAGCGGCGACGTTGTCCTGGTAGCCCTGCTGGAAGCTGTAGAGCACCGCCGAGCCGGGCAGCGGCTCCGTGTAGTCGAGGCCCTGGAACCGGATCTTCGCTATCTGCGGACGGTCGATGCTCTCCTGCACCGCCTTGCGGACCTGGACGTCACCGAGGAACGGGGACTTGGCATTGAGGTACAGCGCGTACTCGAAGGGGCTGCCGCCGCTGCGGATCTCGGCGTCCTTGACCGTCTTCACCTGCTTGAGGTTCTCCGCGGTCCCAACGGGGGCGTAGTCGAGTTCGCCGTTCTTGAAGGCGTTGACCGAGGCGGTGTTCTCCAGGTTGACGTAGCCGCGCTTGTCCAACTTGCCAGGCCGGCCCCACCAGTTGGGGTTGCGCACGAAGGTGATGTTGCCGGAGTGCTCGTCCCAGGTGCCCACGGTGTACGGTCCGGTGCCCCATTCGGGGTGGGCCGTCTTGACGTACGCCTTGTTGAAGTTGTCGACGGTGGCGGCCTGGGGGTGCAGGAAGGTGGTGAACAGCGCGGACCAGGCGGCGTTGACGCCCTTGAAGGCGATGACCGCCTGCTTGTCGTCGGCGCCCCGGGTGACGGAGGTGATGCGGTCGTAGCCGTCGGTGGAGGCGGCCGCGTAGTCCTTGTCCGAGCCGTTGTCGGCCTTCCAGGTCGCCTCGATGGCCCGCCAGTCGATGGGGGTGCCGTCGTTGAAGACGGCCTTGGGGTTGAGGGTGATGACGACCTTCTGGTCGCCGCCCTCGACCGAGACCTTCACATCGCTGTAGTAGTCCGGGTTGTACTGGACCTCGCCGGTGGGCGAGTAGGTGATGGCGTGGGCGTTGTACCAGGACCAGATCCGCGAGGCGTTCAGGGTGCCGTTGACGTTGAAGGGGTTGCCCTGCTCGTCGAAGGTGCCCGCGGTGGTGTAGGTGCCGCCGTCCTTGATGTTCTCGTACGGCTGGGGGTTGTAGTCGGTGACCGAGGACGCGGCCTTGGCGGCGTTCTCGGCGTTCGGCCCGGAGGACCCACCGGCGGAGGACGACGATGAGGAGGTCGAGGAGGAGCACGCGGTGGCGGCGACCAGGACGGCCGCGGCGAGCGCGAGGGGCGGGGCGAGCTTCCGACGCATGGGATGTCCTTGGTGGGAATCGGCGAGAAGGGGGTGGGACGGGGGTGGGACGGGACGGGTGTCAGGCCGCGTGGCAGGCGTACTGGTGGTCGGAGCCGTCCGGGGCGGCAACGGTCGCCGGCCGCTCGGTGCGGCAGCGGGTCCGTACGCTCTCGTCGGCCTCCCGGTACAGCGGGCAGCGGTCGACGAACACGCAGCCTTCCGGCAGCCGGGTGGCACTGGGCTGCTCGCCCGCGAGGACGATGCGCTCGCGGTGGCGCTCGCGCTCCGGGTCGGGCACCGGAATCGCCGACAGCAGGGCCTGGGTGTACGGGTGCCGGGGCCGGGCGAAGATCTCCTCGGTGGCACCGGACTCGACGATGTGCCCGAGGTACATCACCGCGATGCGGTCGGAGACGTAGCGCACCACGGCCAGGTCGTGGGCCACCACCAGGTACGCCAGGCCCAGTTCGTGCTTCAGCCGGGCGAGCAGGTTGATGATCTCGGCCTGCACGGAGACGTCCAGCGCGGACAGCGGTTCGTCCAGGACCAGGAGTTTCGGCTCGCGGGCCAGGGCGCGGGCGATGCCGACCCGCTGGCGCTGGCCGCCGGACAGGGCGGCGGGGAAGCGGTCGCCCATGGCGCGGTCCAGGCCCACCAGGTCCAGAAGACGGGTGACCCTGGACCGGATGGCCGTCCGGTCGACACCGGCGGCCTGGAGCGGTTCGGCCAGCAGGTCGAAGACGGTCAGGCGGGGGTCCAGGGCGTCCGTCGGGTCCTGGAGGACGATCTGGACGTCGCGCCGCAGCTCGCGCACCTGGGCCGCCGACCGCAGCGTGGCGACGTCGGTGCCGGCCACTTCGATGCGGCCGCCCTCGGGGGCGCGCAGCCGCAGCACCTCGCGCAGCGTGGTGGTCTTGCCGCTGCCGGACTCCCCCACCAGGCCCAGGGTCTCGCCCGCGCGCAGTTCGAAGCTGACGTGGTTGACCGCGTGCAGGGTTCCCACCCGCCGCTTGAGGAGGGCCCCCTTGGTGACGGGGAAGGTCTTGACCAGGTCCTCCACGCGCAGGACCACCTCGCCGGCGGTCCGGGCTCCGGCGCGGGACGGTGGCACGGCATCGGCGCGCCCGGCCGGGTCGAGGGTTCCGTCGGCGATCTCCTGCGCGCGGTGGCAGGCGACGCGGCCGTGCTGCCCGCCCGGTGCGGTCAAGTCCGGTACGGTCAGGTCCCGCTCGGTCAGGTCCGGTGCGGTCAGGTCCGGTTCGGTCAGGCCCCGCTCGGCCAAGTCCGGTGCGGTCAGGTCCGGTTCGGTCAGGCCCCGCTCGGCCAAGTCCGGTGCGGTCAGGTCCGGTTCGGTGGTCCGGCACACGTCCAGGGCCACCGCGCAGCGGGGCGCGAAGGGGCAGCCGCCGGGCAGGCCGACCAGGGAGGGCGGCTCGCCGCCGACCGGGATCAGGGGCCGTTCGACGCCGCTGTCCACGGTGGGGACGCTGGCCAGCAGCCGGGCGGTGTAGGGCATCGTGGGGCGGCGGAAGAGCTCGTCGACGCTCGCGTGCTCGACGATCCGCCCGGCGTACATGACGGCGACCTCGTCGGCGTGGCCCGCCACCACGCCCAGGTCGTGGGTGATCAGGACGAGGCCGGCGCCGGTCTCGCGCTGGGCCAGGCGCAGCACGTCGAGGATCTGCGCCTGGACGGTGACGTCGAGCGCCGTGGTGGGCTCGTCGGCGACGAGGACCGAGGGCTTGTTGGCGATGGCCAGGGCGATGACGACGCGTTGGCGCATGCCGCCGGAGAACTCGTGCGGGAACGACTTGGCGCGTTCGCGCGGATCGGGGATGCCGACCAGGTCGAGCAGTTCCACCGCCTGCTCCCACGCGTCCTTCTTCGACAGTTCCCGGTGCACGCGCAGGGCCTGGGAGAGCAGCCGGCCGACGCTGAAGATGGGCGTGAGCGCGGACATCGGGTCCTGGAAGACCATGCCGATGTCCTTGCCGCGCACCTGGGAGAGGCCCTTGTCGTCCATCGCCGCCAGGTCGCGGCCACCCAGGAGGATCCGGCCGCCGAGGCGCGCGGTGGGCGGCAGCAGGCCCATGACGGCGAGGGCGGTGGCGGACTTGCCGGAGCCGGACTCGCCGACGATGCCCAGGGTGCGCCCGGGCAGCAGGTCGAAGCCGATGCCGCGCACGGCCTCCACCGGTCCGGCCTCGGAGGGAAAGGAGACACTCAGGTCGCGTACGGACAGGACGGGTGCGGGCTCGGTGGTCCCGGCCGGGGAGCCGGCCACGGGCCCGGTGCGGCGGGCGGGTGCGAGGGTCATCGTCGGCCTCCTGCCGCGCCGGTGGTGGACGTGGGGTCGAGGGCGTCGCGCAGGCCGTCGCCGACGAAGGTCATCGAGACGGTGAGCAGGACGGTCAGCCCGGCGGGGAAGGCGAAGAGCCATGGGGCGCTGGTGATGGTGCCCACGCCGTCGGCGAGCATCGTGCCCAGGGACACGTCCGGGGTCTGCACGCCGAAGCCCAGGATGGACAGGGCGGTCTCGCTGAGCACGGTGGAGACCACGCCCAGGGTGAGGTTGACGATGAGCAGGGAGCCCAGGTTCGGGATGATGTGGCGCATCACGATGCGCAGGGGGCGCACGCCCATGTACTCCGCGGCGCGCACGTAGTCGCGCTCACGCAGGGACGTGGACACCGACCAGACCACGCGCGCGGTGGACATCCAGCCGAACACCGTCAGCACGAGGATGAGGACCCGCCAGTCGCCCGCCAGCCGGTGCGAGACCAGGGCGAGGATGAGGAAGGAGGGCACGATCAGCAGGAAGTGGATGACGGCGAGGGTGGCCTTCTCCACCCGGCCCCCGAAGTAGGCCGCGCCCGCGCCCACGACCGCGGCGATGGCGACGGTCAGCACGGACACGCTCACCGCGATCACCAGCGAGCGCTGGAGGCCGTGCACGGCGGCGGCATAGACGTCGTTGCCGCCCTGGTTGGTGCCGAACCAGTGCTCGGCGCCGGGGGCCTGGGTCAGTGCCGAGAAGTCGGCGTCCGCGTAGCCGTACGGGGTGAACAGGTCGCCGAGCGCGCTGAACAGCACGAGCAGCAGGAAGATCACCACGCCGGCGACGGCGATCCGGTTGCGCAGGAAGCGCCGCAGGTAGAGACGGCGCCGGCCCAGGTAGTGCCCGTCGCGCCCGTCGCGCCCGTCGCGCCCGTCGTGCCCATCAGGCACGTCATGCACGGTGGGCCCGGCCTGCCCGGTGGGCGGCGGATCGGCGGCTCGCGCGGGTGCGATGGCGAGTGCGCCTTCGGAGCTCCCGTCGGGACTCACAGGGGTGCCCATCTCAGCTCACCCGCACTCTCGGGTCGAGGAGAACGGTGGCGATGTCCGCGAGGATCGCGCCGATCGCGGTCAGGGCGGCGGCGAAGGCGGCGACCGCCACGGTGCCGTGCACGTCGTTCTTGCCGATGGTCTGGATGAAGTACTGGCCCATGCCGTTCCAGCCGAAGATCGTCTCGGTGAGGACCGCGCCGGTGAAGACGGCCGGGATGCTGAAGGCCACGGACTGCGCGGTGGGGATCAGGGCGGTGCGCAGGGCGTGCCGGCGGATCGCCTGGGCACGTGTGAGCCCGGTGGCCCGGGCGGTGCGCACGAAGTCGGAGCCGATGACGTCCAGCAGCAGGGAGCGCTGGGTGAGGTGGTAGCCCACGTACCCCGTCAGGGTGAGCGTCAGCGTCGGCAGGATCAGGTGCAGCAGCCGGTCACCGACCGTCGCCCAGAACCCTTCCACGCCGGGCGAGTTCTCCCCCGCGACGTACAGGAAGTGCCAACCGGCCTGCTCGTTCAGCCAGATGGCCAGCAGCACCACGGCAAGGGCGGCGATGGACACCGGCACGTTGAACAGCGCCATGGAGACGGCCTGGGCGGCCCGGTCCCTCCAGCCGTACTGGCGCGAGGCGGTGTGGACCGCGAGGGCGACACCGACGACGACCGACAGGACCGTCGCGCCGCTCACCAGCTCGGCGCTGACGAGGGAGCGGTAGCCGATCTCCCCGTTCACGTGGACCCCGACCGGGGAGCGGCCCCAGTCGAAGTGCAGGACCACGCTGGTCAGCCAGTCCCACCAGCGGTGGAGCAGCGGCTCGTGCGGGTCGAGGTTGTAGGGGGCCAGGGCCCGGGATATCTGCTCCTCGGTGCGGACCGGACGCAGTTCCTTGAAGTTCGAGCGCGGGTCGAGGAACCAACTGGCGAGGAAGTACGTGGCGTTGGTGGCCATGGCGATCACCAGGAGCCAGCCCGCCGCCCTGCGTGTCACGTACCGGAGCACGGACGGCACCTCCCCACCAGGTGCGGCGGGAGCGCCTGGGGAACGTCGGGTCTGGAGGAGGTGCACATGCCGGTAGGGACCTTCTGGGGGTGGGAGTCGAGTGCACGATCGTGCAGATACGAGTCTGTGTACGACTGGTGCGCGACGCCAGTGATCCGGGCATATGTACATGGGAACGAAACACCCCCGCAGCAAAGAGGCGTCGACCCCACTCCCCCGTTCACATTCGCAGGTGACCGGGTCGACGACGCCCTCCCCGCAGATACCTGCTCAGGAGGCGGGCCGGGTACGCAGGGTGCGGTCGGCGAGGGTCGTCAGGAGCAGGACGACGCCGACGCCGACCATGATCCAGGCGACGAGGTGCATGCCGCGGTCGGAGACGTGGGTGCGGAAGACGATGCCGGTGATCGCGGAAGCGGCGATCGAGCCGAGGTAGCCGATGGTGCGCAGCAGGCCGGAGGCGGTGCCGAGTTGTTCGGTGGGGGCGTGTTCGTAGAGGGCGGTCTGGTTGCCCGCGCCGGACGTGCCCATGGCGACGCCGAAGACGAGCGTGACCACCACGACCCATCCGATCCAGCCCGAGGTGCTGAGCAGCAGTACGCCGGCGGAACCGACGAGGCAGGCCAGGGCCGCCGCTGTGACCGGTCCGCGCACCGTGTTGCGCCGGGAGATGAGCGAGATCACCAGGCCGGACATCAGCGTCATGGGCAACAGGAGCAGTCCGGCTTCGGTCTCGGACAGTCCCCGGACGCTCTGGGCCCACTGGGTGACGCCGTAGAGCACTACGTACGCGCAGACCAGGACCAGGCCGTAGCGAAGATAGGTGCTGGTCAGGGCCCGGTTGCCGGCGAGCAGGCGCAGGTCGAGGAACGGGGTGGCGGCTCGCAGCTCCCACAGCACCAGGGCGATCCACAGCACGGTGGAGATCGCCAGCAGGTACCAGTGGGCGTCGGGCAGGGCGAACAGGAACAGCAGCAGCGCGATCATCGCGGCGGCGAACCCGGCGATGCCGACGACATCGAGGGCGGCCGCGACGTCACGGGCGCGTCGGCTGCGGTTCGGTGGGCTGCCGGACGGGCTGTCGGATGGGCTGCGTGGTGGGCTGTCGGGTGGGACCCAGGCCACTGTCGTGACCAGCGCGACGAGTGCGACCGGAACGTTGACGAGGAACACGGATCGCCAGCCCAGCGCGGCCACCAGGACACCGCCCAGGGGCAGCCCGAGGGAGGCGGTGGCGATGCCGGCGATCTGCAGGCCGCCCAGCACTCCGCCCGGCGGCTTGTCCAGACCGGCGTCCTCGGCGCGGCGGCGGATCAGCAGCATGGCCGTCGGATAGGCGCACGAGGTGCCCGACCCGATCAGTACTCGGCTGATCAGGAGGGTCGGAAGGCTGTCGGCGGCGCCGCCCACGAGTCCTCCGACGATGACGAGTCCGATTCCGGCCAGGAACACCCGTCGTGGGCCGAACACCTCGGCGGCCTTGCCCGCGGTGGGCAGGGCGATCGCGCTGGCCAGGTACAGGGCCGTGACCAGCGCGGCGGTCTGCCCGATCGACACACCGAGTCCGTGGGCGATCGGTACGAGAGCCGTGGCGATCAGCGAGCTGTTGATCGGGTTGAGCGCCGAACCGACGAACAACGGGGTGGTGAATCGCCACGAGAACGGACGCCCGGGCGGTATCCCGTTCACCGGCGGGGCGTTGGTCGTCGGTCCGGGGGCGGGCATCGGAATCTCCAGTCCATGGTGGTCGCAGCAGCTCGGCGAGGCGCCCGGGCGACAGCGCGGCGGCATCCGGGGCGCGGGCTCATCGCTGGTGAAGGACTCGCCCAGGACGTCGGCCACGTGGTCGACGGAGGTGTCGGCGGCGGTATGCGCAGGTGGGAGGAGGTCATGACGGTCCGTTGGCCTCCCCCCGAACGCGAGGATAGGGGACTTGTCGGCTGAGGGACCATCAGTTCGACGGGAACGGCGTCGCGGTGGTGCGGATGATCCGGCCGTTTCCGTGGCGGGGGAGCCTGCCACTGGCGCGGCAGCGGGAGGTTCGCATGGTGGTCTAGGTTGGAATCGGCGGGAGCCGGCGACAGGTCGTACACGAGAGCCGACCACGTGGTCGCCCGCTTCCTGCCCTGCTTCGTGCTCTGCTTCGTGCCCTGTTTCGTGCTCTGCTTCGTGCCCTGATCGGAGAACTCGTATGTTCACCAACACCACACACCCCGTCGTGGTCCTGCACGACCTGGACGACGTCCGTGCCGAGCTCCTGGCGGAAATACGGACGGCGGGCGCGGCGGAGCGGCCCGGGTTGGAAGCGGCCCTGCGCGTGGTGGATCGCCAGGTGATCGTGGCGGACGAGGAGCGTGTCAGCCGGTGGGCAGGCCGGATCCTGTCCGCGGCGGACGTCGACCCCGCGCTGGACCCGGTCCGGGCCGTGAAGGTGCTGCGGGACGCCGTCCCGGGGCTGGGGCTCATTTCGGCGAACGACCTGGTGCAGTCCCTTCTCCCACGCTGACACGGGCGAGGCGCGGCAGGCCGGGGCGGGGCCGGTTGTGGTCGCTGATGCGCTGCCACTCGGCGTGGCCGGCGGCGGCAGTGGCGGCGAGGATGCCGCAGGCCCCGCCCCGGCGTCGAGCGTGGCCCGCGGCTGCCGGAGGACCGCGCTACCGGGGTCGGTCCGTCGGGCCCGGACCTGGCAGCGGTGTGGTCCACCAGCGGGCCTTGTACAGCTCGGTTCCGGTCAGGGCGAGCGTCCCGTCGGGGTGGTGGAAGGTGACGGCGGAGGTGCACCAGGAGCAGGTCCCCGCGTGATCGGGCGTGATGGTGAGCAGGCGACCGGTGGCGGGCTCACTGCCCACGCTCTTGATCCCGCGGGCCGAGTCCTCCGCGCCCAGCCCGACGGCCTCGAAGCGGTCGAGGTGTGAGTCGTAGCGCCACAGGCGGTCGCCGGTGCTGAGCCAGAACGTCCCCGGCGCGGAGCGCACGGGTGCGAGGTCGTGTCCCCCGACTTCCGGAAGGGGGATGCTGCGTTCGGGGGTGAGGGACGGGATGTCGGGCGTGCCACCGACCCGAAGGGCCAGCAGGGTGTCGTCCCCGAGCACCCAGAGCAGCTGCGCGCTCTCGTCCCACTGCACGGCGTGGGCCCCGTCGAGTTCCTGCTCGGTGTAGGTGGTGCTGCGGGGCCCCTCCGAGGCCGCGTACAGCCGCACCCAGCCGCCGGTGCTGGCGACCACGGCGACGTTGCCGTCCGGTAGGAGCTCCGCGCTGTGGGGGTTGGCGGAGGTGCCGAGGTCGGTGGCCCAGATCGGCGTGCCGGTCGCCGTGTCGACCAGGGCTGCCAGGCCACCCGAGGCGGTGACCAGGAGGGAGCCTTCACCGTCGAGCACCACGTCCCTGGCCTCGGTGGGCCTGGCCCAGCTGCGGGCCGGCTCCAGGTCGGCCAGCCGGTCGTCGCCGTCAGCGGTCCACGACCACACCACCGGTAACTGGTCGGCCTCGGGTCCGGCCTCGGGTCCGGCCTCGGGTCCGGCCTCCCGCGCCGTCTCGCCGTCCAGGACGAGAACCTGCCGGGACGCCTGATCGACCGCGACGATCAACGCACTGCCCCGAACGCCGGCCTGCCCGGACCCCGGGTCGGCCGCATCACCCGACGCATCACCCGGCACGGCTGCCTGCCCGGGCGCCTGATCAGCCGCGATGACCACCGCGCTGCCGCGAGGCTCTCCGCCGCTGCCGTCCACGGCCTGCGGGGCGGGGGTCGAACACGCCGTCAGCATCAGGCCGCCCAGGACGGATCCCAGCCTGAGTCCCGCTCCGGCTCTCGCGCACACTGCCACGTCCCTTTCGCGCCATGATTATCGGACTATCTACTCTGCGTCCCGGCGCCCCGGCCCGGCGCCATCCTCGTCGCAGCGTCCGGGTGAACCCCTCCCGGCGGACCCTTGACGTCCTTCCTATGGACCGTGTGCACGTCCGGTGGAAGCATTGGTGCCAACGGGTGACCCACAGTCACCTCGAAGCTCTTCCCAAGGAGAGTCATGCGGATCAGCACGCGATTGCGCGCCGCCTCGGCCGTGCTCACCGTCATTGCGGGCAGCCTCACGTTCGCCACGGTCGGAGCGGGAACCGCCGGCGCGGCCGACTGCGGCCAGGTGCTCGGACCCGCCCGCACCATCGTGGCCGGGGGCCAGTCGATCGGTCGGGCCTACCTCGCGTGGAACTCCTGCAGCAAGCAGGCCTACACCGAGATCAACCTGTGGAACACCAACTACGTCAACGGCAACTGGCACGGCGGCCTGATCGACGTGAAGTCCAGCTCGAACCACAACTCGAACACGGGCTCGCCCCAGCCGAACGTCGGCTCGTGGTGGTGGGACTCCGGATTCATTCCGGTGACCGGCGTGTCGAACACCCGTCTCTACCACGGCAACTGGAACTTCACCGCCGGCGGCCACAACTGCAACGGTCAGACCGTCACGTGGAACTTCTCCAACGGAAGCTACGACAGCAGCCAGGAGTCCCTGCCGCACTGCGACTGACGCCGACCGGCTCCCCGGGCGGCCCCGTTCGCATGGCGGTTTCCAGGGGCCGCCCGCTTCGTCGAGGCGCCGCGCGCCGGACGGCCCGGCCGCAGGTCACTCCCGGTGCGTGCAGCAGGTCACTCCCGGTGCGTGACGACCGCGAGGGCGCGCTCGCGGACGTCCGCCGAGGGGTGGCCGCGCAGCCCGCGCAACAGGGCCCGCCACTCCTGGGGCCAGCCGAGGCGGTCCCCGAAGGCCTCCGTCAGCGCCGTGGCGAACAGTCCGGCAGCCGGGCCGGTGTCCCCGTCCCGGCGGGCCGTCCGGGCCAGCACATCGATCGTCCCGGGCGGCGGCAGCGGGCCCGAGGCGTGTTCCCGCAACAGCGCCAGCGCGGTGAGCGCGGCCGCCGCCGGCCGGCCTCGGTGGGCGTCGGCGAGCACGCCGAGCGCGGCCGCCAGCGCCTGCGGCCCGGCCGTGGGGTCCACCAGTCGGCGCAGCGCGGCGGCCCTGATGCCCGCCAGGTCGGGTTCGTCCGCGAGCAGGTCGGCGGCGCCGGCCAGCAGCGGCCGGTGGCGGTCGTCGGCGGGGAGATCGGTGAGGTGCGCCAGCCTCCGGCGGGCCGGAAGGTCCCGGTCGCCCCCGGCGTCGAGGTCGTCCGTCCGTGCGGCGGCGGCGAGTTCGGCGAGGGTGCGGTGCAGCAGGCTGCCAGGGGCGGCGCCGCCGAGCGGGTGCGGCAGCCCGGAGGCGGCGAGCGCACGGACGGCGCCCGCCGCCTCCTGCCAGCCGCCCCGGTTGGCCGGGTCGGTGACGGCCCGCCGCGCCGTGTCCGCGGTCTCCGGGGCCCAGGCCGCCCACCGCGGCAGCGCGGCGAGGGCGGGTGCGGCGACTTCCGGCTCCGGCGCGGCGGCGACGGAGGCCACCAGCCTGGCGTAGCGGGCCCGGTGGGTCTCGGGCAGATGCCCCGGGTCGGCCCGTAGTACGGCGCGGCGCACGGACGGCGGAGCCTGCCCGGCGGCGTCGGCGAGCAGTTCCCAGACGGGTTCGGCGTCCAGCAGGCCGGTCGCGAAGGCGACCGCCGCGGCGCGCACGTCGTGGTGCTGGCCTTCGGCACGGTACGCGGCGACGAGCAGGTCGGCGGCGGCCGACGGCGGCAGGTGCTCGGCGGCCAGCCGCACGGCTTCCTTGCGGCTGGTCACCTTGCTGCCCCGCGTCCGGGACAGCAGCTCGCCGAGCCGCTCGGCGAGCTCGCCCGGCGGGACGAACCGGGCCGCCCGGGTGGCCGCGTACACCGCGACCCGGGCGCGATCGCCGCCCGCGTGGGCCAGCAGATCGCGCAGCGCGTCGGCGGGCCGGTCCGTCCAGGCCAGCGCGGCGAGCGCCGCCTCGGCGAGCACCACCTCGGCGGAGTCCAGCTGGGCGCGGACGACCGCCTCGCCGTACTGCGGGATCGCGGCAGCGGCGTGGACGGCCGCGGCCCGCCCGTGCAGCGGCACCGTGGGGTCGCTCGCCGCCGTGGCGGCGAGGCGGGCGGCGGCCTGCCACTGGCGCGGTGTCCAGCGGCTCGCCGAGCAGGTGGGCGGCAGGGTCGCCCGCTGCGACCGCCTGAGGAACCGCCCGTACGGCGGCAGGGGGGCGAGCAGCGGGTCGAGCAGGTCGGTGCGCCGCTCGACCAACACGCCCTGCACCGGTGGCAGGACGGCGGCGGAGGGCTCGAGTTCGAGGATCTCGGCGACCCGGGTGCCGCGGGTGCGCGGGTCGTCCAGCCACAGGGCGGCGGCCGTGGTGAACGCGCCGTCCGACCCGAACTGGAGGGCGTGCAGGAGGAGTTCCTGCAGCTCGGGGATGTTGTGGGCCCGTCGGCCGAGCGAGCGGGCCAGGGTGAACAGCAGCCAGTACTCCGCGGTGTCGGCCATGGTGTCCAGCCACGGCCGCAAGGTCGCGAACACCGCGTGCTCCTGGCCTCGCCGCAGCCGGTGCTCCAGTCGGCCGAGTTCGACCGTGCCGGTCTGCCCGGCGATCCTGCGCAGGCTCCGCAGCGCCCACTCGACCAGCTCGGCGCCGTCGGCGACGGCGTGCTCGCGCAGGACCTCGGCGACCAGCCGCTGCAGGGCGGCGCGGGTGGCGTACGAGCAGTCACGGGCGTCGACCGCGTCCTGGACGCCGGCGTCGAGGAGGGGCACCGCCGCCCGGGTCAGCAGCCGGGCGGGCACCTGGACGAGTGCGGTCAGCGCCGCGCAGCGCACCGGGTCCTGCTCGTTGCGCAGCCGCGGCAGCAGACCGAGCGCGTCCTGGACGGCGGCCCCGTCGTCCGAAGCGGCGGCGTTGGCGAACAGGGCCGTCCAGGCGGCGGACCGGTCGTCGGCGTCCGGGCGGGAGAGAGCGGCCCGCAGCTCCGGCTGGGCCTCCTCGGTGGGCAGATACGCCAAGACGAGGGCGATCTGGGCCCAGGGGCGGCCCTCCGCGCGGCGCGCGGCGACCTGCCGCCGCGCCTCGGCGTGGCGGCGGGCGTGCGGGAACAGCGGCAGCAGGAGAGAGAGTTCGGCCTCCCGTGGGAGGGCTCCGGCGTACACGAGGTCGAGGAACGCGCCGCGCCGGCCCGGAGGGAGAGCACGCAACAGGGCGGCGAAGCAGCGGGGTGCGGCCAGCCAGTGGCGGCCCAGGGCGGCGAGCGAGAGCGGGTCGGCGCGCACCAGCCGGCGCAGCGTGCCGCTCGTCGGCGGCGTGGTGTACGGCCCGACCGCGCCGCGCCGCGGGTCGGCGAGGAGCCGGACGGTGCGTTCGGCGTCCGTGGCGGCCAGCGGTGGCAGATGGTCGCGGCGCAGCGGGATATCGGGCCCGAACCGCTCCAGCAGGTCGAGGACCCGTTCGGGGCGGGCTCGCACGGTGGCGCCGAGGGCGTCGGCGAGGGCGGGCCACTGCCCGAGCCTCAGCGTCTCGGGGTGCTCGGCGAGGAGCCGCTCCAGGTGGGCCAGGACCTCGTCCGGGAAACGCGCGGCGAGGGGGGCGAGCGGTACGGCGTGCGCGAGGTCGGGCAGGGTCCGCTCGACGAAGGCGGGGCTGCAGGCGGAGAGCAGCCGGGCGGCCTCGGCATCGCCCCACTCGGCGCGCAGGCGGCCCACCAGTCGCTCGGCCAGCCGGTGCCGGCGGCCGTGCCGGACGACCCGGGCCAACTGCCGGCGCAGGGTGCAGGAGGCGCCGGTGAAGGCCGCCTCGATCGCCTCGTCCGGGACGCCCTGGGTGCGGGCGGCGCGCAGGGCGTACCCCCGGACCACCGGGTCGGGGTCGGTCAGCCGCTCGGAGAGGTAGTCGGTGGCGCAGCCGGCCGACGCGGCGAGCGCGGCCAGCCGCCGACCGTACAGACCAGAGCGCTCCAGGTCGAGCAGCAGGCCCGGGAGCTCGCCGTCGACGGCGAGCTCCCGGGCCCTGCGGGCGACGAGCCGCTGACGCTCCGGGTGAGGGCGCAGGTCGAGGTCGGCGAGCAACTGTTCGACTTCGTGCGGCATGCGACCATTCTGACCTGCCACGACGGGTACCTCCCACCGGATTTCCGGGGATGCGGGTAGCGGGTGTGGGGCGGACGAGGACGCGGGCGGACGAGGCGTGGGGCGGACGAGGACCGTGCCTGGCCGGCGCCGACGCCGCGCGCCCGACGTGCCGCCCGCGGCTGGAGCCCGCCCCCCCGGGGAGGATGGCGGGCTCCTTCGCGTTCGGTTTCCCCGTGCGCGCTCAGGCCCGGCGCAGCACCCGGCGCAGCCAGAGGGCGCCGGCCCCGGCGGCCGTCAGGGCGAGGCCGCCGAAGGCGAGGCCCGCGGTGTGGTCGGCCCCGGTGGAGGCGAGCTGGACGGACGACGGCGCGGCAGGCTGCGCGACGTCGGCGACGCGGGCCTGCTGGATGGACGGCGCGGTGGAGGTGGTGGACGGGTCCGCCGGAGCCGAGGCGCTCGGGGCGCTCGGGGAGGACGCGGAGACCGGCACGGCGGCGCCGGCCGGGGCCGACGGGGCCGAGGACACCGGGGCCTCCGGCGCCGAGGAGGAGGAGGACGGGCTCGGCTCGGGCGCCTTCGTGGCGGCGGGCAGGATCTGAATCGTCGAGCGGGTACCGCAGTTCGTGGTTCCCCGGAACGGCTCGCCCTCGTTGACGAACACGCACGGGCCGAGCGTGGTGGCGCCCGCCGGAGTCTTCGCGTCGTACGACACCCGCACCCGGGCGACGGCCTTGCCGCCCGACCGGAGGCTGGAGTCACGCCCCTGGAGGTACACGCCGTCCGGGTCGTCGGGCGCGATTCCGGCCACCTTGTCCAGCGTCCGCCAGGCCCCGTCCGCCGTACGCACCTGCACGGTCGCGTACCGGTCCACGAACAGGACGTTGCCGAGGTTGGTGTAGTCGGGCGCTCGGCAGGCAGAGCGTCGATGGTCGTCTTCGCCTCGACGGTGTACTGCACGCGGTACGTCATACCCGCCACGATAGCCGGGACAGCCCCGAACGGGGGACCCCCATCAGGCCCAGACCACCCCAACTGCTACCTGGTACGGAACAGACCACCTCCGCACGTACGGGGAGGACTCGCCCAGGACCATCTTCGAGGAGTTCTGCCCCGGCTGACCCCCGCAGGTACGGGGAGGACTGGCGGTGCAGGCGCTGGCCGTCCTGGCAGTGCGGCTGACCCCCGCTCGCACGGGGAGGACCAAGTGCGCACTGACGCGTTCTGGTGTGCACCCGGCTGACCCCCGCTCGCGCGGGGAGGACATGTCGATGTTGGCGGGGTTGAGCTGGCTGAGCGGCTGACCCCCGCGGGTGCGGGGAGGACAGCCGCCACCCGAAAGAGTGCAGCCTCGTGACCGGCTGACCCCCGCGGGTACGGGGAGGACTACTTGTATCCGAGAGTTCTTTCCCGTAGTGTCGGCTGACCCCCGCGGGTACGGGGAGGACCCTTCCTGACCTGCGACGGAAGAACGGCATTGCCGTTTCTTGACCAGCACGCAGAACCCACAACTCGGGTGTCGGCGCTCGGGGCCGTGGTGGTCTGTTGAGGTGTCAAGGAGCAGCTGCCATGGTGGCAGAGGCCACCGACGCTGGGCCTGCTGGTTCTGTGAGCGCAGAGGGAGGGGATCGGCTACGGGCGCCGGGTGGTCGTGACCCCCTCCGGCTCCGGCCGGACACTGCGAGGGCGGGGAGGACGTGCCGATCGTCGGCATGAACCTGCGGTACGCCGGCTGACCCCCGCTCGCACGGGGAGGACTGCGGTGGCACGGGGGGCGACGGGCCCAAAATCGGCTGACCCCCGCTCGCACGGGGAGGACCCTTCCTGACCTGCGACGGAATAACGCCTTTGTGATTTCTTGACCAGCGCGCGGAACCCATAGCTTGGGTGTCGGTGTTCGGGGCCGTGGTGGTCTGTTGAGGTGTCAAGGAGCAACTGCCATGGTGACAGAGGCCACCGACGCTGGGCCTGCTGGTTCTGTGAGCGTAGGGGGGAGGGGACCGGCTACGGGCGCCCGGTTGTCTTGAATGGCTTCCGCTGGACCCGGGCGAACGGCGGAAAGTGGCCCCACCTCTCGAACGGGCAGACGACGGCTCAGCTCGCCGTCGCGGACCCCTTCTCGCTGGCTGCGCTTGTGCCCCGACCATCTACGGGCCCGGCGGTCGAACACCTGGCGGAGCCACTTCTCACCGTTCTGGTGGGGCCGCTGGAGACCGTCGCAGACACCCGGTGGTCGCGACCCCCTCCGGCTCCGGCCGAACACTGCGAGTGCGGGGAGGACGTCCGGCTCCGACGTCCAGAAGCCTGCCTGGACGGCTGACCCCCGCAGGTGCGGGGAGGACATGGCGGCCTCGATGGCCTCGCGGCGGGTGTCCGGCTGACCCCCGCAGGTGCGGGGAAGACCCGCGAGACGATCGTCCGGACGGTAGAGCCCTCGGCTGACCCCCGCTCGCACGGGGAGGACCTGCGGTTCGCGAGCGAGCAGTACCGGCAGTACGGCTGCCCCCCGCTCGCACGGGGAGGACAACCCACCCGCCCCGGCCCGGGCCAGCCGCCCGGCTCGAAGAATCAGCGGCCTGCCGCCCGCCACGAGGTGGGAAGAGTCCTGGCCACTGGCGAGGCGTACGCCCGGCCCGCCCACCACCAGAAAGGCACCAAACCATGACGAGCCGCTACGAACAGTTAGGCGACCAGCTGAGCCACTACAGGTAGCGGCAGTGCAGGCCACACGAGATGGCTACGCTGCGGCCATGCCGAAGATCAGGTTGAATAACGACAACGAGAAGATCCTCGGGATCTGGGTCGAACCATGGGGCGAGGACTACTGGATGAACCCCAAGGAACAGTTCACAATCACCACCGAGACCCCCGAGGGCGTGCACTCCGACGAAGCGCCCTTCGAAGTCGTCTTCCACGACCAAGGCGTCAGTCTCTATGTGAACATCGGCTATGAGGCCGTGGTCACGGACCAGTCAGGCTCCGAACTGGGATGCGGACACCAGCGCCCCCTCGAATTCCTCCGCGCCTGGACCGAATCAGCCGAAGCCGCCGCCCAGCGAACAGCCGAGTCACCCACTCTCCGGGACATGACCCGTGAACATGCCGATCAAATGCGCTGGGCACTGACACAAGCTGAAGCCGCCGGCCAACAGCAGCAGGATGGCCCCGCAGGCCGCGCCGATAGTTAAACGACAAGTCGGCGGCGTGCTGGACGGCTGACCCGGTAGGTGCGGGGAGGACGTGCTCCAGACCCCCGACTACTCGCGGGCCATCGGCTGACCCCCGCGCGGGGCGGAGCGGACGACGCCGGCGGCGGACGGTAGAGTCGAGGAGCCGGGTCACCTTCGCGTTGGCCGAGCGCTCCTGCCTGCGGACAGAGCGGGCGGGCCCGCGATGCCGTACTGGTTGTCACCGACGGTTCACGTCGGTGCGGGCCGAACGCTGGAACCCTCCTGTGCCCGACGGGCCGGGTCTTCGCAGCGGTTCAGCGTGCGTCGGCTTCGTCGATCAGGTACTGGAGCTCGTCGAAGACCTGGAGCACGACGACGACCAGGACGTGGTCGGCGACCATGAACTCCACCACGACGCCAGGCGCCGCGTAGGCCTTCCGCAGGTGTTCGTCCGGGCCGATCGGTGCCGTCGCGGTCTTGTGGTAGGGGTCGCGGGCGAGAACTCCCAGCGCCCGTTCCAGAAGATCACGGCGCTCGGCAGGCAGGGCGTCGATGGTCGTCTTCGCCTCGACGGTGTACTGCACGCGGTACGTCATACCCGCCACGATAGCCGGGACAGCCCCGAACGGGGGACCCCCATCAGGCCCAGACCACCCCAACTGCTACCTGGTACGGAACAGACCACCTCCGCACGTACGGGGAGGACTGGCCCCGGCTTGCTGCGACGGGCCCTTGTGTGTTCCGGCCCAGAGTGGCCCCGCTTCCGGTCTGTAGTGGCCCCGCGTTACGGGGGCGGTGTCAGTCGTTCCTGGGCGTCATGTCGTATTCGCCGACATCCAGATCTGCGCCGGTTGCGGCGAGGAAGTCCACCACCGCGCGGTCAAGGTGCCAGCCGAAGCGGTTCGTGGCGTCCGGCGAGCCGGAGGGCTGCTTGTCATGCCGGTTGAAGTAGCGGTGGACCTGCAGAATCGCGCCCCCGGGGCCCTCCTCGGTTGCGAGACGGGTTGTCAGATTGCTGAGCGCCTCCATGCGGGGCCGGAGCCTGCCGAGGACCTGGTTGATCTGCTCATCGACCGGTAGGCCGGGCTCGCAGCAGACAACCTTCCAGCAGTGAAAAAACGGGACGGCGTGAGGTGAGGTGGTCAGACTCCCGCGCACCGTGACGTCGTCCGGTTCCACGCCAAGCAGCTGGGTAATCTCGTCGGCAGTGGTGCCCACGCTGGAGATCGCAAAGTAGACGTACTGAGTCAACGACACCCGCGGAGACTACCGACGCAGCCGCACGGCCGTCTGACTATTTCCTCGCCTGCTGCCTGGCTTTGGTCTGCGCGGGGCGGTAGGACTCGGTTGCCGGTCTCGATGATGGTGCCGTTGAAGGTGAGGCGGTCGACGATGGCAGCGCAAAGCCGGGGGTCGGTGAAGGTCCTGGTCCAGCGATCTGGGGCTGGCACATGTTCCTTTTCGTGGATCGCCGCTGCCACCGGCCCGTATCCATCTTCCGTGGTCCTCGTTGGTCTTCGTGGTG
>NZ_JBIWAP010000030.1:0-103307 GCF_044760075.1 Kitasatospora sp. NPDC098663 | reverse complement strand
CGCCTGTCCCCGCAGCAGGTCATCGAGCGGATCGGCCGACTGGTCGGCCCGGAGGCGATCTACGCCGCGGGCGTCGGCCAGCACCAGATGTGGAGCTCGCAGTTCATCCGCTTCGAGAAGCCGGGCACCTGGCTCAACTCGGGCGGCGCCGGCACCATGGGCTACGCCGTCCCCGCCGCGATGGGCGCCAAGGCCGGCCGCCCGGACACCGCGGTCTGGGCCATCGACGGCGACGGCTGCTTCCAGATGACCAACCAGGAACTGGCCACCTGCGCCCTGAACGACATCCCGATCAAGGTCGCGGTCATCAACAACGGCTCGCTCGGCATGGTCCGCCAGTGGCAGACGCTGTTCTACAACCAGCGCTACTCCAACACCGTGCTGCACTCCGGTCCCGGCCACGACGGCGTCGCGCCGCCGGCCCAGGGCACCCGGATCCCCGACTTCGTGCTGCTGTCCGAGGCGATGGGCTGCGTCGGCCTGCGCTGCGAGCGCCCCGAGGACCTGGACGCCGTCATCCAGCAGGCGATGGAGATCAACGACCGCCCGGTCGTCATCGACTTCATCGTCCACCAGGACGCCATGGTCTGGCCGATGGTCGCCGCGGGCACCAGCAACGACGAGATCCAGTTCGCCATGGGCGTCCGCCCCGACTTCGGCGACGATCTCGACTGATACCTGCCCGCCCCTGAACCCCGGTCGTAGGCCCTCGACCCCCGCGAGGGCCTACGACCGGTCCTGTTTCTCGCGCCCTTCAGGCGGAGGGCCGTTGGAGCGGGCCGCTCAGCGGCTCGCCGACCAGGAGAGCAGGAGGCGCAGGGCGTCGTCCGACGGGGTGTGCGGGTCGGCGGTGTAGGTGACGAGGGCCTGGTCGGGGTCGTCGGCGGGGCGGAGCGTGTCGTAGGCGAGGTCGAGGGGGCCGGCTATGGGGTGGTGGAAGAGCTTGCGGCCGGAGGTCTTGTCGGCGACCGGGTGTTCGGCCCAGAGGTGGCGGAACTCCTCGCTGTGGACGCAGAGTCGGCCGACGAGTTCGGCGAGGAGGGGGTCGTGGGGGCGGCGGCCCGCCTCCAGGTGGAGGAAGGCGACGTTCTCGCGGGCGCAGGCCGTCCAGTCGCCGTAGAGCTCGCGCGAGGCCGGGTCGAGGAAGGTGCCGCGGGCGATGTTGCGCTCCTCGACCGGCAGGGCGCCGTAGTCGCCGAACAGCGCGACGGCGGCGCGGTTCCAGGCCAGGACGTCCATCCGGTGGCCCATCACCAGGGCCGGGACGTGGTCGAGCTGGTCGAGCAGCCGCAGCAGGGAGGGGCGGGGCTGCTGCGGGGCGGTGCGGCGGCGGGGCGCGGGGCGGGTGGGGCGGGCGAGGCGGTGGAGGTGGCCGGACTCGTCGGGGGCGAGTTGCAGGGCGCGGGCGACGGCGTCGAGGACGGCTTCGGAGGGGTTGCCGACGCGGCCCTGTTCGAGGCGGGTGTAGTAGTCGACGCTGACCCCGGCGAGGTGGGCGAGCTCCTCGCGGCGGAGCCCGGCGACCCGGCGGCGGCCGCCGTAGTCGGGCAGGTCGACGTCCTCGGGCCGCAGCCGGGCGCGGCGGGTGCGGAGGAACTCGCTCAGGGCACTGGTCGGGTTCATGGGGATGATTCTCACCCGGAGGCGGGCGGCCGTGCCTGGCCCTGCCGGGACCAGGCACGGCCGGCACCGGGGCGCGGCCGGTCGCGGGCTCGGTCATGGCCCCCACTCTCCCGACGGCCGCGGGACCGGGGCCAGGCCCGGCCCGACCCTGGGTCCGGAAGAACCACCCTGCACCGGGAATCGACGGCGCCACCGGGTGGTTGGGGCAGGACGACAGGCGTGTGACACTCGCGAACAGGGGTCTGACATGAAGATCGGCATCATCGGTGCGGGCAACATCGGCGGCAACCTGACCCGACGGCTGACCGCGCTCGGGCACGACGTCTCGGTGGCCAACTCGCGCGGCCCCCAGTCGCTGGCCGCCCTGGCCGAGGAGACGGGCGCGACGGCCGTGCCGGCCACCGAGGCGGCGCGCGGGGCCCAGGTCGTGGTGGTGACGGTGCCGCTGAAGAACGTGCCGGACCTGCCGGCCGGGCTGCTGGACGGCGCGGCCGCGGGCGCGGCGGTGATCGACACCGGCAACTACTACCCGCAGCAGCGCGACGGCCGGATCGACGCGATCGAGGACGACGGGCTGACCGAGAGCCGGTGGACGGAGCGGCACCTCGGCCACCCCGTGGTGAAGGCGTTCAACGGCACCTACGCGCAGGACCTGCTGGAGCGGCCGCGCCCGGAGGGCGACCCTGAGCGGATCGCCGTGCCGGTGGCGGCGGACGACGAGGCGGCCAAGCGCGTGGTGCGGGCGCTGATCGACGAGCTGGGCTTCGACACCGTGGACGCGGGCGGGATCGACGAGTCCTGGCGCCAGCAGCCGGGCACGCCGGTGTACGGGCTGCGCGCCGGGGTGGAGGCGGTCACCCGGGCGCTCGCGGAGGCTTCTCCGGAGCGCCCGGCGGACCACAAGGCGTGACCCCGGGAAGGCGCGAACCCGGGAAGGTGTGACCCCCGGGAAGGTGTGACCCCCGGAAGCCGTGACCCGCGCCGAGCCGACCTCAACGGGCCCGGTCAGCCCGTGCGGCGGGCCCCCTCGGCCGGGACGGCGGTGAGGGTGCGCGGGGCCGCGTAGCCGGCCGCGCGGAACGCGGTGGTGACGGCGGCGGCGACGGTGTCGGCGGCCGGTGCGTCGACGAGGGCGATCACCGAGCCGCCGAAGCCGCCGCCGGTCATCCGCGCGCCGTGGGCGCCGGCGGCGAGGGCGGCCTCGACGGCGAGGTCGGTCTCGGGGCAGGAGACCCGGTAGTCGTCGCGCAGCGAGGCGTGCCCGGCGGTGAGGATCGGGCCGAGCGCGGCGGGCCGGCCGGCGTCCAGGTGGGCGACGGCGGCCGTGACGCGCTCGTTCTCGGTGACCACGTGGCGCACCAACGGCCTCAGCTCCTCCGGGAGTCGGGGCAGCGCGGTCGGCAGGGCGGCGGGCGTCAGCTCGCGCAGCGCGGGCAGCCCGAGCAGCGCGGCCGCCCGTTCGCAGCCGGCCCGCAGGGCGGCGTAGGCGCCGTCGCCGAGGTCGTGCTTGACCCGGGTGTCGAGGACCAGCAGG
This sequence comes from Kitasatospora sp. NPDC098663, assembly GCF_044760075.1. NCBI lineage: Bacteria > Bacillati > Actinomycetota > Actinomycetes > Kitasatosporales > Streptomycetaceae > Kitasatospora > Kitasatospora sp. NPDC098663. Next base: position 100,150 of record NZ_JBIWAP010000030.1, on the reverse strand, counting down.
GCGAGGCCGGCGCCGGCGAGGTCCAGCGGCACCTGCCGCATCGCCAGGTCCCGGCTGTCGAGGTGCAGGGCGGCGCCCGGGCGGCAGCACATCGAGGCCATCTGGTCCATGATCCCGCAGGGGACGCCGACGAAGTCGTTCTCGGCCCGCTGGGCGATCAGGGCGAGTTCGGGGGCGGACAGCCCCAGCCCGTACAGGTCGTCGTACGCGATCGCGACGACGCATTCCAGGGCGGCCGAGGAGGACAGCCCGGCCCCCCTGGGCACGTCGCTCTCCAGCCGGAAATCGGCGCCGCCGACGGGGTGCCCGGCCTCGCGCAGCGCCCACACCACGGCGGCCGGGAAGGCCGCCCAACCGGTCACCGAGCCCGGGGCCAGGTCCGCGACGGCCAGGTCGGCGACCACCCCGTCGCCCTGGGCGGACCAGAGCCGCAGCCGGCCGTCGTCGCGGCGCCGGGCCTGGGCGCGGACGGCCTGCGGGAGGGCGATCGGCAGCACGAACCCGAGGTTGTAGTCGGTGTGTTCGCCGATCAGGTTGACCCGGCCGGGGGCGGCCCACTCCCCCTCGGGGGCGTGGCCGTGGAGCTCTTCGAAGGAGAGCACGGGGGTGTCCACCGGAGTCTTCACGGGCGTGTTCGCGGGCGTGGTCACAGGGCTGCCTCCCGCAGCCGGCGGGCCGCGTCCTCGGGGGTGACGTCGTTGACGAAGGCGTCCATGCCGGATTCCACCCCGGCCAGGAACTTGAGCTTGTCGGCGGCGCGCCGGATGGTGAACAGCTCCAGGTGGAGGGCGAGTTCGTCCTCCTGGCCGGCGGGCGCCTGGTGCCAGGCGGAGATGTACGGGGTGCGGCCGGTGCCGAAGAGGCGGTCGAAGCGGCGCAGCAACTCCAGGTAGAGGCGCGGGAATTCGGCACGCTGCGGCTCGTCGAGGCCGGTCAGGTCGGCGACCCGGCGGTGCGGGTAGAGGTGCACCTCGTACGGCCAGCGGGCGGCGAAGGGGACGAAGGCCGTCCAGTGCTCGCCGGCGAGCACCACCCGGGCGCCGTCGGCGCGTTCGGCGGCGAGCAGGTCGTCGAAGAGGCTGCGGCCGGTGGCGGCGCGGTGTTCGGCCGCGCGCGCGGCCATCCGGGCGGTGCGCGGGGTGGTGAAGGGGAAGGCGTAGATCTGGCCGTGCGGGTGGGCGAGGGTGACGCCGATCTCGGCTCCCCGGTTCTCGAAGCAGTAGACCTGCCGGACGCCGGGGAGGGCGGCGAGTTCGGCGGTGCGGTCGGTCCAGGCGTCGAGGACGAGGCGGGCCCGCCGCTCGTCGAGGTCGGCGAAGGAGGCGTCGTGGTCGGCGGTGAAGCAGACCACCTCGCAGCGCCCGGCGCCGGGGCCGCTGACCCGCAGTCCGCCGACGCCTTCCAGCGCCGCCGGGGGGCCGGCCAGCGAGGGGAAGCGGTTCTCGAAGACGGCCACCTGGTAGTCGTCGGCGGGGATCTCGCTGTGCCGGCCGTCCCGGGAGGGGCAGAGCGGGCACTCCTCGGCGGGGGGCTGGTAGGTGCGGGCCTGGCGGTGCGCGGCGACGGTGACCCAGGCCCCGGTGGCCGGGTCGAGCCGGACCTCGGAGCCGTGGGCGGGCGGGTCGAGCGGGCGCCGGTCGACGGCGTCCCGGGGGACGGCCGCGCCGCTGTCGTAGTAGATCAGCTGTCGCCCGTCCGCGAGTGTGGTCGCGGTCTTGGCGGTGGGCTGGGTCAGGGTCCCGGCCATGGCCTTCTTCCCTCTATCCGACACGAAACAACAATATCCAACATTATCCATCAGGCCTGGCTGTCCGGAAGGGGTCCGCGCCTGCCATGATGGCGGTGACCGCAGCCCGCCGGACGGCCTGCCGGGCGAACGGTCACACGGACCACCCCGACCCGAGGAGCACCCCCGATGGCTGACAGCGCCCAACCGCTCGCCGGACAGCGCCGCGTGCTGATCCTGGAGCGGGTCCGCGCGCGCGGCGGCGTCCGGGTGACCGAACTGGTCCGGGACCTCGGGGTGTCCGACATGACCATCCGCCGCGACCTGGACGCGCTGGCCCGCCGCGGGCTGGTGCACAAGGTGCACGGCGGGGCGGTGCGCATGGAGGCGGCGGCCAGCGGCGAGCCCGGGTTCGAGACCAAGGCCAACTGGCAGCTGCCCGCCAAGGAGGCCATCGCCCGGGCCGCCGCCGCCCTGGTGCCGCCCGGCTCGGCGGTCGGGCTGGCCGCCGGGACGACCACCTTCGCCGTCGCCCGGCAGCTGCGCGCCGTCGAGGGCCTCACCGTCGTCACCAACTCGCTGCGGATCGCGGAGCTGCTGGAGGAACCCGACGAGGACGGCACCCCCGCCACCGCGACGGTGATCCGCACCGGCGGCGTCCGCACGCCCTCCGACGCGCTGGTCGGGCCGGTCGCCGACCAGGCGATCCGCTCGCTGCACGTCAACGTGCTGGTCATGGGCTGCCACGGCCTCTCGGCCGAGGCCGGCCTGACCACCCCGAACCTGGCCGAGGCGGAGACCAACCGGACCTTCCTCCAGTCCGCCCGCCGGGTCGTCGTGGTGGCCGACCACACCAAGTGGAACGCGGTCGGCCTGGCCTCCTTCGCCACGCTGGAACAACTGGACGTGCTGGTCACCGACGACGCGCTGGCGGCCGAACACCGGGCGGCGGCAGCCCGGTTGGTCGGCGAGCTGATCGTCGCCCCGACCGGGGAGCAGGGCAACCCGGCCTGACGGGCCCGCTACGGACCCGTCCGGGAACTCGCCCGCACCACCAGCTCGGCGGCCAGCTCCAGCCCTCCCGCCGGCGGCGCCTCCCCCCGTACCTGGCCGAGCAGCCGCTCCACCAGGGCGGCGGCGATCGCCCGCAGCGGGAGCCGCACCGAGGTCAGCGCGGGGTGCAGGTGGCGGCAGAGCGGTGTGTCGTGGAAGCCGGTGACCGCCACCCCCGCCGGCCCGACCGCCAGTCCCTCCGCCCGGACCGCCTCGTAGACGTCCAGCGCCAGCAGATCGCTGCCCGCCGCGAAGGCCGTCGGCCGCTCGGGCCCGCGCAGCAGCTCCCGCACGGCCGCGACGTCCGGCCGCGCCGCCGTCACCGCGGACAGGCCCAGCCGGGCCGCCTCGGCGAGGAAGCCCGCCCGCCGGGCGGCCATCCACGGCAGGTCCTCGGCGCGGCCGACGTACCCGATCCGGCGGTGGCCGAGCGCCGCCAGGTGCCGCACGACCACGGCCATCGCCGTGTCGTTGGCGATGTCGACCCAGTGCTGGGGCTGCCCCGGGCCGGTCCGTCCGAAGGTGACGAACGGGAGGCCGGTCCGGACGACGTGCCCGATCCGGGGGTCGTCGTCCAGCACGTCCGCCAGCACCAGTCCGTCGACCTGGCGGGCCGCCACCAGTTCGTCGATGGCCGCCGGCGGGCCGGCCGCACCCTCGGCCGCACCCCGCCCCGGGCGGAACAGCAGCACCCGCTGCCCCTGCGCCCCCGCCGCGTCGACCAGCGCCTCCAGGAAGCCGGCCATCAGCGGGTTGGGGTCGAACGGGTCGTCCACCGGGGCGAGGTAGCCGAGGGTGCGCCGGGCGCCGCTGCGCAGCGAGCGCGCCGACTGGTCGGGCTGGTAGCCGAGTTCGCGGATCGCCGCGGTCACCCGGGCCAGCGTGTCCGGGCGGACCCGCTGGGGCGCGTTGAGCGCGTTGGAGACGGTCTGCCGGGACACCCCGGCCGCGCGGGCCACCTCCTCGATGGTGGTGGCGCCGCGGCGCGGTCGGGGTGTTCCCTCGGGCATCGGAGGCTCCAGGACGGCTGCTCGGCTCTGACGGGTGCTCGGTTCTACGGACGGCGCAGGGTCAGCAGCCCGCCGCGCGGCACGGAGATGCCGCCCGCCCGGCCGAGCTCGACCTCGCCCCGCCGGACGATACGCCCTCGGGCGTCCTGCACGGTGGCCTCGGCCGTCCCGTCGCCGCCGGTGAGCCGGACGTCCGGGTCGGCGTCGGCGTTGGCGACCAGCAGGGTGCGCCAGTGCGCACCGGAGACGTCCACCGGCAGCGCGGCGTAGCGGGCCACCGCGACGGTGCCGCCGCCGACGGCGGTGACCATCGGGTAGCCGAGGTCCGGCCGGGCCGGGCGCAGTTCGCCGAGCTGCAGGGTGGCGACGTGCTCGCGGAAGACGCCGAGCCAGAAGGCGATCGCCTCGCGCTGCCCCGGGCTCTGCGCCGCGAGGTCCACGGAGACCTGCGGCACCGAGAACAGCACGTTGATCAGGTGGCAGGCGATCTGCTCGGGCGGCTCGGCCGGGTGCCACATCAGCATGTCGGCGTGGACCGGGACGGGCCCGGCGGCGAGCCGCACGTCGATGGTGCGCTGCCGGTTCTCCTGCGGGCTGAGCGGGCAGTCGGTGGCGCGGACCATGGTGACGTACGGCCACATTCCGGGGCTGACGTACGGCTGGCGGTGCTCGATCATCGCCCCCGGCTTGACCGCGGTGATCCGGCCGCGGATCGCGGCGAGCAGCCGCTCGACGCCCTCGTCCACGGTGGCGCAGTCGGCCTCGGGCCCGGGCTCCGGCGCGTCGGCGCGGGCGAACCAGTCGACGAAGTCGACCTTCAGCCCGTCCATGCCCCACTCCTCGACGGCGCGGGCGAGCCGGCCCGCCAGGAACGCGCGGACCTCGGGGTAGCGCGGGTCGGCGACGATCGCGCCCATGTGGGCGACGTCGGCGAGCGCGTAGCGGCCGATCGCCTCGAAGGCGGCGCTGTCCTTGCCGATGAACGGCAGCGCGTACCAGAGCAGGTACTGCACGCCGAGGTCGTGGACGCGCTGGACGTGGGCGGCGGTGTCGGGCAGCGAGACCGGCTCCCAGTCGCCGCAGTGCGCGTAGCCGCGGGTGCGGTCGGCGGTCATCCAGCCGTCGTCGACGATGATGACGTCCATGCCGAGCTCCTTGCCGAGCGCGGCCTGGGTCTCGACGGCCTTCGGCGAGACGTCCTGGTGCATCGAGTACCAGGTGGAGTAGGCGGGGCGGCGGGCGGCCTCGGGGATGGCGGGGATGTCGGCCGCGCGGCCCGCCCACCACCAGGCGGCGAGGTCGGCCAGGCAGCGCGCGAAGTGCCGGCGGGAGGTGTCGATGCGGACGGTCAGCCGGCCGGCGGCCTGGGCCCAGAAGCGGAACTCGCCGGTCTCCTCCAGCACTCCGGCACCGGTCAGGACGTCGACACGCTCGGCGGCGAAGGCGCAGATCGCGAGGTCGCCGGTGCCGATCAGGGCGGCGATCGGGGCGCCGTCGGCCAGGCCGGTGCGACGTGGGGCGCTCCACGCGGCGGGCAGCCGGCCGGTGCCGCGCGGCTCGGGTGTCCAGAACGCGGTGGCGTCCACGCACGGCACCCGCCACTCGATCCGGACGTCGCCCTCCCCCTCGGCGGTCACCTCGACGATTCCGTCGCCCGCCCCGCGGGCGGTCGCGTTCCCGCTGACCCGCAGGTCCAGGCCCTCGGCGTGGAGCGGACGCAGGCCGCCGGCGACGGCGGGGGCGTGCGGCTCCCAGATCTCGGTCATGTTCAGCCCTTCGTGGCGCCGGCCAGCAGGCCGGAGATGAACTGCCGTTGGAGGACCAGGAAGAGGACCATCATCGGCAGGGTGGACAGCGCGGTGCCGGAGAGGATCGCGCCGTAGTCGGTGTTGCTCTTGTTGCCGTGCAGGGTCGCGAGGGCGACCGGCAGGGTGTGCATCCCGGGGCTGCGCAGAGCGATCAGCGGCCAGACGAACTGGTTCCAGGAGCCGAGGAAGAGGAAGATCGAGAGGGCTGCCAGCACGGGCCTCATGACCGGCACCACCACGCTGAACAGCACCCGGAACTCGCCCGCGCCGTCGACCCGGGCGGCGTCCAGGAGTTCGTCCGGCAGGCTGCTCAGCGACTGCCGCATCAGGAAGACGGCGAAGGGCACGCACAGGCCGGGCAGGATCAGCGCCTGGTAGGTGTCCAGCAGGCCGAAGTTCGTCATCATCTTGAACAGCGGCACCAGCATGACCTGTTCGGGCACCACGAGGGTGGAGAACAGCAGCGCGAACAGCAGGGTCCGGCCGCGGAAGCGGAACTTGGCGAAGGCGTAGCCCGCGAGCAGCGCCACGACGAGGGCGCCCAGCGTCTGGACCCCCGCCACCAGCAGGGAGTTCCCGACCACCCTGAGCAGGCCGATCTTCTGCTCCAGGTGGCTCAGGTTCTCGCCGAGGCTCCCGCCGGGCAGCAGCTCGGGCGGCCAGTCGAAGACCTCGGTGTCCTTGCGGGTGGAGGAGACCACCAGCCAGTAGAAGGGGGCGATCGACAGCCCGGTGACGCCGGCGAGGAGGAAGGTCAGCGGCCAGCCGCGCAGCTTCCCGAGGGGGTTCACGCGCCCGGAGGCCTCGCTCCGGGGGGTACCGCTCCGGGGGGTACCGCTCTTGGAGGTATCGCTTGGGGAGGTCACTTGTCGCGCTCTCCCATCAGGCGCATCTGGACGGCGCCGAGCACCGTCACGAGCAGGGTGAGGGCGTAGGCGACGGCGGAGGCGTAGCCGAAGTCGTAGTACCGGAAGCCGTTCTGGTACAGGTACATGGAGACGGTCAGGGTGGCGTTGTCCGGCCCGCCGCCGGTCAGCACGTACGGCTCGTCGAAGAGCTGGAGCGTGCCGATGGTCGAGAGCACGACCGTGAACAGCAGCACCGGGCGCAGCGCGGGGACGGTGACGGAGGTGAAGCGGCGGATCGGTCCGGCGCCGTCGACCATCGCGGCCTCGTACAACTCCCGTGGAATGGACTGGAGTCCGGCAAGGTAGATGACGGCGTTGTATCCGGTGTAGTGCCAGGTGAGCACCACGACGACGGCCATCCGGGCCCAGACGGGCTGGCCCAGCCAGTCGACGGAGGGCAGGCCGACGGCGTTCAGCACCCAGTTGACCGCGCCGTCGTCGGTCTTGAGCAGGTAGGCGAAGATCACGCCGGTGGCGACCAGGCCGGTGACGGAGGGCATGAAGACGCCGAGCCGCCACACCGTGCGCCAGCGCACCAGCGCGGAGTTGATGCCGACGGCCATCAGCAGGGCCAGCCCGAGCATCAGCGGGACCTGTATGACGAGGATCTCGCCGGTGTTGGACAGGGCCGTCCAGAACAGCGGGTCGTCCAGCAGGCGACGGTAGTTGGCGAGGCCGGCGTCGCGGGTGGCCGCGCCGGAGCCGGTGGTGAAGGACAGCAGCAGCGACTCGACGACCGGGTAGGCCTTGAACACGCCGAAGGTCAGCAGGGCGGGGGCCAGCAGCAGGTACGGTACGGCGGCGCGCCGCAGGCGGGACCGGCGCGGCGCTGCGGACCTCCCGGCGAGGGCGGCGGACGGGCTGGCGGCACTCATGCGGTACCGCGCCCGGTCTGCTGGGCGAGCTGCTTGGCGGCGTCCTGGAGGACGGCGGCCGGGTCGGCGCCCTTGAGGAGGACCTTGACCTGGGCGTCGCTGACGAGCTTGAGGGCGCGGGCGTAGTCACCGGAGTAGTTGGTGGGGTAGCCGCCCTCGGTGGCGAGGTCGGCGAAGGTCCTGAGCACCGGCTGCCCGCCGTAGTAGGCGCTCGGTTCGGCGTACAGCGGGTCGGTGTAGGCCTCGGTGAGGGCCGGGAAGACGCCGCCCGCGTTGAACATGGCGTTCACCGAGGCCGGGCGGGTGACCGCGTACTCGACGAACTTCCAGGCGGCGCGGCGGCGCGGGCTGGAGGCGGCGACGGCCAGGTGGGTGGAGTTGACCAGCGCGGTGCGCTTGCCGCCGGGGGTGACCGCCGGGGGCTTGGTGAGACGCCAGTTGCCGCTCTGGTCGGGGATCTTCTTCTCCAGGTAGTGCGCGACCCAGGCGGGCATCGCGGCCACCGCGAGCTTGCCGGCCTTCATCACGGGCGGCCAGCTCTGGACGCCGGGGGTGTCGCCGATCAGCCCGGCCTCGTCCAGCCGCTTGACGATGGTCAGGGCGCGCACGGCGGGCTCCGAGCCGACGGTGATCCTGCCCTGGAGGTCGAAGTAGAAGGCGCCCTGCAACTGCATCAGGCCCTGGACGAAGTCCAGGTCGGGGGTGGGGTTGGCGGCCCTGTTGATGCCGATCAGGGCGACGCCGGGGTTGGCGGCCTTGAAACGGTCGGCCACGGCGAGCAGGTCGTCCCAGGTGGCGAAGGACTCGGGGTCGATGCCCGCCTTGTCGAAGTAGTCCTTGCGGTAGAAGAAGCCGAGCGGGTTGACCTCCCAGGGCAGCGCGTAGGCGTGGCCGTCCTTGCCGCTGACGACGGGCCACAGGCCCTTGGCGAACTTGTCCTTGTGCGCGTCGGCGCCGAGCGCGGAGAGGTCGGCCAGGCCGCCGGGGAACTTCTCCTGGTATCCGGGCAGGTAGTCGCAGCCGATGTGCAGCACGTCGCCGAGACCCTGGCCGCCGGCCGCCAGGCCGACGGTGATCTTGTCCCAGATGGCCGGTTCGCCGATGTCCTGGACGTCGACCGTGATCCCCGGGTTGTCCTTCTGGAAGGCCGGGACGATCCCGCGCAGGGCTTCGGCGGCCGTGGCCCAGGACCAGACGGTGATGTTGCCGGTGTCGGCGTCCCCGCCCGAGGCGCCCCCGGAGCCGGAGTCGCCGCAGGCTGCGAGCGTGCCGCCGGCGGTCAGGGCCAGCAGGCCCGCTCCCGAGGCTCGGAGCAGATCACGACGGGAAAGGTGTGACATTGCATTCCTCTCTGAGGGGTGGCGAGGAAGGGTTGAAACAGGAAGGGTGGTGGGTGAGGCGGGAGGGGGGCCTTGAAGGGTTTTGAATGGTTTTGAACGTTCAAATACACAAAACAGATCAGAACCAAACAGGTTCGAACGAGCGGGTCACAGCAAACGCCCACCCTCCCCGCGCCGTCAAGACCTGGGCGCGGAGAGGGTGGGCTCCGAAACCGTTCTGTTATCCCAGGGCCGCGTCCGGAGCGCCGAACACGGTCCCCGGGGTGACCGGGATCCCCCGCGCCATGGCCTCGAAGTCCAGGATCGGATGGGTCAGGATCTCCTCGACCTCGTCGGACAGGAGGTTGCCCAGGATGAACTCCTCCTCCGCGCCCGACCCGAAGGTGACCACCTGCCCGCTCGACTGGATCATCCAGTTCAGCAGCTCCCGCTCGCTGCTCTCCGCGAGGTGGATCTCCCGGCCGGGGTGGTCGCGCCGGATCCCGTCGACGACCGCGCGGACCTCCTCCACCGCCACACCGAGCCTGCGCACCGTGGCCGGCGAGGCCCGCCGTCCCCACCACTGGAAGATCACCCACTGGGCGACCGACGGGTGGGACAGCACCTCCGCCGCCAGCTCCGGCAGTTGGTGGAGGTTCTCGGCACTCGCCACGGTGTGCACCCGCACCCGGTCGAAGCCCTCGGCGTCGCACAGGGCGAGGGACTCCAGCAGCGCGTCGAGGAGCCTGTCGTCCGGGCTCCGGCGGAAGGCCCGTTGCACCTCCGGCGTGACGGCGTCCAGCGGCAGCCGCAGCGAGGACAGGCCGTGGAGCCGGGAGAGCTTCTCGGCGGTGAGCGTGTAGCCGGTGGTGTCGAGGCCGACCTTGAGACCACTGGCGACGGCGTCGTCGACCACGTCGAAGATCGGCGGCCACAGCAGCGGGTCACCTCCGGCCAGGACCAGGTCGGTGGTCCCGTGCGCGGCCAGCTTCCCGACGATCCGCCTGGCCTGGCCGAGGTCGATCTGCTCCGCCGCGAACGGGTTGTAGCAGCCCTGGCAGGACATCGGACAGCGGTTGTTGATCGACCAGTTGACCCTCCGGACGCGGCGGCCGGTACGCGGCCGGTCGGCCCTCCCGCGGATCCCGGCCACGAGCCGGGCCAGGCGGACGGCCTGCGGGAGGGCGGCGCCGGCGAGCAGTTCCCCGGCCCGCTCGACGCCGGCCGCGGTGGCGTTGTTCTGGAGCAGGAGGAAGGCCAGGCGCCACCGCATGGTCTCGTCCCCCGGGTCCTGACCCAGGGCCTGTTCGACCCGCTCGGCCAGGGCGCCGAGGTAGCCGGGGGTGAAGTTGGCGGGTTCCAGGCGCCGTTGGAACGCGTCGGCGATCGACCCGCGCTCCAGGGCCCGGTCGTAGCCGGCCCGCAACGGGTGCGGGGGCAGGATCTCCACGTGCTGCCGGGTGGGCATTCGGTGTTCTCCGGTACGGGTCAGTTCGGGGCGGACGGCAGCATGACGACCATCGAGTCGGCGGACGACAGGCCCATGCCCTCGACGAAGACCGCGTCGCGGACGAGCTGCGCGATGGCGGGGTGGGTGGGGGCGGCGAGGTAGCGGGCGGTGGATTCGAGCGGGGCGATGTCGTGCTTGGCGATCAAGGTGCGCAGCGAACCCGGCAGGTCGTCGAGGCCCTCGCGCATGTCCTCCAGGTCGAACCGGTCGGCCAGCCGCATCGCCGCCCTGCGGGCCTTGGCGAGGTTGGTCGTCGGGTCCAGGACGGTCGCCTTGGCCAGGTAGTAGGGGACGGGCTGCATCATCCAGGCCAGCGCCGCGCGCGGGTCGTCCTCGTCGTGGCCGGGATAGTCGAAGGCCTCCGGCCCGAGCCCGAGGCCGTCGCAGAACCACTCGGGCCGCATGCTGATCCGGTAGTGGGCGTGGCCGGCCAGCCGGAACGCCGGGAGCCTGGCTATGACGGACGTCGTCTCGATCCGGAACGTGTCGGAGATCCGCCGCATCGTCCGCCCCAGCACGGCCCGGACCTCCGGCACGTCGGCCCCGTCGGCCACGACGTGGATCAGGTCGAGGTTGGAGACGATGTCGCCGGCGGGCCCGGTGCGGTGCTCGCCTCGGGCCAACGAGCCGGTCGCCGCCACCGACATGTCGGTCACGTCCGCGAACTCGCGGGCCAGCTCCTGGAACAGCAGGGGGACGTCTTCGGGTCTCACGCGCTTCCTCGGGTGTCGGCTACGGAGGTGGAGTAGACGCCCTCTCTTCCAATGCCGCTCACATCATGGAGAGTTGGCGTTCAGATGGGCACCCTAACAGCGACCCGCCACAAATGGTCGTGTTTGCACCACATATCTCACACATCGCAGCTGACGGACCGACACAAACGGTCTCAACCAGTCACTCAGGCGCCGCCCGCCGCAGGTGGATCGGGTGGGCATCGAGACATCCGAACCACGCATGCGCGAGAAGTCGGCCAGGCCGACTTCTCGCGCAAACCTCATCCGGCCAGCACGACCGGCGTGCCCGTCAGATCCACGCCCGCCTGCCGGAGTTCGCCGAGGGCGGTGACCGTGGTGTCGGTGGCCACGCCCGCCGTGTAGTCCAGCAGCACCCTGGTCGCGAACCCGGCCTTCACGGCGTCCAGCGCCGTCGCCTTCACGCAGTGGTCGGTGGCGATCCCGACCACGTCCACCGCGTCCACGCCCTGGCCGCGCAGCCAGTCGGCGAGCCGGGTGCCGTCCGCCGCGAAGCCCTCGAACCCGCTCTTGGACGCCGAGTGCGCGCCCTTGAAGAACACCTCGTCCACCGCGCCCGCGCCGACGGCGGGCGCGAAGGACGGGTGGAACTCGCCGCCCTCGCTGCCGACCACGCAGTGCACCGGGAAGGACTCCCGGAAGTCCGGCTGCGCGGAGAAGTGCGGGCCCGGGTCGATGTGGTGGTCCCGGGTCGCGACCACCCGCGCCCAGCCCGCCCGCTCCGGGCCCTGGACCAGCTCGGCGATCGCCCGGGCCCGGTCGGCGCCCCCGCCGACCGGGACGCTCCCTCCCTCGCAGAAGTCCTTCTGCACATCCACCACGATCAGCGCGCGAGCCATCGACCGGCCTTTCCTCGGGGGTACGGGATTTCGCGGCCAGCTTGACGCCTTCGAGGTGCGTGGACGAAGCAACCCGGGCTGCCGTTCACCCGGACGGGCCCCGGCGCGGCGATCGGCGCATCCCGGCGGCGCCGCCAGGCCAGGTCCGCGAGCCGCACGCCGAGCCCCGAGCCCCGAGGCCCTGTCCGGCCAGGAGTCGCGCGAGAAGTCGACGGGGCCGACCTCGCGCGCGACGGCGTTCGGCTACCGGCCGACCTCGCGGAGGCGGAAGTCCTCCACCGTCTCCCGGCGGATCAGCAGGCGGGCCCGGCCGTCCTTCACGGCGGCCACCGCCGGGCGGCCGACCAGGTTGTAGCCGGAGGCCATCGACAGCTGGTACGCCCCGGCCGCCGGGACGGCCAGCAAGTCCCCCGCGCGCAGGTCGGCGGCGAGCACCGCGTCGCGGACCAGCACGTCGCCGGCCTCGCAGTGCCGGCCCACCACGTCCACCCGGGCCGCGCCCGCCTCCGAGCGGCGGCCCACCAGGCGGACGCTGTACGCCGATCCGTACAGCGCCGGGCGCGGGTTGTCGCTCATCCCGCCGTCCACGGCGGCGAAGCAGTGGCCGTCCGCGGTGTGCTTCACCGACAGCACCCGGTACACGGCGACGGCGGCCGGGCCGGCCAGCGCGCGGCCGGGCTCGACGATCAGCCGCGGCACCTCCAGGCCCGCCTCGGCGCAGCGCACCGCCAGCCGGTCGGTCACCCGGACGGCGAAGTCGGCGACGTCGAACTCGGCGTCCCCCGGCAGGTAGCGGATGCCGTGGCCGCCGCCGAGGTCCAGTTCGGGCAGTTCCACGCCGTGCTGCTCCCGGATCTCCGCGAGCAGCCGCACCAGCGCGTCCACCGCCTGGAGGTAGGGCTCGACCTCGGTGATCTGCGAGCCCAGGTGGCAGTGCAGGCCGGCCAGTTCGAGCCCGGGCTGGTCGAGCACCCGGGCGATCGCGTCGGCCGCGTCGCCGCCCTCGATCGGGAAGCCGAACTTCTGCCCGCCCACTCCCGTCTGGACCGCCGTGTGGTGTCCGGCGGCGATCCCCGGGACGACCCGGACGAGTACCCGCTGCGGGGTGTCGGCGGCCACCAGGGCGGCCAGCCGGGCGATCTCCGCCGGTCCGTCGATCACGATCCGCCCGACCCGCAGCCGCCGGGCCAGCCGCAGTTCCTCCGGGGACTTGGCGTTGCCGTGCAACAGGATCCGCTGCGCCGGGAAGCCGGCCGAGGCGGCCAGCCACAGCTCGCCGGAGGAGCAGACGTCCAGGCCCAGGCCCTCCTCGGCCGCCCAGTCGGCCATCGCGCTGCACAGGAACGCCTTGGCGGCGTACAGCACCTCGGCGTGCGGCAGCGCCCGCCGGTACGCCCGGGCGCGGCCCCGCACCTCGGCCTCGTCCAGGACGTACAGCGGGGTGCCGAACCGCTCGGCCGCCTCCGCCAGCCCCACCCCGCCGACCAGCACGTCGCCGCCGGGGCCGGGCCGCGCCGAGGCCGGCCAGGGGCCGCCGAGCGCGTCGACGGCCGGCGCGCCGGGTCGGGCGGTGGAGGTGCCGGTGGAGGGTGCGGGGGCGGCGGAGGGGACGGACGGGGCGGTCAGCTGCGTCATGGCGGTACTCCTACGGGGCGGGGTTGCGGCACGCGGTGGGCGGGGTCAGTCCTCGAACTGCATCGCGATCCGGCAGTGCGCCGGGCGGCCGCGGTCGTGGCCGGCTGCGGTCGCGGGCGCCGGTTCGGGCGGCTCGGGGCTGTCCTGAAGCTCCTGTCGGTCCTGCCGGACGCCGGCAGGCAACAGGCGGACCAGGCGGCGCGGCGACTGGTCGACGGCGGTGGCGATCGTGCTGCTCACGGGAGGCTCCTCGGGCTCGGGCGGGCCGCCGTGGTGCGGCCCTCGGTTCCAGTGGATGCCCACCGGACGCCGATCGCACCGGGCCTTGACGCGTGGCCTACGCTCCGCCGTGCGTCCTTGACGCCTTCCTGACATCCGCCGCCCCGGCCCTCACCCGTACAGCCGAACGCGCCCCCGAACGTCCGTACGAGCCTCCGAACGCCCGCCCGGTCCGGATGTCAGGGAGCCGTCAAGGACGGCCGCCCACACGCCAAACCCGCGTCAAGAGGAGCGTGGCGGGCGCGGATCCGGTGGTGGGCTGGCCGCCGTCCCCGCCGCCACCGAGTCCGCCGCCCCGTTGCCCCGCAGCCCGGGGCGGCCCGGAAGGTCTTCCGAGACGATGCGCCGTTCGGCCCTCACTCCCCCGGACACCACCACGCCCCGAACCGACTGGTTCCGCCGCCCGGAGGGCGCCCGCGAGCAACCCCCGCACGACCGACCGGACGACCGACCGGACGACCGGTCGCACCAACCGCAGCACCACCCGAGCCACCACCCGAGCCACCGACCGAGCCACCGACCGACCGGCCCGGACGGCGGCCGCCGCCGGCTCATCACCCGCCGCCAGCTCACCGAGGCCCTGCCCGCCGCCGTCCGCAAGCTCCACCCGCGCACCATGATGCGCAACCCGGTGATGCTCGTGGTGGAGACCGGCTCCGCGCTCACCACGCTCAGCGCGGTGATCCACCCGAGCGTGTTCGCCTGGGTGATCGGCTTCTGGCTCTGGCTGACCGTGCTGTTCGCCAACCTCGCCGAGGCCGTCGCCGAGAGCCGGGGCAAGGCGCAGGCCGATTCGCTGCGCCGCACCCAGGCCGGGACGACCGCCCGGCGGCTGCTGCACTGGCGGGTCGGCACCCGCGACCACCGCCACGAGGTGATCCCCGCCGAGCAGTTGATGCTGCACGACGTGGTGCTGGTGCCGGCCGGCGAGGTCGTGCCGCAGGACGGCGAGGTGGTCGAGGGGGTGGCCTCCGTCGACGAGTCGGCGATCACCGGGGAGTCCGCGCCGGTGATCCGCGAGTCCGGCGGTGACCGCACCGGCGTCACCGGCGGCACCAGGGTGCTCTCCGACCACCTGGTCGTCCGGGTCACCTCCCGGCCCGGGCAGAGCTTCGTCGACCGCATGATCGCCCTGGTGGAGGGCGCCAACCGGCAGAAGACCCCGAACGAGATCGCGCTCAACATCCTGCTCGCCTCGCTCACCATCGTCTTCCTGCTCTCGGTGGTCTCGCTCCAGCCGATGGCGATCTACGCGCACGCGCCGCAGACCACCGTGGTACTGGTCGCCCTGATGGTCGCGCTCATCCCGACCACCATCGGCGCGCTGCTGTCCGCGATCGGCATCGCCGGGATGGACCGGCTGGTCCAGCGCAACGTCGTCGCCCTCTCCGGCCGGGCCGTCGAGGCCGCCGGGGACGTCGACGTGCTGCTGCTCGACAAGACCGGCACCATCACCCACGGCAACCGCCGGGCCGTCGCACTGCACCCGCTGCCCGGTGCGAGCACCGAACAGCTCGCCGAGGCAGCCCAGTTGGCCTCCGTCGCGGACGAGACCCCGGAGGGGCGCTCACTCGTCGAACTGACGAACCGCCAGTACTGGGTGCCGCCCCGCGCCCCCGGCGAACTCGGCGAACAGCGGCCCGTCCCGTTCACCGCGCACAGCCGGATGAGCGGCGTCGACCTGGCCTGGCCCGACGGGACGAACTGCCTGATCCGCAAGGGTGCCGCCGGAGCCGTCGCCCGCTGGGTGGTGGACTCCGGCGGGCGGATGCCGATGGAGGCCAAGCCGCTGGTGGACCGGATCGCCGAGGCCGGCGGCACCCCGCTGCTGGTAGCCGTCCACGACCGGCACGGCGCCCGGGCGCTGGGCGTGGTCGAACTCAAGGACGTGGTGAAGGAGGGCATCGCCGAGCGCTTCGCCGAGCTGCGCAGGATGGGCATCCGCACCGTCATGGTCACCGGCGACAACCCGCTCACCGCCCGCGCCATCGCCGCCGAGGCCGGGGTGGACGACTTCCTCGCCGAGGCCACCCCCGAGGACAAGCTCGCCCACCTGCGCCGCGAGCAGGCCGCCGGGAACATGGTCGCGATGACCGGCGACGGCACCAACGACGCCCCCGCGCTCGCCCAGGCCGACGTCGGCGTCGCGATGAACTCCGGCACCCCGGCCGCCAAGGAGGCCGGCAACATGGTCGACCTCGACTCCAACCCGGCGAAGCTGATCGACATCATCCGGGTCGGCAAGCAACTCCTCATCACCCGGGGCGCGTTGACCACCTTCTCGATCACCAACGACGTGGCCAAGTTCTTCGCGATCATCCCCGCCATGTTCGCGAACGCCTACCCCGGGCTGCACCACCTCAACATCATGGAACTGCACAGCCCGACCTCGGCGATCGCCTCCGCGATCATCTTCAACGCACTGATCATCGTCGCCCTGATCCCGCTCGCCCTGCGCGGCGTCCGCTACCAGCCCGCCTCCGCCACCGACCTGCTCCGCCGCAACCTGCGGGTGTACGGGCTGGGCGGGCTGATCCTGCCGTTCCTCGGCATCAAGGCGATCGACCTGCTGATCCAGTTCGTGCCGGGCCTCGGCTGAGGCGCACGGCGCGACGGAGCTGTCAGAAGGCCGTCAAGAAGTGTGCGACCGGCGTCATGGAGCCATCAGCGGCGGTACGGACGGCCCGGTTCCGGGGTTCACTGGAATCATCCGAACCAAGGAGTACGGAACCGGGAGTACCCGACCGGAGAAACGGAGGCGAACGGCCATGACCGGGACCACCCGAGTGATCGTCGGCCTGAGCGGATCACTGAGCAGTCTGGCCGCCCTCTACCACGCCGTCGGCGAGGCGGCCCGCAGCGAGGCCGTGCTGGTGCCGGTGGCCGCGTGGAACGCGGGCGAACGCGACGGCCTGCGCCCGCTGTCCGAACTGGAGCACGCCGCCCGACGGCGGCTGGACATCGCCTTCGAGCAGGCCTACGGCGGCTATCCGGCCGGGCTGGTCATCCACCCGCTGGTGGTCAGGGCCGAGCCCGGGCCGGCCCTGGTCGGCGCCGTCACCGGGCCGGAGGACCTGCTGGTCCTCGGCGCCGCCACCCGCCGCCGGTTCGACCGGCTGCGGCACGGCTCGGTGGCCCGGCACTGCCGCCACCGCGCGGGCTGCCGGGTGGTCGAGGTCTCGCCCTCCGCGCTGCTGACCCGGCTCGAACTCCCCGCCCGCACCGGGGCACCGCTCCCGCTGCTCGGGCGTGCCTGACAGCACGTCCCCGAACCCGCCCGCCGGCTCGGCGCGTCACCTCACCCACGCCGAGCCGGCGGGCGCCATCGCGCCCGGGCCCGCCGCTCCACGGCCCCTGGTCCAGGCCCGCCCCGGCGCCGCCCCCAACCGCACCACCGCGTCCGCGTGTTCGCGCACCGGCGGCAGGTCGCGGCTGATCAGCGCCAGCGCCACCCCGCGCTCGACGCGCAACCGGCCCAGCAGGGTCATGATGCCCGCGGCCGTCTCGGCGTCCAGCCCCGAGGTCACCTCGTCGCACAGCAGGACGTCCGGCCCGGCCGCCAACGCCCGGGCGATGGCGACGCGTTGACGCTGGCCGCCGGACAGCTCGGCCGGGTGCCGGGCGGCCAGGTCGGCGGGGAGGCCGACGGCGGCCAGCAGTTCGGCGACCCGGCCGGGGCACTGCTCGTGCGGGGTGGTGTGGTGCAGCCGCAGCGGCCGGGTGAGGGTGGCGCCGACGGTCCGGACCGGGTTGAGCGCGCCGAGCGGGTTCTGCGGGACGAGTTGGACGCGGCGGCGCTGCTCGCGGGTGCGGGCGTGGTGCGAGCCGGCCAGCGGGGCGCCGTCCAGGGTGAGGGTGCCGCCGGTGGGCGGGTGGAGCCCGGCGAGGACCCGGACCAGGGTGGTCTTGCCCGTGCCGGAGGGGCCGATGATGCCGGTGCAACTGCCGGGGGCGAGGTGCAGGTCGACCCCGGCGAGGATCCGGCGCCGCCCGCGCCCGTACCCGACGTGGGCTTCGACGCCGAGCGCGGCCAGCCCGACGGCGGTGCGCGCCGCGACCGGTCCGGACGTACGGCCGGCCCCGGCCCGGACGGCGTCGCCGCCCGCCCCGGGGCGGGCCGGGGCGAGGACGTGCACCTCGTCGGCGCAGCGGGCGACGAAGGCGGCGTCGTGGCTGGCGAGCGCGACGGCGATGCCGTGCCGGCGGGCGAGTTCGCGCAGCAGGTCGGCGATCTCGTCCCGCAGGGCACGGTCCAGGCCGGCGCCGGGTTCGTCGAGGAGCAGCAGGTCGGGGCGGCGGGCGAGGGCCCGGGCGAGGGCGACGCGGCGCTGCTGGCCACCCGAGAGGGCGCCGGGGAAGGCGAGCCGGTGACGGCGCAACCGGCGCAGCGCTTCGGGGGCGAGGGCGAGGACGTCCTGGCCGAGGACGGTGACCAGTCCGGTGGCCCGGGCGCCTGGGGGCAGGGCGCCGGCGAGGGCGTGCAGCAGGGTGGTCTTGCCCGCGCCGGAGGGGCCGGTGACGGCGTGCACGCGCCCGGGGCGCAGGTCGAGGCTGACCGGGGCGAGCAGCGGGGTGCCGTCCGCGAGGGCGATGGCGAGCCGGTCGACCCGGGCGGTCGGGTTCTCGGTCACTGTCATGGCGCGCGTCCTCCCCCCGAATCGGAATCACTTAGGTTTGCCTACCCTGAAGTTGAGCCCCCAGGCAACCCTCCTGCCACACAATGGCTCAGGAGTGACCACCCCGCCGACGTTCTCGGCCGCCGTCCGGCCGTCGGCACCAGGGGGCGGCCGGCGTCACCGCGGGTCGCGCAGGTGGTCGCTCAGCCAGGTCAGCGACGGCGGGAGCAGCCTGGTCCAGGTGGTGAAGTTGTGCCCGCCGGTCTCCACGGTGGCCTGGGTGACCACCAGCGGCGGGCGGGCGGCCGCGGCGAAGGCCACGGAGTCGGCGTAGCCGTGGCCGTCCTCCTTGCTGTCGGCGAGAAGGACGGCGAGGGCGGGCATCGGCAGGTGGGCGAGGCGCCAGTTCAGGTCGGCCTCGTCGCGCCGCTGCCGGCTGCCGCCGAAGAGGTCGCCGGTGGTCGCGTCCTCGGCGGCCTTGAAGTAACCGGACAGCGAGACCGCCACCGGGAAGGTCTCCGGGTGGACCATGCCGAGTTTGACGGCGCAGTAGCCCCCGGTGGAGTCGCCGATCACGCCGAGGGAGCCGGTGCCGTCGAGCACCCGGTAGGAGGCGCGCAGGTCGGCCGGCACGTCGGTGGTGAAGTAGCGCTGGGCCTGCGGGCCGTTCGGGACGTCCTCGCACTCGCTGTCGCGCGGCATCGACGGCGAGGGGCGCACCAGCACCAGCACGGTCGGCTTCATCGTCCCCCGGCGCAGCAGGTCGAGTTCGTACGCGGGGTAGCGCAGTTTGGTGACCAGGTTGGCGGCGTCCCCCGGGAAGCCGGTCATCACCAGGGCGGCCGGGAAGTGCCGGGTCTCGGCGCCGGGGCGGAAGTACTGCGGAGGCAGGTAGACGTACCCGTCGGTGCTGAGCCCGGTGGTGCCGCCGGGCAGCCGGACCCGGTCGAGCCGCCCGATGGTGGCCGGGTCGCGGTCGGCCCCGTCCGCGCCGGTGATCTCCGCGGTGCCGAGCACCTGCACCCCGGCGGGCACCTCGGCCGGGGCGCTGCCGGGGGTGCCGGAAGGGGGGCCGGAGGGGACGGCGGTCGGGCTGACGGACGGGCCGCCCGTCTGGATGACGCCCGTCCCGCGGTCGCGCCCGAACAGGTCCGACCAGCTGCTGTAGAACACGAAGTCGTCGTTGACGGCGAGCCCGAGGGTGGCCAGCAGGGCGAACTGGGTGACGGCGATCGTGCCGAGCCGCAGGAACACCGCGGGCCAGCTGCGGACGGCCAGCCGGGGCCAGACCCAAAGCGTGCCGAGCACCGTGAACACCGCGAACAGTGCCACCAGCGCCAGCAGCTTGTGACTGGTGAGTCCCATCCGGCCTCCCTGGGGCGCGTCCGACAGTGCGACCCAGGGTAACCAGGGCGGGACCGAACGTCACTCCCGCCGGTCGGCGAGCGCCTGCCAGACCTGGTCGCGCAGGAACGGCGGGTCGGTGAAGCGGATGCCGGTGGCGTCGCGCAGGGCGTTGGCGAAGGCGGGGGCGACCGGGTTGAACGGGCTCTCGCTCATCGACTTGGCGCCGAGCGGGCCGATCGCGTCCGAGGTGGTCGAGAAGTGCACCTCGGTGCGCGGCACGTCGGCGTACGCGGGCAGGCGGTAGCGGCGGAAGGCGGCCGTGGTGACCTCGCCCCGGTCGTCCAGCAGCACCCGTTCGAACAGCGTCGCGCCGAGCGCCTGGGCGACCCCGCCCTCGACCTGCCCGCGGCACTGCATCGGGTTCATCACCCGCCCGGCGTCGGCGCCGTGCACGCTGCGCAGGATCCGGATCTCCCCGGTGTCCGGGTCGACGGCCAGGCGGAACCACTGCGAGTTGAACGCCACCGAGCGCGGCGAGCCGCCCCAGTGCCCGGTGCCGACGAGGTCGACGCCGCGTTCGCGCGCCGCCGCGTGCAGTTCCTTCAGCGGGATGCCGCGCCCGTCGCAGTCGACGGCCTCGGCGCCGAGCCGGACCAGGCTGCGCGGGGTCCGCGCGTACTCGGCGGCGAAGTCGGTCAGCCGTTCGGCGAGCGCGTTCGCCGCCCGCATCACCGCCTTGCCCGCGACCACCGTCCCGGCCGAGCCGAAGGCGCCGGTGTCGTGCCGGACGACGTCGGTGTCGGACTGCCGGATCGCGATCCGGTCGACGGTGGTGCCGAGCGCGCCCGCGGTGATCTGCTGGTGCACGGTGGTCGTGCCGTTGCCGAACTCGGCCGTCCCGACGGCGACGTCGTAGCTGCCGTCCTCCAGCAGGGCGACGGCGGCGTCGGCGAAGTGCCCGCCGGGCGGGCCGGTGGCGATCATCGCCATCGCGAAGCCCTGCCCGACCAGCCAGCCCTCGGGGGCGTCCGCCGCGCTGCGGTCGTTCGCGAGCGCGTCACGGACGACTTGCAGGCACTGGTCGAGGCCGTAGCTGGCGATGTGCAGGTCCTCCTCCTCGCCGCCGGGGCTGAGCAGGTGCTCGCCGGGGCCGATGACGTTGCGCTCCCGGAACTCCAGCGGGTCGATGCCCAGCCGACGGGCCAGTTCGTCCATCGCCGACTCCACCGCGAAGGTCACCTGCCCGAGCCCGTAGCCCCGGAAGGCGCCGGCCGGCACGCAGTTGGTGTACACCGAGTACGCCTCGACCTTCTTGTGCGGCACCCGGTAGACGCCCATCGACTCGCCGACGCTGTGGAACATCACCGCCGGGCCGTGGTTGCCGTACGCGCCGGTGTCGGACACCACCCGGAAGCTCAGCGCCGTGAGCGTGCCGTCCGCCTTCGCGCCCGCCTTGACGGTGATCGTGAACGGGTGCCGGGTGGTGGCGCCGTAGAACTGCTCGGCCCGGGTGAACTCCAGCTTCACCGGCCGGCGCAGCCGCAGCGCCGCCAGCACCGCGATGTCCTCGGTCAGCATCTCCTGCTTGCCACCGAAGCCGCCGCCGACCCGGCCCGCCACCACCCGGACGTCCTCCTCCGGCAGGTCGAACAGGGCGCAGAGCGCGCGCCGGGTGAGGAACGGCACCTGGGTGCTGGAGCGCACCACCAGCCGCTCGCCGACACCGTCCTCCCGCTCCTCGAAGGAGACCACGCAGCCGTGCGTCTCCAGGCTGGCGTGCTGCACCCGCTGGGTGCGGAAGGTCTCCTGGTAGACCGCGTCGGCCTCGGCGAAGCCCTGCTCCACGCTGCCGATCTCGCCGTGCACCTCGCCGCACACGTTGTTCTCCGGCCGGGCGATCCGGGCCTGCGGCCCCTTGGCGTGCAGCACCGGCGCGCCGGGCGCCATCGCCTCCTCCGGGTCCAGCACGTACGGGAGTTGCTCGTACTCGACGGCGATCCGGCGGCAACCCTCCTCGGCGGCGGCCTCGCTGTCGGCGACCACCGCGGCGACCCGCTGGCCGACGAAGCGGACCACGTCGTCCAGCAGCCGGGTGTCGTCCGGGTCCTCGGTCGGGTGCTCGTGCCGGGCCGAGGAGTACAGCCGCTCGGGCGCGTCGTGGTGGGTGAACACCGCGTGCACGCCGGGCACCCGCAGAGCGGCCGCGGTGTCGATGGCGACGATCCGGGCGTGCGGGTGCGGGGAGCGCAGCAGCTTCAGGTGCAGCAGCCCCGGCACCTCCACGTCGAAGGTGTACCGGGCGGTTCCGGTGACGACCTGCGGCCCGGCGGGCGCGCCGAGGCTGCGGCCGACGGCGCGGCCGGCCTCGGGCTCCTCGGTGTGCCGGACGCCGCGGATCGCGTCCTCGATCGCCCGGTAGCCGGTGCAGCGGCACAGGTTGCCCTTCAACGACCTGGGGAGGTCGGCGAGTTGCTCCTCGTCGAGGGCACTGGCGGTCATCAGGAAGCCGGCCGTGCAGAAGCCGCACTGGAAGCCCTGGGCGTCCAGGAACCGCTGCTGCATCGGGTGCAGTTCGCCGTCCTTGGCCAGGCCCTCCACCGTGGTGACGCACCGCCCCTCGGCGCGTGCCGCCGGGTAGAGGCAGCTGTGCACCGGGGTGCCGTCCACCTGCACGGTGCAGGCGCCGCAGTCGCCGGCGTCGCAGCCCTTCTTCACCCCGAACCAGCCGCGCTCGCGCAGGTAGGTGCGCAGGCACTGGCCCGGGCGGGGCTCGGTGTCGAAGTCCCGTTCGTTGACGCGGATCGAGAAGCTCATGCGGCGGCCTCCTCGGCCAGGTCCGGTCCAGCCGAGTCCGGGCCGGCCAGGTCCGGTCCGGCCGTGCCCGGCGGGGCCGGGCGGGCGGGGTCCAGTTCGCGGCGGATCTGCTCGGCGAACCGGAAGGTCAGGTGCCGCCGCCAGGCGGGCAGTCCGTGGATGTCGTCGACGTACTCCTCGGGCCGGATGCCGCCTCGGACCGCCTCCTCGACGGCGGCCGCGTTCGGCCCCGGCGGGAACCAGAGCCGGATCGGGCGGACGGTGGCGGCGGTCACCGTGATGGTCAGCGAACCGTCCACCGGATCGAGGGTGCCGATCAGCAGCGCGCCGGAGCGGCCCAGCCCGTACAGCGAGGCCTGGCGGAACGCCGTCCGGGCCGCCAGCGCCCGGCCCGGCAGGGTGATCGAGCGCAGCAGCTCACCCGGCCGCAGGTCCTTGACGCCGGCGCCGGTGACGAACTCCGCCACCGGGACGCGGCGTTGCTCCCCCGACGGGGCCCGCAGCAGGCAGACCCCGTCCAGGGCGGCGGTCAGCGAGATCATCGGGCCGGCGGGCAGGCCGTTGCACAGGTTGCCGCCGACGGTGGCCATGTTCCAGATCTTCCAGGAGGCCAGGAACGCCCGGCAGCACTGCTCGAACAGCGGCGCCGCCGCCCAGGCCGCGGGTTTGGGGTGGCGGGAGAGCTGGGCGACCGTGCAGGTCGCGGCGATCTCCAGGCCGCCGTCCGGGGTCGGGGTGAGCGGTTCCCAGCCCATCCGGCCGAGGTCGATCAGCCGGCGGATGTGCGGCTGCGGTTCGGAGAACAGGTACGTCCCGCCGCCGAGCCAGGCGTCCCCGGGCCGCCAGGTGCCGCCCCGGCGGGCGTCGCACAGCTCGGCCACCGTGTTCAGATCCATGTCGCTCCATCGCCCCCGGCCGGTCCCGTTCCTTCGGTACGGCGATTGAAGCCGCGGCGACCGGTCGGGCACGAGTGGGCCCGCACACCAGCCGCACCCGGCCCCACCTGGTCGATCGTCCAACCGCGGGGCTCCCCCACCCGCGCCAACTTCGACAAGGGTGTCGAAGTTGGCGTGAGGGCCGGGCTATGCTGTCCCGAAGTCCGAGGATGACCCCCCCTTGCCCCGTCGACGAACGCACCAGCATGGCGCGCCCGACCGGAAGGAGGCGAGACGCATGGACAGCAGCAGTGCGGGCCGCACCACCCGCCCCCACCCCCACATGCCCCGGTCCGCCTCCGGCAGACGGTGAGCACGGCCGAGACGGTGAACACACCCGTCACCCAGCCTTTCTGACGCTACGTCAGGCCTTCCCGACGTCAAGTCACCCACGTCGGCCCTGCCGCCACCGCCGTCCGCGACCCCTTCACCCGCCCCGGTCTCCCCCGCCGAGGAGAGGTATCCCATGACGACGTCCCGGCCCTACCCGCGCCCCGCCGAAGCAGCGGTGCTGCTCACCGTCCTCGCCCTCCTCGTCGCCGAGGAACTCGCCCTCGGCATGGCCGAGGAGGAGGACCGCCCGGTCATCAACGCCATCCTGATCGGCGCCTCCGGCTCCGGCCTCCTGGCGGTCGGCGCGGTGCTGCTCGGGCGCTGGCTCGACACCCGCCGCCCGCTCCCGTTACCCCCGCCCGGCCCCAACGGCCGCGAGTACAGCGCCCGCGCCCTCGAGGACTTCCCGATGGACGCCGTACGCCCGCTCCTCCTCGCCCACCAGGCCCCGCAGCTGGGCCAGTTGTACTCCGCCTGGATGCTCGCCCGGGCCGGCCGACCGGCCCCGTGGATCGCCCGCCGACTCGGCATCCCGCTCGACGCCGCCCACCTCCTCGTCGACGCCGCCCGCACCCGCCACGACTGATCCGGCGGGCGTCAGCGGCGCCGGCCGGGCGCCCCCGCGCCCGCCTGCGCCAGCAGGAACGGCACCAGGCCGCGCTCCGCCAGCGCCGACCGCCAGGCGTCCCGCGCCAGCCCCAGCTCCCCCAGGACGCCGACCTCCCCGCCGGGGTCCACCACCCTCGGCCGCGAGGCCGCGCCCAGCAGCCCCAGCCCGCCCACCAGCAGGCTCACCGCGGCCACCCCGGCCGCCACCCACCCGGCGCCGACCAGCGCGCGCCCGAGCACCTCGCCGTCGTCCGCCAGCCCCAGCGCGTACCCGAGCAGCAGGAAGATCGCGGCGGCCACCCCGGCGACGATCGGCGCGATCACCCCCAGCACCCCCCACCACCCGGACACCCGCTGGCGCCCCGGCTCGTCCACCGGCAGCCGCGCGACCGCGTCCTGGTCCGCCCGCAGCGCCGCGTACCGCTCGTACTCGGGCGCCGCCGCCGCCAGCACGAACTCCGCGTTCTCGCGGGCGCTCCGGCGCAACCGCTCCACCCCCGGCCCCTCGTCCCCCACCGCCCGCAGGGCCGCCCGCACCTGCGACCCGGCCAGCGCCCTCCCCAGTTCCGTCTCGAAGTCGGCCCGATCCTGCTGCGGCAGTCGAAGCGGCCTGTCCATGCCGTGCCCCCGTTCGCTGTTTCTCCTAGTTCTACAGAACTGTAGAACATGGCGGCGGATAGCAGCAGCCCCGTTCACCTGTGGGCTTGCGATTCAGGAGCGGCCGCACCCGGCACCCGCGCGGCCCGCGGACCGGCCGGCTCAGGACACCGTCAGGATCCCCCGCATGAAGTGGTGCAGGCTGCACAGGTACGAGGAGGCCCCCTGCCGGGCCGGCGCGGTGAAGGTCGCGGACGCGCCCGGGGCGATGACGCCGGTGTCGAACCCGCGGTCCTGGGCGGTGAGGGTGTGCTCGACGGTGTCGGCGTTGCGGACCGTGACGACGGCTCCAGGGCGGACGGTGAAGTCGGCCGGCTCGAACACGAAGTCCCTGATGACCACCGCCCCCGGGGCGGGAGCGGTGGCCGGGGACGGCGAGGCGGCCGGGGCGGGCGGAGTCGCCGAAACGGACCCGGTCGGCCCCGGGCCCGAGGTCGATCCCGAGTCCGGGCCCGAATCCGGGCCGCCCACGCGGACGGAGCAGGCGGCGAGGGCGGCGCCGAGGAGCACGGCGGCCACGGCCCGGGCCCGCGACCGCATCAGGACCCGAAGAGCGGGACCCGCCGGGCGTCCGAGGACGCGGGCGGGGTGGCGCCGAGGTCGGAGACCGTGGCGATCAGGACGGCGTCCGCGCCCGGGATCCAGTTGACCGTCTTGGACTGGACGACGAGCTGCCGCTGCCGCGCCGTCCCGTCGCAGATCACGTCCGCCTCGGCCGTCCGGCTGGAGCCGAAGGCCATCGAGGAGGTGTCCTCCGGGTCCCGCTGCTCGACCGAGACGGTGAGCGAGCGGGCCTCCTCCGCGACCCCGCAGACGTACTCGACGTCGACCCGGACCCGGCCGGGGACCTTCGGGTCGATCCAGGCCTCACCGAGAGTGACGCCCGTGGGGGCCGAGTCCCCGTCCCGCACCCGGGCCGGGGCGGCCACCGAAGCGGCGGCCGGCGCCGGGTCGGCGGCCAGGGCGGGTGCCGTGAGCCCGCCGAGGGCCGTGGTGAGGGCCGTCACAATGATCCACCGCTGCACTGCCAACCTCCCATAGCTGAAACCGTGTTGCGGCCGACGCTAACCGCCCCGCCAGTGGCCCGCGCGTCGGCGCGGGCACCCGTCGCACGGACAGCCCAGCCACGGCGGCGGCCGCCGTCACCAACGGCCCAACCCGCCGCCCGACCGACCGTCACCACCGGACCGCTCCGCCACGACGACCCTCCGTCACCAGCCACCCCGCATGGACCAGCGCCCGCCCGGCCGCCCTCCCCGGCGCCGCCTGAACGGACGAGGGGCCCGCCGCGCGGTACGCGCGACGGGCCCCTCGAAGACGCGAGGCGTCACCGGCGCCCGGCGCCGACCCCGGAGCCGGTGTTCTCGTCCTCGCCCTGGTCGCCGTTCCGGCCGCCGTACCGGTCGTCGTTCCGGTCCCGGTCGCCCCAGCCGTCGCTGCGGTCGCGGTACAGGGTGAAGCGGTCGAAGAGCACCGGCGTCGGGAACGGGTTCGCGGCGGTGGCGGGCGGCGAGTGGTAGTAGCTGACGGTGATGGTGGTGCGGCCACCCGGCAGCGCCCCGGGGTCGACGTCGAAGACCGCGACGCCGTACGGGAAGGCGGTGTCCGGGTCGGTGACCGCGGACCAGTGGGCCTTCTCCTTCGCGTCCGGGTCGGCCTTGAAGGTGAGCCGCTGGGTGCGCACGGAGGCCTGGCGGACGCCGTCCGCGTCCGCGGGCAGGTAGACGTCGTCGTGGCCGGCGGTGCCGCCGCCGCCGAGGATCAGGTGGACGGTGCCCTGCGAGGTGTCGATCCGGCGCAGGTCGTCGTCGGCGACGGCCGGGGTGAGCAGGCCGCCCGGCTCGGTGCCGCGGACGGGGTGGGTGCGCTCGTAGTCGTGGTCGTGCCCGGCCAGGACGAGGTCGACGCCGTAGCGGTCGAGCAGCGGCAGCAGCTTCTCGCGGATGCCCATGTCACCGCCGTGGCTGGCGGCCGAGGAGGACATCGCGAACTGGTGCAGGTTGACGACGACCCAGTCCACCGCGCGGCCGCGCCGGGCGCGTGCCAGGGTGCGTTCCAGCCAGCGGAGTTGGGCGCCCTCGCTGTAGTCGCTGAGGTAGATGGACTCGCCGGTGGCCGGGTCGAGGCTGGCGTCGTCCTCGACGGCGATCTCGTTGCCGTCGAGGCTCACGAACAGCACCGAACCGACCTGGAAGCCGTACCAGTTGCCGCAGTAGTCGCGGGTGCCGTTGTCGGGCAGTTCGAAGCGGGTCAGGTAGGAGGCGTAGCCGAGGTCCCCGCCGCCGGCCTCGACCTCGTGGTTGCCGGGCGCGGGCATCCAGGGCCGGCTGGCGGCCGACTTGGCGAGGTTGTTCATGAACGCGTTCCAGCACTGCGGCTGGCGCTGCGGGTTGTTGTTGGCGTACGCGAGGTCGCCGTTGAGCAGGTGGAACAGCGGCGCGAACTGCTCGACCTGGCGGACGGCGGCGGCGCCGTGGATCGAGGACTTGCTGAACGCGTTGTCGCCGGTGCCGAGATCGCCGAAGCTGGTGAAGCGGAACGCGGCCCGGCCGCGCGCGGGCGCGGTGCGGAAGGTGCCGCGCACCGGGCCGGAGCCGTCGTGCAGCACCTCGTAGACGTACGTGGTGTCGGGCCGCAGGCCGTCCAGGCGGACGTGGTGGGTGTACGTCTCGACCTTGTTGAGCCCGTCGACGTAGGTGCGGGTCTCGGCGTCCACCGTGTGGCCGGCGCCGCCGCGCGGGGTGCCGATCCGCACCCGGGGGCGGCGCACGGTGGCGGCCGTCGCCCAGGAGACGGTCATCTCGCGGGACGGCTCGTTGCCCCACTGGAGGTGGATCTGTTCCGGTCCGGGGGTGCCCGCCAGGGCCGGCTGCGTCCAGAGGAGGGTGGACGCGGGCAGCGCGGCCAGCGCACCTGCCGCGGTACCCGTCCGAAGGACCGTTCTGCGCGAGGGATGTGACACTGCCGCCTCCAAGGCTCCGGGAAACGCCCAGGAGGGTCCCAGTCGGACCGGGCGCCCGGGCCACCGGCGAAGGTTCCTCCGGCGAACGCCAGTTGAACGCCGGATCGGATCGGTCGGCGATCCTCCGTCACGCCCGTCACGCCTGTCACGCCTGTTACGCCTGTTACGCCGGAAGGATTACCGGTCTCTGACGGCCGGTCCGTCCACGCCCGATCCGCCGCACCGCGCGGCTAGCGTCGGCGGCATGGAGATTCTGGTCACCGGCGGAGCCGGGTTCATCGGGTCGGCCGTGGTCCGCGCACTGGTCGCGGCCGGGCACGGGGTACGGGTGCTGGACGCGCTGCTGCCCGCCGTCCACCGCTCGGGGCGGGCCCCCGAACTGCCCGGGGGCGTGGCCTTCGAGCAGGGGGACGTCCGGGACGCCGCCGCCGTGCGGCGGGCGCTGGCCGGGGTGGACGCGGTCTGCCACCAGGCGGCGATGGTCGGCCTCGGGCTGGACCTCGACGACGCCCCCGCCTACGCGGGCTGCAACGACCTCGGCACGGCCGTCCTGCTCGCCGCGATGGCCCGCGACGGCGTCCGCCGCCTCGTCCTGGCCGGCTCGATGGTGGTGTACGGGGAGGGCCGCTACCGCTGCCCCGCGCACGGCGACGTCGCCCCGGGCCCGCGCCGCCCGGCCGACCTGGAGGCCGGGCGCTTCGAGCCGCCCTGCCCGGCCTGCGGCCGCGCCCTGAGCCCCGGCCTGGTCGGCGAGGACGCCCCGGCCGACCCGCGCAGCGTGTACGCGGCCACCAAGCTCGCCCAGGAGCACCTTGCCTCCGTGTGGGCCCGGACCTGCCAGGGCGCCGTCCTGACGCTCCGCTACCACAACGTGTACGGCCCGGACATGCCGCGCGACACCCCGTACGCGGGGGTCGCCTCGCTGTTCCGCTCGGCGCTGGCCCGGGGCGAGGCCCCCCGGGTGTTCGAGGACGGCGGCCAGCGCCGGGACTTCGTCCACGTCGAGGACGTCGCCGCGGCCAACCTCGCCGCACTGGAGGCCCTGGCCGCCCGCGCGCCGGGCAGCTCCCGCGCCTACAACGTGGGCAGCGGCGAGGTCCGCACGATCGGCGAGCTGGCCGGGGCGCTGGCGGCGGCACACGGCGGCCCGGCGCCACTGGTGACCGGCGAGTACCGCCTGGGCGACGTCCGGCACATCACCGCCGACTCCTCCCGGCTGCGCGCCGAACTCGGCTGGCGCCCGCAAGTGCCGTTCCACGCCGGGATGGCCGAGTTCGCGGCGGCGCCGCGGCCCGACGCCACAGCTGACGGCCCGTCCGATGTCGGCCGGAACTCGCCGGTGAAGAGCGGAGGATGGAGCTAGCCTTGCAACATGGTTGCAAACTACAAGGAAGAAGTGGCCATGAACGACCAGGAATTCGTGAGCGCACCCGCCTTGATCCTCCGGTCCCTCTCCGCCGACCCGGGCCGGCGGGCCATCGTCACCGCCGACGGCGTCGAGATCACCGCCGGCGACTTCGCCACGGCCACCTACCGCCTCGCCCACGAGCTCATCGCCCGGGGCGTCACCCGCGGGGACACCGTCACCCTGCTCACCGGCAACACCGCCGAGGCATTGAGCGCCCGCTACGCGGCGGGCCTCGCGGGTGCGCGGGTGGTGAACCTCTACGACGGCATGAGCACCCCCGTCCTGGCCGAGATCGCGGCGAGCGTCGACACCGCCGTCCTCCTCGTGGACGCCGAACGGTACCCGGCGGCCGCCGAGTTGCTGCCCCTGATCGACGTGCCGACGGTGCTCCGCCTCGGCCCCGGACCGGACGCGATCGGCGAGGACGTGATCGCCGCCGCCGCGAACCGCCCCACCGAGCCGCCCGCCGTCCGGATCGGCCCGGACGACGACCTCGGCATCCGCCACACCGGCGGCACCACCGGGGTCCCCAAGGGCATCCTCAGCCTGCACGGCCCCTACCGCGGCGTCTTCGACACCTCGTTCGGCTCCGGCGGCACGGCCGACGAGGCGCCCCGCTTCCTCGCCGCCACCTCGCTCGCCCACCTCGCCGGGATCTTCTCCGACCTGACGCTCCACCACGGCGGCACGGTGGTCCTCCAGCGCACCTTCGATCCCGGCGAGGTCCTGGCCGCCGTCGAGCGCGAGCGCATCACCAGCCTCTGGGTGCTGCCGCCGCTGCTCTACCAGCTGCTCGACCACCCGGCGATCGGCCGCACCGACCTGTCCAGCCTGCGGCAGATCATGTACGGGGGCTGCGCCGCCTCGCCGACCCGGATCCGCGAGGCACTCAAGGTGTTCGGGCCGGTCCTGGTGGGCGTCTACGGGATGTCCGAGGCGCAGCTGATCTCCTTCCTCACCCCGGAGGCGCACGACCGGATCGCGCAGGGCGGCCAGGTCTCGGTCGGCCGGCCCATCCCCGGCGTCGACGTGGAGGTCCGCGCCGAGGACGGCACCGCGCTGCCGACCGGAGAGCAGGGCGAGGTCCACGTCCGATCGGCCGGACTCATGGCCGGGTACTGGAAGCTGCCCGACCTGACCGCCGAGGTGCTGCGCGACGGCTGGCTGAACACCGGCGACGTCGGCTACTTCGACGCGGACGGCAACCTCTACCTGGCAGACCGGGTCAAGGACCTGATCATCGTGGTCGGCGGGCACGTCTACCCGTCCGAGGTCGAGGATCTCCTGCTCACCCACCCGGCGATCGCCCGCTGCGCGGTCTTCGGCGTGCGCGACGCGCAGGAGGCGGAGCACGTCCACGTCGCCGTCGTTCCCGCTCCCGGGCAGCAGCCCGAATTGGCGGAGGTCCAGGCGTTCGTCACTGCCCGCAAGGGGCGGATCTACGCGCCGGAGGCCCTGCACC
The DNA here is from genome assembly GCF_044760075.1 of Kitasatospora sp. NPDC098663. NCBI lineage: Bacteria > Bacillati > Actinomycetota > Actinomycetes > Kitasatosporales > Streptomycetaceae > Kitasatospora > Kitasatospora sp. NPDC098663. The sequence goes on along the minus strand of NZ_JBIWAP010000030.1, from coordinate 69,293 downwards.
TCGTGGACGAGATCCCGCTGACGTCGGTCGGCAAGCCGGACAAGAAGCGGCTGCGCGAGGCCGTGGCCGAGTAGACCGAGCAGGCCGAGCAGGAACAGCGGGCCGAGCAGGCCGCGCGCTCGAAAGGCGGACCCCCGGGACCTGTCTCGTCATTCCCGCCGGGCGCGCGGCGCGGGCAGGGCGATCTCGAAGCAGCAGCCCCCGGCGACGTTGCGCACCTCCGCGCGCCCGGCGTGCGCCTCGACGATGCCGCGCACGATGGCGAGCCCGAGCCCGGCACCGCTCTCGCCGGGCTCGCCGGCGGCCCGGCCGTCGTCGCGGCGGGGCGTGCGGGCGGAGCCGCCGCGCCAGCCCGTCTCGAACACCCGGGGCAGGTCCTGTTCCGGGATGCCGCCGCAGCCGTCGGTCACCGACAGCACCACCTCGTCGGCCTCCCGCCGGGCGGCGACGGCCACCACGCCGTCCGCGGGGGTCGAGCGGATCGCGTTGACCAGCAGGTTGCCGAGCACCCGGGTGATCTCCCCGCTGTCCACCTCGACCGGCTCGGCCGCCGCCGGCTCGTCGGCCACCTGCCGCCCCTCCAGCCGGACGCCGCGCCGCCGGGCCAGCGGGTACGCCCCGGCGAGCGCGTCGTCCACCAGGTCGTACACCGAGACCCGGGTGAGCGAGAGGGCGAGCGCGCCCGCCTGGATCCGGGAGAGCTCGAACAGGTCGTCCACCATGCCGGTGAGCCGTTCGACCTCGGTACCGATCCGCACCAGGTAGCGGTCGGGGTCCTCGGCGACGCCGTCCTCCAGCGCCTCGGCCATCGCCCGCAGGCCGGCCAGCGGGGTGCGCAGGTCGTGCGAGATCCACGCGACCAACTCCCGGCGGGAGTGCTCCAGGGCCTGCTCGCGCGCCCGGGACTCCGCCAGCCGGGCGCTGGTGGCGGCCAACTCCTCGCTCAGCGCGGCGAGCTCCGCGCCGAGCGGATGGTCGGGCGCGGTGAACCCGGCGTCGCTGCCGACCGTCCGGACGGCCTCGGTCAGCGCCCGGCTGCCGGCCACCACCTGACGGCCGAGCAGCGCGGCGGTGAGCAGCGCGACGACGGCGGCCATGCCGAGCACCGTGATGACCACGCCGAGGTCGTGGGTGGACAGGAACATCGCCTGTGCCACGGCGAACGTCCCGGAGGTCACCGCGAGGACGGTCACGACCGCCACGCAGAACAGGGACAGGGCGACGGAGCGGCGGCGCAGCAGCCGGATCGCCGCCCAGCCGAGCAGGCCGGCCCCGCCCGCGCCGAGGGCGGCGAACAGGGCGATCAGCAGCAGGTCCTTCACGCCGCACCGCCCTGCGGGTGGTCCCGGTCGCGGGGGGCCGGATCGTGCGGCGCCGGTTCCCGGGGAGCCGGGTCGTAGCGGTAGCCGACGCCCCAGACGGTGCTGATCAGGGCGGGCGCGGCCGGGTCGTCCTCGATCTTCTCGCGCAGCCGCCGGACGTGGACGGTGACGGTGGAGAGGTCGCCGAAGTCCCAGCCCCAGACCCGCCGCATCAGGCTCTGCCGGGAGAACACCGTGCCGGGGTGCCGGAGCAGGAACGCCAGCAGGTCGAACTCCCGCAGGGTGAGGGCGAGTTCCCGATCGCCCCGGTGGGCGCGGCGGGCCTTCGGGTCGAGCGTGACGTCCCCCGAGCGCAGCACCCCGCCGGCCGGCCCGCCGCCCGTCCCATCGGCCGTCGCGTCGGCGGCCCCGCTCCCCGCCCGGGCGCGGCGCAGCACCGACTGCACCCGCAGCACCAGTTCGCGCGGGCTGAACGGCTTGGTGACGTAGTCGTCCGCGCCCAGCTCCAGGCCGAGGATGCGGTCCGCCTCGTCGCCCTTGGCGGTGAGCAGCACCACCGGCAGCGCGGCGCCCCCGGCGGAGGCCCGCAGCCGGCGCAGCACCTCCAGCCCGTCGAGGCCGGGCAGCATCAGGTCCAGCACCAGCAGGTCGGGGCGGGTGCGCTCGGCGAGGTCCAGGCCCAGCGCGCCGTCGGCGGCCCGGTCCACGTGGTGCCCGGCGCGGGTGAGGTAGCCGGCGACGACCTCGGCCACGGTCGGGTCGTCGTCGATCACCAGGATGTGCGAGGTGTCGTTCACCTCGCCGAGGATAGGAGGCCCCGGCGGCGGACGCGGACGGAAGCGGGCCCGCGTTCGCGTTCCGTAAGATCCGCCGCCCGCACCTCGCCCGGCCCGGCCCGGCCCGGACCAGCCCATCCCATCCCAGCCCGATGCGGCCCGGCCGGATCCGCCGGACGGGTCAGCCGCCGGGGCGTCCGACTTCCGTAAGGCTGCGCCGCCGCCGCACCCCGCCGTCCCGCACTTAGCGTGGCCGGGTGACCTCACCCACCTCCCCCGTCTCCCCCGTCGACGTCGTGCTGCCCTGCCTCGACGAGGCCGCCGCGCTGCCCTGGGTGCTGGCGCGGATCCCGGACGGCTGGCGGGCCGTCGTCGTCGACAACGGCTCCCGGGACGGCTCCGCCGACCTCGCCCGCTCGCTCGGCGCGACGGTGGTCGAGGAGCCCCGGCGCGGGTTCGGTGCCGCCTGCCACGCCGGGCTGCGCGCCGCCACCGCCGACCTGGTCTGCTTCCTGGACTGCGACGGCTCCCTCGATCCCGCCCAGCTCCCCCTGGTCACCGGCCCGGTGCTGGCCGGCTCCGCCGACCTGGTGCTGGGCCGCCGCCGCCCGGCCACCGCCGGGGCGTGGCCGCTGCACGCCCGCCTGGCCAACACCGTCCTGGCCCGACGGCTGCGCGCCCGCACCGGCGCGCCACTGCACGACCTCGGCCCGATGCGGGCCGCCCGCCGCGAACAGCTGCTGGCCCTGGGGCTCGGCGACCGCCGGTCCGGCTACCCGCTGGAGATGGTGCTCGCCGCCTCGGCCGCCGGGCTGCGGATCACCGAGACGCCCGTCGACTACCTGCCGCGCGCGGGCCGCTCCAAGGTCACCGGCACCCTGCGCGGCACCCGCCAGGCGATCCGCGACATGCGGGTCGTGCTGGCCGCGCCCCCGCCGACCCTGCTGGTGATCGCCAAATCGCCCGCCCCCGGCCGGGTGAAGACCCGGCTCACCCCGCCGTGCACCCCCGAACAGGCCGCCGCCCTGGCCGCGGCCGCCCTCTCCGACACCCTGCACACCCTGGGCACGATGCCGGCCGGGCAGCGCGTGCTCGTCCTGGACGGCGAACCGGGCGACTGGCTGCCGCCCGGCTGGGAGGTCGTCGCGCAGACCGGCGGCGGGCTGGACGAACGGCTGGCCGCCGCCTTCGCGCACGCGGCCCGGGTGGCCCCGCACGCCCCGGCGCTGCTGGTCGGGATGGACACCCCGCAGCTGAGCGCCGCCGTGCTGGCCGAGCCGCTGTCGGCCGCGCGGCGGTCGCGCACGGGCGCCTGGTACGGCCCGGCGGCCGACGGTGGCTTCTGGGCGCTGGGCCTGGCCCGGCCGACCGCCGAACTGGCCGCGCGCCTGCTGCACGGCGTGCCGATGTCCACCGCGAGGACCGGCGCGGCACTCCTGGAACGCCTCACCGAAGCCGACTTGACGATCCACCACCTCCCACCGCTCACCGACGTGGACACCGCCGAGGACGCCCGCCGCGTCGCCGCCGAGGCCCCGGGCAGCCGTTTCGCCGCCCAACTGGCAACGGTCGACCTGGAGCCGGAGGTGGCGAGTTGACGACCGCCACCGCCTGGGTGGACGACCCGTTCGCCGAAGCCGTCCGCACCGGGCGCGGCCCGCTCTGGCTGCGCCGCGAGGACGGCCACCGCCTGCGGCTGGACATCGAACGCTGGTGCGCCCCGGCGGCCGGCGCCGACCACAGCCTGCTCCGGCGCTGCGCCCGCCGGGCCGCGCCCGTCCTCGACCTCGGCTGCGGCCCCGGGCGGCTGGTCGCCGCGCTGCTCGCCCTCGGCGTCCCGGCCCTCGGCGTCGACGTGACCAGGGCGGCCGTCGCCCGCACGGTCGGACTGGGCGGCCCGGCGCTCTGCCGCTCGGTCTTCGACCGGCTGCCCGCCGAGGGCCGCTGGGGCGCCGCGCTCCTCGCCGACGGCAACCTCGGCATCGGCGGCGACCCCGACGCCCTGCTCCACAGGGGCGCCGAACTCATCGCGCCGGACGGGCTGTTGCTGGTCGAGGTGGAGCCCGAGGAGGTGGACGAGCAGGTCACCGTCCAGGTCGAGGGCCCGGACGGCCGGCTCGGACCGGCCTTCCCCTGGGCCCGGCTCGGCACGGCCGCCGCCCTCAGGCGGGCCCGCGCCGCCGCCGGGCTGGTCGAGGCGGAGCGCTGGACCTCGCACGGCCGCCGCTTCCTCGCCCTGCACAAGCACTGAGGCGCACAGGGCCGTTGATCTCGGCGGTCCCGGCCTCACCGTCCTGACCCGACGGCGGGTTACCGGCAACGACGGTGTCCCGGTCCCGCTGCCATGAGGACGGGCCCCGCGGCCCCGCAACCGCGCAGCCCCTCAGCGGGCCCGCCCACCAGCCCGTTCCGCCGCCGCGCCCACCGACGCCGACGACGGCTCCGACTCCGGCTCCGACGACGGCTCCGGCTCCGGGCCCGGTGGCGGGCCGGACTCGGCCGTCGGCAGCACCCGGTCACGCAGCCGCAGTCCGCAGGCCAGGGCGACCAGCAGCACCCCGAGCACCGATCCCAGTACGGTGCGCAGCCCGTACGCGTCCGCGATCCGGCCGAGCAGTGGGGCGGCCAGCCCGCCCACCGACATCGCCAGGCCCAGGGTCAGCCCGCTGGCGGTGCCGGGCCGGTTGGGCAGGTAGTCCTGGGCCAGCGTCACCTGGGCGGCGAACGGCAGGAACATCGCCAACCCGAAAGCGACGGTGGCGAGTTCGGCCGCCGCGAAGGTGGGGGCGAAGGCCACGCCGGCCAGGGCGGGGACGGCCAGCAGGTAGCCCAGCCGGATCGGGAGGAGCCGCCCGTACCGGTCGCCCAGCCGCCCGCCGAGCAGGGTGCCCGCCGCACCGGCCAGGGTGAGGGAGGTGAGGGCCACGGCCCCCGCGCCCGTCGAGGTGTGCAGGTCGCGCTGGAGGTGCAGGGCGAGCATCGAGGTCACCGTGACGTAGGGAACCGACCAGCAGACCGTGGCGACCACCAGCCGGCCGAAGGCCCGCCAGTCGTCGCGCTGCCCGCCCCCGGCCGTGCCGGCCGTCACCAGCGGCGGCGCGGGGGTGTGGCCCCGGCGGCGCAGCCACGGGCCCTGGGCCGCCCACAGTGCGCCCATCACCACCGCGGGGACGGCGAGCAGCCAGCTGCCGGCCAGGCCGAGCGAGCCGACCACCAGCGTCACCAGGGCCGGCGCCAGCGAGGCGCCGAGTGTGCCGCCGACGGAGAACAGGCTCATCGCCTGCTGGGACTGGCCGCCCGCCGCCCTGGCCTGGTTGGTGGCGGGCGGGTGGTAGGCGGCGACGCCGATCCCGGCGAGGGCCACGCAGAGCCAGGTGAGCAGGTAGCTGTCGGCGAGCCCGGCGCAGCCGAGGCCCCCGGCGGCGGTCAGGAAGCCGGCCGGGACGAGCCAGCCGCGGTGACGGCGGTCGACGAGCAGGCCGAAGAGCGGCTGGACCACGCTGGACAGGCCGGTGGCGGCCAGCGCGATCCCCGAGACGGCGGTGTAGCTGTAGTGCCGCTCGGACATCAGGAAGGGCAGCAGTGCCGGGACGGCGCCCTGGTAGAGGTCGTTGACGACGTGGGTGCCGGTCAGGAAGGCCAGCTGGCCGCGCTTCACGCGGTTCCCTCCTCTACCTGGGGTGCGGCGTCCAGGTGTGCGGCGTCCAGGTCGAGCACCGGCTGCGGGGTGCGGTGGAGCCACGGCAGGGCCTGCTCCAGCTGGGCGCCGAGGGCGAGCAGGGTGGCCTCCTGGTGCGGCCGGCCGGTCAGCATGATGCCGACCGGCAGCCCGTCGGGCGTCCAGTGCAGGGGGAGGCTGATCGACGGCTGCCCGGTGATGTTGGCCAGCGGGGTGCGCGGGGTGAAGTCGAGCATCCTGGCGAAGGTCCGTTCGGGGGCGTCCTGGTCGACCAGCGAGCCGACCGGCGGCGCGAGCGTGTCGGTGGTCGGGCTCAGGATGACGTCGAACTCTGCATAGCGGGAGGAGAGTTCGCGGGCCGTCGCCGTGAGCGAGGCGTGTGCGGCGAGCAGGTCCGGGGCGCTGCGGGCACGCCCCTCGGACCGCAGCCAGGCGGTCAGCGCGAGCAGGTCGCCCTCCCGTCCGGGCGGTACCGGTACGGACGCGGCCAGGACGCCCCACACCACGGTGAAGGCGGCCAGGTACTCCGCCGGGCTGAACGGCGGGGCCTCGTCCACCTGGTGGCCCAGGTCGGCGAGCAGGTCGGCCGTGCGGCGACAGCCGAACCGGCTCGGCCCGTCCTGTCCGGCCGTCTCGGGCAGGACGCCGATCCGCAGCCGCCCGGGCGCCCGCTCGGCACCCGCCTGGAAGGTTCCGGCGGGACCGGCGGGCAGCGTGCCGCTGTCGCCGGGCGCGCTGTGCGCCATCACGTCCAGCAGCAGGGCGGTGTCGAACACGGTCCTGGCCAGCGGTCCGGCGGTGGCCAGGCCGAGCGCGTCGGTGCCCGGCGCGGGGGTGACCCGGCCGCGGCTCGGCTTGAGGCCGACGAGCCCGCAGGCGGCGGCGGGGATCCGGATCGAGCCGCCGCCGTCGCTGCCCATCGCGCCGGCGGCCAGGCAGGCCGCGACCGAGGCGGCGGCGCCGCCGCTGGATCCGCCGGCGCCCCGCTCCAGGTCGTAGGGGCTGCGGGCGGTGCCGTGGGCCGTCTCGGTGTAGGCGGAGCAGCCGAATTCGGCCGCCAGGGTGGTGCCGAGCAGGACGGCGCCCGCGGCCCGCAGGGCACCGACCACGACGGCGTCGGCGGGGGCGATCCGGTCGGCGAAGACGGCCGATCCCCCGGTGAACGGGAGTCCGGCCACCGGCCAGGTGTCCTTCACCGAGATCGGCACTCCGAGCAGCGGCGGCAGCTGCGAGGTGTCCTCGGCGGCGGCGAGCCGGGCCTCGGCCGCCGCGGCCGCCTGTCGCGCGCCCCGGTGGTCGACGGTGCGGTACGCGCCGACCGCGCCGTTCAGCCGGTCGATCCTTCGGAGGTAGTGGTCGACGAGGTCGACCGGGGAGACGGTCCGTTCCCGGATCGCGGCGGCCTGTTCGGCCAGGGTCAGTTCATGGAGTTCTGTCATGATCACTCTTAAGTCCTCAGGTTCTCAGGTCCTCTGAGGAGTTACCTTAGAGTGCTGGTCAGAGCGAAAGCAAGGCATACCTAACCTGAGTGTCGGCTACCCACGGAGCCGGAGGGCCGCCCGCGATCGACAGGGCGGCGAGGGAGGGAAGGAAGGAAGGAAGGAAGGAAGATTGGCGCCGGGGTCCAAGGAGCCTTGCAGGATGCCGGTCGTGCACCACGCGTGCGGCTGTCGCCCAACCGCCTCTTGGCCCCACGGTCAGGGGTGCCCCGGCGGCACCCTTCGAGGCGTCCCGGCCGAGCCTGCCACATGCCCCGGGCCACGACAAGACGTCCGACCGGCCGCCTACTCCCGGCCCACCGGGCGCCACTGCGGGTGCTCGCGCTCGGCCCACTGGCGCTCCACCAGCCCGGTCCTCATCCCGAGCCGCGCCTGCGGATCCCGCCAGGCCAGCCGGACGTGTCCGACCACCACCACGGCGATGGCGGCGGCCAGCCAGTCGTGGACGAAGGTCGCCCCGGTCCTCCAGGCGGGCGGAGCGAGACTGGGCAGCCACATCAGCAGCCCGGTGCCGACGATCACCAGCATCGAGCCGAGCGTCCACTGCGCGTAGAGCTTCTGCCCGGCGTTGAACTTGCCCGCCGGCCGGTCCGGGGCGCGGCGCCGGACGGCGCGCAGCCAGGCCCAGTCCGCCGGGGTGAAGCGGCTCAGCCGGGCGGCGTCCGCGCGCAGCGCCCGCGAGGCGAGGCCGAGCAGCAGCGGCACGGGCAGCGCGAGGCCGCACCACACGTGCACCGTCACCACCAGCCGCCGGTTGCCGACCAGTTCGGCGAGCGGGGCGAGGTAGAGGCAGGCCGCCGTGGCCAGGCAGACGCCGGTCAGCGCGGCGGTCGTCCGGTGCACCCAGCGCTCGGCCCGGGTGAAGCGCAGCAGGAGTTCAGCCGGTGGGCGCATCGTCACGTCCGTTCGACCGGCCGACCCAGGCGTCGACGTCGTACCCGTCCTGCTCCCAGTAGCCCGGCTCCACCGAGCCGGTCACGGTGATCCCGGAGAGCCACTTGGCGGACTTGTAGAAGTACATCGGCGCGACGTACAGCCGCACCGGGCCGCCGTGGGTGTGGGAGATGGGGTTGTCCCGCATCCGCAGCGCGACCAGCACGTCGTCCCGCCGGGCCTGCGCCAGCGTCAGGCTCTCGGTGTACGCGCCGTCGAAGCAGCTGAACCGGACGGCCCCGGCCCCCGGCCGCACGCCCGCGGCGTCCAGCAGGTGCGCGAGCGGCACCCCCTCGAACGGGGTGTCCGGCACCCGCCATCCGGTCACGCACTGCACGTCCCGCACGAGCCGCCGCTGCGGCATCGCCCGCAGGTCCGGCAGGCGGAACGTCGCGGGCCGCTCGACCATCCCGTCCACGCTGAGCGTGTAGTCCGCCGCGCTCCGCTCCGGGACGGACGACACCACCGAGTAGTACCGGAATCCGTTGTTGCCCGGCAGCAGCCCGCTCAGCCCGCTCGGGTCCCGTTCGGCCAACCCCGACTCGGCCCGTTGCAGGTACGGCCCCGCCGCCACCCCGACGGCCCCGAGCCCGAGCAGCCCGAGCACCACCCGCCGCCCCACCGGGGCTCCCCTACCCTCTTCGCCTGTTCTGTCCACGCCCCCGATTGCACCAGCCCGAGCCCGGCCGGCGCGAGGCCCGGCACCGGTCCGTCAGCCTTTCGTCATCTCCGCCCGCAGGCTCCACGGCCGAGCGGACGAGCGGACGAGCGGCGGGAGATCGTTTTCCGGTCAAGTTCGACGATCTTTCGAACCCCGTATTCCCCCGGCTCCGACCACGCCACTACGGTGCCACGCATCCCCGCTGTTCCCCCTCCCCGGCCGGCCGCGACCGCCGGGGCTACCGATCGGACCGGTGCGCCGTGACCAGAATCCTCCGTCAGCTGCGGACCCACGCGGGAAGAGCGGCGGCCGTCGTCGCCCTCCTCGCCGCCGCCCTCACCGGCACGGCGGCCGGAACCGCCACCGCCGCCACCCCGGCCGCCCCCGCGGCAACCGCCTCGGTGGGCGGGTGGACCTGCCCCGGAACGCCCGTCCCGGACGGTTACGTCATCACCATGTTCAACTCCAGCGGCTGCAACAACCATGGTGCCTGGTTCCAGGCACCCGCCCAGAACCGCCTGTGGACCTGCTCCGGCTCGCCGATCGTCTCCGGCTACGTCCTGACCAACTACAACCCCCAGGGGTGCAGCGGCGTCGGCGCCTGGTTCCACGAACTGGTCCGCAACGGCATCTGGACCTGCCCCTACTCGCCGATCCCGGCCGGCTACCGCAGCACCAGCTACGACGCCCGCGGCTGCAACGGTCTCGGCGCCTGGCTCACCATCAAGGCCTGACCCACACCCGGCGGGGCCCGACCGGAACTCCGGTCGGGCCCCGTCCGCGTCGTCACGCCGTCACGCAGTCATTCCGGGCCGAACACTCCGCACACGCAGCACATGCGGCGCGCGCCGCACACACCGCTTCACCAGCAGCGAAGAAGTCCGCCCGCAGCGGGCGAGAAAAAAGGCACAGGAGGAAAAACCACTCCCGGCCACTTCCAACTTATAACGTACGGGGGGCCTTGCGGCAAGGCCCTGGTCGTGCCGCACAATCGTCGACCTGAACCGGAATCCGCGGAAATTTGGGGTCGCGAGAATGCGTGTGCTGTTGTCGACGTACGGGTCCCGCGGGGATGTCGAACCGCTGGTGGGGCTCGCGGCGCGGCTGCGGGACGACCGGGGCGGTTGCCTCGTCGTCGGCGAGGTCGACCAGCAGGCGCTGTTCGGCCGGGTGGCCGAGCCGGGCATCGGCGTGGCACTCGACGGGCCGGCCCCGACCACCGAGTCCCTGTCGGCCGCGCTCGGGACGGCCCTCGCCCCCGAGACCCGGGTGTGGGCGACCGCCGCGGCCACCATGGTCCGCACCGACGGCGCGGCGCCGGCCGCACAACTGCTGCTCGACGCGGCCGGCCGCTGAGGCGTGCCGGATAATTCCACCCGCCGCCACCCCCGATTTCCCGGCCGACCGCCCGCGGAATCGAAAAGCTCAGAACACCTGGAGCCAGGTTTGTCCCCCATCTCGTCCTCCTCATCCTCCTCATCCGAATCCTCCTCGCCCGAATCCTCCTCGCCCGAACCGAATTCACCCGCCGACGACTGGCGGTCCGGCGAACTGCGGGCGGAGAACGCGTACGTCGGCAGGCTGTACGAGCGGCTCGAAGCCCAGCGCGCGCTCGCGGCCGCCCGGCTGCGCGAGGTCCACCTCCAGGACAAGGGCGGGACGATCCAGGCCCTCCTGGAGCGCGACACCATGGAGATCCACCACACCCGCCGGCTGGCCGCGCTGCACGCCGCCGAGTACGGGCTGTGCTTCGGCCGGATCGACGACGCCGACGGCGAGCGGCAGTACATCGGCCGGATCGCCCTGTCGGACGACGACCACGAGCCGCTGCTCACCGACTGGCGGGCGGCGGCCGCGGAGCCGTTCTACCGGGCGACGCCCGCCGCACCGGGCGGTGTGGTGGCGCGACGGCACCTGCGGACCAAGGGCCGGACCGTCGTGGACTTCGACGACGACGCCTTCGGCGTGGGCGCCCACGCGGGCCGCAGCAACGCCGAGCTCAGCGGGGAGGGCGCCCTGCTCGCCTCGCTGACAGCGGCCCGGACGGGGCGGATGGGCGACATCGTCTCCACCATCCAGGCCGAGCAGGACCGCGTCATCCGCGACGCGCTCGGCGGCGTCCTGGTCGTCCAGGGCGGCCCGGGCACCGGCAAGACCGTCGTCGCCCTGCACCGCGCCGCGTACCTGCTCTACACCCACCGCGACCGGCTGGCCAAGCACGGTGTGCTGGTCATCGGGCCGAACACCACGTTCCTGCGCTACATCGACGAGGTGCTTCCCGCGCTCGGCGAGAGCGAGGTCGTGCTGAGCAGCGTCGGCACGCTCTACCCGGGGGTGACCGGGACCGGCACCGAGACGCCCGAGGCGGCCGCCGTCAAGGGCGACGCCCGGATGGCACAGGTCCTCGCCGCCGCGCTGGAGGGCCTGCGGCAGCTGCCGGAGGAGTCGTGGACCATCACCGTGGGCAGGACCTCGCCCTACAACGAGCAGCTCCGGATCGACCGGGCGCTCTGCGAGCGGGCCCACGCCGCCGCGCACCGGAGCGGCAGGCCGCACAACGCGGCCCGGGCCGATCTGGTGGAGCGGCTCTCCTCGGAGCTGGCCCTGCGGATCGCCCGGGACCAGGAGAAGGACATGGACCTGGACGCCGTGGCGGACCTCGCCGACGCGCTCGTCCACGAACCCGAGTTCCAGGCCGTGGCCCAGAAGCTGTGGCCGCTGCTGAACCCGGAGCAGGTGCTCACGAGCCTGTTCGGCTCCCCGGAGCTGCTGGCCAGCGCCATGCCGGACTTCACCGCGGCCGAACGCGCCGCACTCCTGCGCGAACTGCCGGACCCGGACCGGGAGTCCGCCGCCGAGGAGGCCGAGGAGGCCGAGGAGGCCGTGCCCACCGCGACCGCCCGGACCGTCTGGACCACCGACGACGTACCGCTGCTCGACGAGGTCGCCGAACTGCTCGGCCCGCTGCCGGGCGCCGTCGTCGCCCGCCGGGCCGAGGCCGCCGCCGAGGCGGCTGAGCTGGAGTTCGCCAAGATCGTCCTCGACGACTTCGGCGTGGGGCTGGTCGAGATGGACGCGAAGATGCTGGCCCGCCAGTACCGCGGCGAGGAGTCGCTCCGGCCGCTGGCCGAGCGCGCGGCCGAGGACCGGACCTGGGGCTACGGGCACGTGATCGTGGACGAGGCCCAGGAGCTGTCCCCGATGGCCTGGCGGATGCTGGCCCGCCGCTGCCCCGGCCGTTCCATGACGATCGTCGGCGACCTGGCGCAGACCGGCGCGCCGGCCGGGCTGAGCTCCTGGGGCCAGGCCCTCGACACCTACACGGCGGGGCGCTGGCGCACGGTGGAACTCACCATCAACTACCGCACCCCGGCCGAGATCATGCAGGTCACCGAAGGCGTCCTGCGGGCGCTCGACCCCTCGCTCGCCGCCCCCACCGCGGTGCGCAGCGGCGGACCCCGCCCGTGGAGCCTGCGGATCCCCGCGGACGGCCGGGCGGCGGCGCTGCGCGGCGCCGTCGAGCGGGAACTCGCGGCGCTGGACGGCGGCCGGCTGGCGGTCATCCACGCCCCGGACGCCCCGGCCGAACTGCTCGACGGGATCGCCGGGTTGGCAGGCGTCTGCGTCAACGACGGCCCGGCGTCGCTGGATTCACCGGCCGTCCTGCTGACGGCCGCCCGGTCCAAGGGGCTTGAGTTCGACGCCGTCCTGGTCGTGGAGCCCACCGAGATCCTCGCGGCGCACGCCCACGGCGTGAACGACCTCTACGTCGCCCTCACCCGGGCGACGAAGTCCCTCGGGGTGCTGCACAGCCGGGACCTGCCGGAGATGCTCCAGGGGCTGGAGCCCCGCTGAGGGCGGCGGCCGTTCTCCCGCGCACCAGGACGCCGACCACGACGCACGCCAACGCGGCGCCGTAGGCGGCCTGTTGGGCCGCGGCTCCGCCCGCCAGGTAGAGGTACTGCCCGGCGGCCGGGACGGCGAGCCACTCCCAGCGGCCGGTGAGGCCGACCAGGGCCACCACCAGCAGGCCATACCAGGGGTAGGCGGGCGCGGCGAGGAGCAGGGCCGTGCCGGTGACGAACAGGGCGCCGTCCCAGGGGCGGGCGGGGTCGCCGCGCCGGAGCACCCACAGGGCGACGGCGGCCAGGACCGCCACGGCGGCCCACGGCAGCAGGGCGTCCGGCAGGAGGAGGGCGAGCAGGCCGAAGCGGTCGAGGTGCCCCTGCTCGTACCCCTCCTCCTTCAGGTAGCCGGGCAGGTAGCCGAGCACGCCGGTGCCGGAGGCGGCGAGGTAGGGCAGGTAGGCCAGGGCGAACACGCCGAGCGAGGCGCCCAGCAGCAGGGCGCTCTCGCGCGGGCGCCGACGGGCCAGCGCGCCCGGCAGGGCCAGTGCGGGGATCAGCTTGACCGCCACCGCCGCGCCGAGCAGCGCGCCGGCCCGCGTCGCCTTCCCCCGGGCCGCGTAGCCGAGGCCCACGACCAGCAGCAGCGCCCCGAGGGTGTCCACGTGCGCGTCGTTGACCGACCACACCGCCACGCCGGGGCACCACCCCCACAGTGCGGCCCGCCGGCCGCCCCGCCCGATCACGAGCAGCGCCCCCGTGGTCGCCACCGCGAGCAGGGCGCCGGCGGCCTGCATCCCGCGCACTCCTCCCCCGAAGGGGTGCAGGGCGAGGAACCAGGCCTCCGCGACCGGCGGGTAGATGGTGTGCACGGCGGGCCGGTTGATGCGGGTGCAGTCGCCGGCGGCGGTGCGCCGCTCGTCCCAGCCGTCGCAGGCGCCGCCGGCCGGCCACAGGTCGGGGGTGCGCAGCCGGGCGAGCGCCGGGTCGTCCGGGGTGTGCGCGTACGGGGAGGTGCCGGCGGCCTGGACGCGGCCGTCCCAGACGTAGCGGTAGGCGTCGTCGCTGGTGCGCGGCGGGGCGAGCAGGCCGACGGCGGCGACGGCGATACTCCCGGCCAGGACCAGCGGCACGATCTGACGGTCACTCACTTGCCGCAGCGCCAGCAGGGCGAGGGCGTACAGGGCGGCGTCGACGGCGTACCAGGCGTACAGCGGTGCGCGGTGGCCGAGCGTGCCGCCGCCGGTGACGGTGAGGGCGAGCGCGACGGTCAGGGCGGCCAGCGCGAGCAGGCAGGGCAGCACGCGGGTGAGCCGGGGGCGGATGCGCGGAGGGCGGTTGGGCACCCGCCCACCCTGCCACCGGGCGGCGGCGTGCGGCCGCAGCGGCGTGGCGCCGTTCGGATTCCGTAAGCACGTCGCGCCGCGGCGAAACCGGGGCCCGGCGGTTCCATGGACGGGTGACTCCGAACCTCCTTCCACGATTCCGCTCGGCGCTGCACGAGCCGCGCACCGCCGTGGTGCTCGGCCGCTGGCTGGGCGCCGCGCTGCTGGTGTGCTTCCTGACCGGGCTGATCAGCCACGCCCTCCAGGACCCGCCCGACTGGCTGACGCCGTATCTGTCGAGCCGCCCGGTGAACGGCTACCGGGTGACTCAGGGGCTGCACGTGATCAGCGGCCTGGCGGCCGTCCCGTTGCTGGGGGCGAAGCTGTGGACGGTCTACCCGCAGCTGTTCGCGTGGCCGCCGGTGCGCGGCGTGGCGCACGCGCTGGAGCGGCTGGGGATCTTCGTGCTGGTCGCGGCGATGCTGCTGGAGCTGTTCACCGGGCTGTTCGACACCCTGCAGTGGTATCCGTGGCCGTTCCCGTTCCGCCAGACGCACTTCTGGCTGGCCTGGCTGGCCACCGGCGGCCTGCTCGTCCACCTCGCGGCCAAGGGCCCGCTGATCGCGCGGCACTGGCGCCGCCCGGCGGCCGGGCTGCCGCAGCGGCGGGCGTTCCTGGCCGCCGTGACGGCCGCGGTGGGCGTGGTCACGCTCACCACAGCCGGGCAGACCGTCCCCTTCCTGCGCCGGCTGGTCCTGCTGGCCCCGCGCCGCCCCGATCTGGGCCCGCAGGGGCTGCCGGTCAACCGGACCGCCGCGCAGGCCGGGACGGTCACCGTGCCGGCCGACTGGCGGCTCCGGGTGGACGGCCCGCAGCCGTACCGGCTCTCCCTCGCCGAGCTGAGCCAACTCCCGCAGTACGAGGTGGAGTTGCCGATCGCCTGCGTGGAGGGGTGGAGCTTCTCGGCGCGCTGGACCGGGGTGCGGGTGGCCGATCTGCTGGTCCGGGCGGGCGCCCCGGCCGGCTCGGGCCTGCTGATCACCTCGCTGGAGGCGGACGGCCCGTACCGCGAGATGCGGATGCCCGCCGAGTACGCCGTCGACCCGCTCACCCTGCTCGCCCTGCGGATCAACGGCGAGGTGCTGACGGCGGACCACGGCTTCCCGGCGCGGATCATCGCGCCCAACCGGCCGGGGGTGCTGCAGACCAAGTGGGTCGCGCGCCTGGAGGTGATCTGATGCCCCGGTGGCTGCGTACGGTACTGCTGCTCGGCGGGCTCGCCCTGATCGGCTTCGGCCTGTCGGGCCTGCTCACCGACTCCTACATCACCGCCCCGCTCGACGTGCTGGTCTGGGCCGTGGGCGGGGTGCTGCTGCACGACGGGCTGTGGGTGCCGCTGCTCTGCCTGGTCGGCGCGCGACTGGCGCGCGACTGGGCGTTGCGCGGCTGGCTGGTCGTCGCGGCGGCGGTGAGCGCGATCGGGCTGCCGGCGGTGCTGCGGGACGGCGAGAACCACGGCAACTCCTCCGTCCTGCCGCTGCCGTACCTGCGCAACTGGCTGCTGGTGCTGGCCGCCACCGCCGGGCCGGTGCTGCTGTTCGCACTCGTCCGGTGGTGGCGGCGGCGCCCGCGGGTCAGACGCCCGGCAGACCCGTCGTGAGCCCGTCCAGGGCGTGCGAGCAGACGCAGTCCCGGGCGGCGGGCAGGCTCTCCAGCGCCTTGAACAGCACCGTGCGCAGCCGGTCGACGTTTCCGGCGAAGACCTCCAGCACCTCGGCGTGGGTGACGCCCTCGCCGCTCTCCACGCCCGCGTCGAGGTCGGTGACCAGCGCCAACGAGGTGTAGCAGAGGCCGAGTTCGCGGGCGAGGACGGCCTCCGGGTGGCCGGTCATGCCGACCACCGACCAGCCGTTCGCGGTGAACCAGCGGGACTCGGCGCGGGTGGAGAAGCGCGGGCCCTCGATCACCACCAGGGTGCCGCCGTCCACCGGCTCCCAGGCCGCGCCCCGGGCGGCGTCCAGGGCGGCGCGCCGCCCGTCCGGGCAGTACGGGTCGGCCATCGAGACGTGCACCACCTCGGGCCGCGCCCCGCCGGGCAGCGGCTGGCCGTCGTAGTAGGTCTGCACCCGGCCGGAGGTGCGGTCGACGAACTGGTCGGGCACCAGGAGCGTGCCGGGCCCGTACTCCGGGCGCAGCCCGCCGACGGCGCACGGTCCGAGCACCTGGCGCACGCCCAGGGAGTGCAGCGCCCACAGGTTGGCCCGGTAGTCGATCCGGTGCGGCGGCAGGCCGTGGCCGCGCCCGTGCCGGGGGAGGAAGGCGACCCGGCGGCCGGCCACCTCGCCCAGGAACAGCGCGTCGCTGGGCGGCCCGTACGGCGTGTCGACGTGCAGTTCGGTCACGTCGTCGAGCAGCGCGTAGAGCCCTGAGCCGCCGATCACGCCCAGTTCGGCGCGCGGAGCACCGGTTCCCTGATCGATCGTCATCGTTCGTACCCTTCCTCGGGGAGGCGTCCCGGCCACTCTAGGGTCCGCGCGGCGGCACCGGTCCTTACGGTTCCGGGACGCCGGGCGGGGCCGGATGGCCGCGGGCCGGCAGGGTGGTCCGGGGCGGCCGAGCGGGTGACTTGCCGGACGTGTCGGCGGCGGCGCGCCCCACCCGGCGTGCATCGGTTGGTGTGCGCCGCCTCCGGGCGGTGCGCGCCCTGTTCCCGAAGCTGAGAGCCGCCGATGCCTCCCACCGTTCGTCTTCGCCGCCTCGTCCCCGCCGCCCTGTGCGCGCTCGCCGTGGCCCTCACCGCTCCCGCGGCCCAGGCCGCTCCCCCGGGCCGCGGCCCGGGCACCGACCCCGGCGGGGGGTACGACGGCGGGAGGTACGACTGGGAGAGCGTGGCCGCCTGCGAGAGCGGCGGCAACTGGCACGTCAACACCGGCAACGGCTACTTCGGCGGCCTCCAGTTCGACACCCCCACCTGGCGCGAGAACGGCGGCCTCGCCTACGCCCCGCGCCCCGACCTCGCCAGCCGCGAGGAGCAGATCGCGGTGGCCCAGCACCTCGCCGGGCGGCGCGGCCTCTCCCCCTGGCCCGCCTGCGGCGCCCGCGCCACCCGCGGCCACGAGCGCGAGCGCGGCACCGCGCTGCCTCCGCCGCCACCCGCGCCCGCGCCCGCGCCCGCGCCCTCACCCTCGCCCGCGCCCTCCGCTGACAGCAGCAGCGACCGGGCCGGCGTCGAGGCCGGCGACGGCCGGTGGACGGTCCGCGAGGGCGACACCCTGGGCGACGTCGCCGAGACCCTGGGCGTGCCCGGCGGCTGGCCCGCCCTCTACGCGCTCAACCGCGCCGCCATCGGCGACGACCCGGACTTGATCCTGCCGGGCACGGTGCTGCGCCTGCCGTCCTGACCCGGCCCCCGGAAAGCCGTCGGCCCGCCCGGTCCTGTGCGACCGGGCGGGCCGACGACGTGGTGCGGCGGAGCGTCAGCCGACGTGGACGCGCGGGCGGCGGCTGCGGTCGGGCTCGGCCTCGCGCAGCACCTCGCGGGTGACCGGGGCCACCTCGCCCTGGCCGAACAGGAAGAACCGCAGGAACTGGGCGAAGGGGTTGCCCTCGGTCCACTCGAAGTAGAGGTGCGGCTGCTGCCCGGTGCGGTCCCGGATGGTGAGGGC
Source organism: Kitasatospora sp. NPDC098663 (assembly GCF_044760075.1). Taxonomy (NCBI): domain Bacteria; kingdom Bacillati; phylum Actinomycetota; class Actinomycetes; order Kitasatosporales; family Streptomycetaceae; genus Kitasatospora; species Kitasatospora sp. NPDC098663. The sequence continues at coordinate 51,588 of NZ_JBIWAP010000030.1, read as the reverse complement.
CAACGCGGCGATCGCGTTCGGGATGCTGGAGCTCTCCAGCGTCAGCACCCGGTAGCGGCCGTGCAGCACCTCGCCGCGCACGGTCAGCACGGTCTCGAAGTCGGAGGCGTCCCGGACGGTCACCTCGACGAAGACCAGGTCGTCCTCACCGGGGATGTCGTTGTCGGCGCGGATCTGGCGGATCTTGTCGCGGTACTCGGCGACGTCGCGGTGGGTCGGCTCGTTGGCGATCAGCCGCAGCGGGCGGTGCGCGTAGTCCCTGACGAAACGTTCCGCCACGTCGTCCAGCACCACATCGGTGACGCGCAGCTCGAAGGCGCGGCGCAGCCGGGAGAGCAGCGAGACCAGGATGATGCCGGCGATGAAGCAGGCGCCGATCTTCAGACCGTCCGGCCGCTCCATGCAGTTCAGCACGGTGGTGTACAGGAAGATCGCCGCGATGATCGCGAAGGCGGTGGTCCAGCCCCGCTGCTTCGCCTTGTGCGCGGCGATGGTGACGGCGATGGCCGCCGAACTGATCAGCACCAGCACGCCGGTCGCGTACGCGCCGCCCTGGGCGTCCACGTTGGCGTCGAACAGCCAGGTGACCAGGAAGCCGATCAGGGTCAGCACGATCACCATCGGCCGCACCGCACGCGCCCAGTGCGGGGCCATGCCGTAGCGGGGCAGGTAGCGCGGCAGCAGGTTGAGCATGCCCGCCATGGCGGAGGCGCCGGCGAACCAGAGGATGGCGATGGTGGACAGGTCGTAGACGCTGCCGAAGGTGCCGCCCAGGTACTCGTGGGCCAGGTAGGCGAGGGCGCGGCCGTTCGCGTCGCCGCCGGGCTTGAACTGGTCGGCCGGGATCAGCAGGGTGGTGATGAAGCTGGTGGTGATCAGGAAGCAGCTCATGATCACGGCGGCCGTGGTGAGCAGCTTGCGGGTGCCGCGGATCCGGCCGGTGGGCTTCTCCTCGGTGTCGTCCGGGTCCCCCTCGATGTGCGGCATCACGGCGACGCCGGTCTCGAAGCCGGACAGGCCGAGCGCCAGCTTCGGGAAGACCACCAGCGCCACGCCCACCATGATCACCGGGTTGCCGTGCTGGGCGGTCAGCGCAGTGGTCCAGTCCGTGACCACGTGCGGCGCCTCGATGATCTTCCAGATGCCGACGGCCACCACGACCACGTTCAGCGCCAGGTAGACCCCGACCAGGGCCACCGCCAGGCCGATCGCCTCGCTGAAGCCCTTCAGGAACACCGCGCCGAGCAGCGCGACCAGGATCAGCGTGATCAGCACCTGCTTGCCGCCGAGGACGCCGGTCAGGTGCGGGTTCTCCACCAGGTGCGCGCTCGCGTCGGCGGCCGACAGGGTGATCGTGATGAGGAAGTCCGTCGCCGCGAAACCGAGCAGCGCCAGGACGAACAGCTTGCCCTTCCAGAACGACAGCAGCCGCTCCAGCATCGCGATCGAGCCCTCACCTCGCGGGCTCTCCTGCGCGACCCGCCGGTAGACCGGCAGCGCGCCCAGCAGGGTGACGACCACCAGCACGATCGTCGCGATCGGCGACAGCACGCCCGCGGCCAGGGCGGCGATGCCCGGCTGGTAGCCGAGCGTGGAGAAGTAGTCCAGGCCGGTCAGGCACATCACCCGCCACCAGCGCTGGCCCTTGTGCGCGCCGGAGTCCCCCGCCTGCGCGCCGCCCTGCGAACCGTCCTGACCGGCCTCCCCCGTGGCCGGCCCGTCCGCCGACACGCCCTCCAGCAGCCAGCCCCGCAACCGTATTCGCGCCGACGACGGCTCCGCCGTCGCCGCCTCCGTCGAACCCGACGAAACCACCTTGCACCTCTTGTTAAAGACCCCGTAAAAGCGCCGTCGGGCGACGGCAGTGCGACAGGCTATGCGACCGGCGTTAAGGACGCGTCATCGCCCCGCGTTAAGAAAACGTCATTGCTCCGCAGGTCGCGGCGGGTGGTGCGGCCGGTGGTGCGGCCGGTGACAGTGCGCCCGCGACGGGGCTCCGAGCGACGGCAGGACGGCGCCGGGGCAGGGCCGTTCCCCCGCCCCGACGCCGCGTGCCGCGAAGGTCAGGCCCGGTAACCGAGGACGGTCATCATGCCCGTCTCCGCGTGGTAGACGTTGTGGCAGTGCACCATCCACAGGCCCGGGTTGTCGGCGTCGAAGTCGACGGCGAGCGTCGCGCCCGGCAGCACGACCGCGGTGTCCTTGCGGGGCCCGTCACCGGGCAGCGCGAAGGTGTGGCCGTGCAGGTGGACGGGGTGCCACATGCTCGTGGTGTTGCGGAACTCCAGCCGCACCCGCTCCCCCGCCGCCACCGGGTAGCGCTGCGCCGGGTCGTACCGGCGGCCGTTGAACGCCCAGTCGGCCTTCGCCATGCCGCCGGTGAGCTCCAGCCGCACCGTCCGGTCCGGCGCCCTGGCGGGCAGTCGCACGCTCGGGTCGGCCTTGAGCCGGGCCGCGCCGAGCAGCCTGCCGTCCAGCTCCGCCGGGCGCACCGAGGCGTCCGGCGCGGCGCCGCCGCCGCTGCGCAGCAGGGCGAGTGCGGAGGCGTTCTTGCCCTCGGCGAGCGCGGTCAGCGGGAACACGCCGTCCTGGACGGTCACCAGCACGTCGTAGCGCTCGCCCATGCCGAGCAGCAGCGCCTGGGTGGTGGCCTGCTCGACCGGGAAGCCGTCGGTGTGGGTGACGGTCAGCTCGTGGCCGCCCAGCGCGACCCGGTAGGCGGTGTCGCCGCCCGCGTTGATCAGCCGGATCCGGACCCGGTCGCCGGGCTTGGCGGTGAAGGTCTCGGGCGCGGTGGCGAGCCGGCCGTTGGCCAGGTGGAACGGGTAGCCGACGTCGCCCGCGTCGCCGCCGAGCAGCGCGCTGCGGGCACCCATCAGCATCCGGGACGGGCCGGTGGCGGCGGGGTCCGGTGCGGCACTCGGGGTGCCGCCCATGGCTGCCATGTCGTGGCCGCCCGTCGCCGGGTGGTCCATCCCCGCGTGGTCCATCCCGCCCATGCCCCGGGCGAGTTCGGCGAGCACGGCGTCCGGGGTGCTGCCGTCGACCCCGTCCACCCAGTCGTCCAGGACGACGACCCACTCCTTGTCGTAGCGCAGCGGCTCCCTCGGGTCCTCGACGATCAGCGGCGCGTACAGGCCGCGGTCCTGCTGGACGCCGGAGTGCGGGTGGAACCAGTACGTCCCCGGGTGGGCGAGCGCGAAGCGGTACTCGAAGCCGGCGCCCGCCCGCACCGCGTCCTGGGTGAGCCCGGGCACGCCGTCCATGTCGTTGCGCAGCGCGAGGCCGTGCCAGTGCAACGAGGTGGGCTGCGGCAGGTGGTTGGCGAGACTGACGGCGAGCGTCTCGCCGACCGTGGCGCGCACCTCCTGGCCGGGCAGGCGGTCACCGTACGCCCAGCTGCGGACGGTGCGGCCGCCGAGGTCGAGCGTCGTCTCGGTGGCGGTGAGCGCGACCTTGCGCTCCGGCCCGGGCCCGCGCCGCGCCTCGGCGGCGGCGACCTCGGGGCCGCCGGGGGCGACGAAGCCGCCCGGGGTGGTGGGGGCGGCGCCCCCGTGGTCCATGCCCTTCATCGGATCGGCGGAACAGGCGGCGAGCAGACCGGTGCCGGCGGCGGCGAGCGCCGCGCCGAGCACGGTACGACGGGTGGGTGTGCGCATGACGGAGTGCACCTCGTGCGGTGGGTGTGGGTGAGCAGGACGTCGCGACGGCCGTCCCGCCCGCGCCGGAGCGCGGCCACGGGGCGGCCGGCGTACGCCTACTGACGCAGCACCGACAACCGGGCGAGGAGGATCCGGCCGCCTCCGGGCGGCGGCAACGCGCGAACGGCCCGCAGCAGCCGGGCCCTCACCTCGGCGGCGGCGTCACCGCTGTGCCGCAGCAGGGGGCCTGCGACAAGGAGCAGCAACGTCCATCCGGCGAGCACGGCCAGACACACCGTCATCGGATCCATGCCGTCGGCCGCGGCGGTGTGCGCCGTCTCCCCGGCGCCCGCCGGGTGACCGGCGCTCACGGCGTGCCGTGCCGTCCCGTGGTCCGTCCCGTGCTCCACCCCGTGCCCGCCGGTGGCCGGATGGCCGAGCGTGTGCATCGTCACGATGCCGAGCAGGAGCGCCGCGAGCAGCAGCAGGCGCAGGGCCCGGGGGACGGCCGGACGCGGCTCCGCCATCGTCCACCTCCCGACCGACCCGCCACCAGTTACCCCCACAGGGTATCCCGAGCCACACCCCCCACCCGCCCCGGGGCAGGTCACCCGGCCCCCTTCCGCCTCCACCCGCGCCGGCCCCGGAACAAACCCTGAGGAACGTCCCCTAAGGGCGTAGACGCGCCCGGCGACGGGCATGGCTGGATCGTGGAACCCCGAGCAGCAGCCGTGAGAAGGTGTCGGCCATGAAGGTGATCGAGTTCGTCCTCAATGTCATTTGGCTGATCTTCTGCGGTATCTGGATGGCTATCGCCTATACCGTCGCCGGAATCATCTGCTGCGTACTGATCGTGACCATCCCGTTCGGCATCGCGTCGTTCCGGATCGCCGGGTTCATACTGTGGCCGTTCGGACGCACGACCGTGGAGAAGCCGGGTGCCGGGGCGGCGTCCTGCGTCGGAAACGTCATCTGGCTGATCTTCGCGGGCTGGTGGCTGGCGATCGCGCACCTGGTGACCAGCATCCCGCTGTTCCTGTCGATCATCGGCATCCCGTTCGGCTGGGCGAACCTCAAGATGATCCCGATCTCCCTCATGCCGCTCGGCCGCGAGGTCGTCCCCACCGACCAGGCCTGGGGCGCCCGGTAACCGCAGGAGAGGCAGCCGCAGGAGAGAACGGCCCCGGGCCGGCGGAGGAACCGCCGGCCCGGGGCCGTTCGGCGTGTGCGGGCGGGCTCGGACCGGGCGGCGGCGGTCCGGCGACCGGTTGCGGGGCGGCTCAGAGGCCGAGCAGGCGCACGGCCTCGGCGCGCATCTCGACCTTGCGGACCTTGCCGGTGACGGTCATCGGGAACTCCTCGACCACGTGCACGTACCGCGGGATCTTGACGTGGGCGAGCCGGCCGGCGCAGAAGGTGCGGACGGTGTCGGCGGTGAGCGGCTCGGCGCCCGCGCGCATGCGGACCCACGCCATCAGCTCCTCGCCGTACCGGGCGTCGGGCACGCCGACGACCTGGACGTCGAGGACGTCGGGGTGGGTGTACAGGAACTCCTCGATCTCGCGCGGGTACAGGTTCTCGCCCCCGCGGATGACCATGTCCTTGATCCGGCCGGTGATGGCGAGGTAGCCGTCCTGGTCCATGACGGCGAGATCGCCGGTGTGCATCCAGCGGGCGGCGTCGATGGCCTCGGCGGTGCGCTCGGGCTCGCCCCAGTAGCCGAGCATGACGGAGTAGCCGCGGGTGCAGAGTTCACCGGGCTCGCCGCGCGGGACGGTCCGGCCGGTGGCCGGGTCGACGACCTTGACCTCCAGGTGCGGGCCGACCCGGCCGACGGTGGAGACCCGGCGGTCGACCGTGTCGTCGGCACGGGTCTGGACGGAGACGGGCGAGGTCTCGGTCATGCCGTAGCAGATGGCGACCTCGGCCATGCCCATCCGGCCGATGACGTCCTTCATCACCTCGGCCGGGCAGGGGGAGCCCGCCATGATGCCGGTGCGCAGGCTGGTGAGGTCGTGGCGCGCGAAGTCCGGGTCGGCGAGTTCGGCGATGAACATGGTGGGCACCCCGTACAGCGAGGTGCAGCGCTCGGCGGCGACGGCGGCCAGGGTGGCGCCCGGGTCGAAGGAGGGCGCGGGGATCACCGTGCAGGCGCCGTGGGAGATCGCCGCCAGGTTCGCCATCACCATGCCGAAGCAGTGGTAGAACGGCACCGGGACGCAGATCCGGTCCTGCTCGGTGTAGTTGAGCAGTTCACCGACGAAGTAGCCGTTGTTGAGGATGTTGTGGTGCGACAGGGTCGCGCCCTTGGGGGAGCCGGTGGTCCCGGAGGTGTACTGGATGTTGATCGGGTCGTCCGGCGCCAACTCCCGCTGCCGCTGCGCGAGAAGGCCTGGGTCGGCGCGGCGCCCGGCGGCGAGCAGGGCGTCCCAGTCGGGGCCGCCGATCAGCACTCTGCGCTCCAAATCGGGGCACCGGGGCCGCACTTCCTCGATCATTCCGGCGTAGTCGGAGGTCTTGAAGCGCTCGGCCGCGACCAGCAGGCGGATCCCGGCCTGATCGAGCACGTACGCCAATTCGTGCGAGCGGTACGCGGGGTTGATGGTGACCAGGATCGCGCCGAGCTTGGCGGTGGCGTACTGGGTGAGCGTCCACTCGGCGCAGTTGGGCGCCCAGATGCCGACCCGGTCGCCCTTGGCGATGCCGAGGTCGAGCAGACCGAGTGCCAACGCGTCGACGTCGGCGGCGAGTTCGGCGTACGTCCAGCGGCGGGCGGTGGCCCGGTCGATCAGGGCGTCCCGTTCGGGGAAGGCGCGCACGGCGCGGTCGAGGTTCTCCCCGATGGTGTCGCCGAGCAGCGGCACGTCCGAGGTGCCGGAGGCGTAGCTGCGCGGGGTCGGCGTGGTCGGCACGTTCTGGCTCCTGGGTGGGCGCGTGCGGGTCGGACCCCATGGTCTCCACCGCGCGCCCCGCGCCGCCACCCCCGAACGGGGGTGCGGACACGATGCTGGGGCCGCCCGCCGGGGTTCGGCGGACGGCCCCAGCAGTCGGGTCAACCGTTGATGCAGGTGTTGCCGAAGGCCGGGTTGAGGATGCTGATGATGCCGATCGAGTTGCCGCAGACGTTGGCCTCGAGGTTGATCGGGATCTGGATCTGGTTGCCGGAGAGCACGCCGGGGGAACCGAACGCGACACCGTTCGCGGTCGCGTCGCCCGCGGCGGCGGTGCCGGCACCGGCCAGAACGGCCACGGCGGCGAGGGCGGTGGCGGCGAGGGTGGTACGAATACGCATTGCGTCACTCCTTGTGAGGGCAGCGAACATCCATGTGACGAACACACTCGCACCGATCGAACTCGATGGCAGGCCGGGAACGGCCGAATTGGTCACTCAGAGGGCGTGTCGCCCTCCCGCTCCCCCGGCTCCGGCCCCGCGGACCCGGACGCGCTCACCCGTTCCAGCAGGTCCCGGGCCGGTTCGAGCCCCGGTTCGGCCGCCACCGCGCGGTGCAGCAGTCCGAGCGCGAACGCCCCGTCACCGGCCGCCAGCGCCGCCAGCGCCCGGTTGTAGTCGATCCGGGCGGCGTAACGCAGCCGGAACAGCACGCCGAGATCCTCCCGGCAGGACGGGCAGCGCAGGCCCTGCGGGTCCGCCGGGACGGCGCACTGCGGGCAGAGCACCTCGATCGGCGCAACCTCGGCGGCCCGCCCGCCGATCGGGTGCACGCCGGACGGGTACACCCCGGACGGTGGTACCTCGGACGGAGTCAGGTCGGACGGAGTCACGTCGGAGCTCATCGCGGACCGGCCTCCTCCGGGCGGACCGGGCCGAGCGACTCCGCGAGCGGCTCGCTGCCCAGCTCCCGCTGCGCCTGCGCGTACAACGCCAGCAGCGCCGAGCTGTGCTGGTTGGCGGCCTCCATGTTGGCCGACTCCACCGCCTCGTCCAGCCCGCGCAGCTCGGCCATGATCCGCTGGGCCAGCGCCGGCGAGACCATGTTCTGGTTGACGTAGACGTTGCACATGGTGAGCATCCGGAAGGTGTGCCCGAGCGAGTCGCACAGCTCGTCGGCCCGCTGGGCGGCGCGCATGGCGCCCTCCCAGTCGGCCGCCTCCCGGCGTAGCCGCAGGTCGGCGGCCACCGACCGCAGCCGGTCGAGGTCGCTCGGGTCGAGGTGCTTCTCGCAGTAGTGGATGAACAGGCTGAGGTACGCCTCCGAGCCGCGCACCCAGCGCTGGGCCTTGAGCTGGCGCTGGGCCCGCTCCAGCGCCTCGTCCACCGACTGGCCACGGGTCTGGCCGGCGGCCAGGTCGTCCAGGCTGTCCATGAGGCGCTGCGCCTCGCGCATCTCGGCCTCGGTGAGCTCGCCGCCCCAGCGGTCGGTGAAGGTCTCGATCTGCCGCTGCTGCTCCTCGACCTGGACCTTGAGCTCGGGGTCGAGGGTGACGCGCTCCAGCTTGACGGTCTTCTCGTCGCCGCCCTGGATCCGTACCGACAGGGTGATGGTGCGGTCCCGGTCGAGGCCGAAGGACACCTCCACCGGGGTGCGGCCGCCGAGCCCGGCGGGCAGCCGCAGGGTCAGGTGGCCGATCAGCTCGTTCTGCTGGGCGATCTCGTGCTCGCCCTCGTAGACCGCGATCTCCAGCCGCTGGCGGCCGCTGCCGGAGACCACGAACTCGCGGCTGACCGGCGAACTGGTCGGGTAGCTGGTGTTCTTGGGGATGATGACGGCCAGCCGGCCGTCGTTGAGCTCGATGCCGAGGTTCTTCGGGGTGATGTCGAACGGGTTGGTGACCTGCATCAGCTCGCCGCAGCCCTGGCAGGTCTCGCTGCCGGGCGGGTTGACCACGCCGCAGGCGGCGCAGCGCAGGCCGACGTCCTCGGCGGCGGTCGAGGCGGCCTTGGTCTGCCCGGGTGCGGCGGAGTCGAGTGCCTCGCCGCACAGTTCGCAGGCGGTGACGCCGGGGGCGGCGGGGGTGCCGCAGCGCGGGCAGTTGTCGCCGCGTACGGCGGTAGCCGCCTGGGACTGCGCCGGGATGGCCGCGCCGGCGGCCGAACCGCCGAGATCCTGACCGCACTTGGGGCAGGCGGCGGCCTCGGCGTCGACCGGGAGGTGGCAGCCGGTGCAGGAGACCCGGGGCCCGCCGAGCAGCGTGGTGGCGCAGTTGGCGCAGTTGGAGGCGGAGAGGTCGCCGGGGGCCCGGCACTCGGGGCACTCCACCTCGCCGACCAGCGCGGACTGCACGGCCGCGCCGAGCGCCACGCACTGCATCGGGTTGACGCCGCGCCGGATCCGGCGCGGCCCGAAGACCTCGCCGAGCCGCCGGGCCACCAGCGGGATCGCGGTGGAGCCGCCGACCAGCACCACCTCGTCGATGTCCCCGACGGTGAGGTTGGCCTGCATGATGGCCTTGTGGGTCAGCTCGATGGTGCGTTCGATCCGGGCCTCGATCAGCTCCTCGAAGCGGGCCCGTTCGAACTCCGTCTCCAGCACCAGCTGGCCGGCGCCGAGGCCGGGCAGGATCACCTCGGAGGCCTCCTGGTGGGAGAGCTCGATCTTGATGGTCTCGGCCGTGGAGGCGATCTTGGGGCGGTCCCGCAGGTCCGGCTGGTAGTCCGCGCCGTACTCCTCGCGGATGTCCTCCAGCAGCGCGGTGGTGATGGCCCGGTCGAAGTCGTCGCCGCCGAGCAGGTTGTCGCCCTCGATGCCGAGCACCGAGACCGAGCCGGGCACCAGCAGCAGGATGGAGATGTCGAAGGTGCCGCCGCCGAGGTCGTAGACCAGGACGGTCCGGCCCTCGTCGCCGGCCTCGGAGGTGATCCCGTAGGCGAGCGCGGCGGCGGTCGGCTCGTTGATGATCCGCAGCACGTGCAGGCCGGCCAGCCGGCCCGCCTCCTGGGTGGCGGCGACCTGCCGTTCTCCGAAGTACGCGGGGACGGTGATGACGGCCCGGTGGAAGGGCTCGCCGAAGCGCTGCTCGGCGTCCTCCTTGAGGCGGTGCAGGATGATCGCGGAGATCTCGATCGGGGTGTAGGAGCGGCCGTTGAACCAGACGTTGACGTCGCCGTCGGTGCCGGCCGTGACCTTGTAGTCGACCTCCTTGAGGGCGGCCTGGACCTGCGGGTCCTTGAACTTGCGGCCCATGAAGCGCTTCACCGAGCGGATCACGTTGGCGCCGTCGATGGCGACCCGGCTGCGCGCCGTGGAGCCGACCAGCAGTTCGCCCTTGCGGCCGCTGCCGACCACGGAGGGCGTGGCCTCCTGGTTCTGCCGGTTGAAGATGATCTCCGGCTCGCCCCGGCGCAGGTGGGCCACCACCGAGTTGGTGGTGCCCAGGTCGATGCCGAGTGTGCGGTACATGTCGTTCCCCTCTTGCCCCTCGTGTCTTGCCCCTCGTGGTCCTGGCTACTTCTTCCGCTTGCGCCGGCTGCCCGCGGCCGTTCCCTTCCGGCGGGCCCGGGGCGGGGCCGCCGTGGCGCGGGCGGCGGGGTTCACCGGCGCGGCGGCTGCTTCGGGGCCGCCGTCCTCGCCTTCGGCTTCCGTGGGCCCGGTGTCCGTGGGCCCGGTGTCCTCGGGCCCGGCGGCCGCTGTCTCACGACCCGGCGCCGCGGCCTGCTCCGGTGCGGGCTTCAGGGCCCGCTCGACGTCCTCCGCGAGGACCGGCTCCCCCGCCGGTGCGGGCTCGGGCACCGTGGCCACGACGACCTGGGCGCGGCGCAGCACCTCCTCCTCCCAGAAGAACCCGGTGACCACCGTCCGGACGACCGTCTCCGGTGCCACCCCGGGGCGCGGCTCGGTGCCGACGATCTCGGTCAGCGCAGGGTCCGCCGCCAGCCCCTCCAGCCGCATCGGGCGCACCCCGGCCTTGGCGAGGCGGCCGAGCAGCCGCCGGCGGGTGGCCTCGATCCCGGCGCCGCGCCCGAGCAGCACCAGTTCCCGGTCCAGGCCGAGCGCGGCGAGGGCGTCGTCCACCTCGACCAGGATGCCCAGCAGGTCCCGCTGGGTGGCCCGGGCGGTCTGCGCCTCCTCGGCCCGCAGGCGCTGCAGGAGCGAGGCCCGGTACAGCAGTTGGCTGAACGCCTGGTCGAGGTCGACCTCCAGGGCGCGCTGCGGGACGTCCAGCGGCCGGTGGCCGTCGGGCGCGGGAGCGGTCGGCGTGTCGGTCATTCGGGTACCTCGATCTGCGGCAGCACGGACAGGTCGGCCGCGTAGCGGGCGGGGACGGGCGGTTCGGGGTCGCCGCGGCCGGGGGCGGGTTCGGCGAAGTCGGCCGCCGCCTCGGCCCGGTGCAGCACCAGGAGGGCGGCGGCCGGCGGCAGCGGCGGGCGTTCGACGACCAGCAGCGGTTCGGCGAGGGCGGGCGCCAGCAGTTCGGCGGCCTGGTCGACCGGCTCCGGCGGCAGGGGGCGCTGGAGGTCCAGCTCCAGCCGCCGGTCGGGGTTGCGCAGCAGGGCGGCGGCGTCCTGGATCTGCTGGCGGCTGTAGCGGCCGGCCTTCATCGCCGGGCCGACGGCGAGGTTGATCTCGCGCACGCCGGCCGTGAGCGCAACGCCCAGGACCTCGTACGGCGACGGTTCGTGCAGTGGCATGGCGGGCGGCTTCTCTCCTCACGGCTGACGATTGCTCAGAAGTTGGTTGTGGCTCGGGGTTTGGCTGCGACCGCGGATCAGGGACGGACGCATGGGCTACGACGACGGCGGCGGCTCCGCGGTTGCCGTCAGCGCAGTGCGCCGATCCTCCGTTGCAGGGCGCGCAGGTCGCGGTCGTCCGGGCTGTACTCGACGGCCTGGCGGATCAGCGAGCGGGCCTCCCGGAACTGGCGCAGGTTGGCCCGGCTGACGGCGTAGGAGCTGTAGACGACGCTGAGTTCGACGTGCAGCTTGGCGACGTCCTCCGGGGCGCGGGACAGCGCGAGCGCCTCCGACAGCAGCCGGATCGCGTCAGGGTAGCGGTGGGCCTCGTAGTGGCCGATGGCCTCGCCGCGCCAGACGCTGACCATCAGGCGCCGGATCTCGGCCGAGTCGTCGTAGGACCTGGCCTTCTGGAGCATGGCGGCCTGGGTGGTGAACGGGCTGCTCTGGAGGTTGTCCAGCATGTGGTTGGCCAGCATCACGGCGACCCGGCGCGGGGCCTCCTCCTCGGTGTCGCCGTCCCATTCCGGGTCGGCGCGCAGGGCTTCCGCCATCCGGGCGACGGCGAGGGCGCGGTGGTCCGCGAAGGCGGCGATGCGGGAGAGGTGGCGCAGCACGAAGGCGAGGCCGAGCCGGTGGTCCGGGTCGGGGTTGAGCGCGATCAGCTCCCGCCACGCGTCGGCGGCCTCCTCCAGTTCCGCTTCGGGGGCGTCGGGGCGGCTGAGCTGGCTGGCCCGGTTGCCGAGGGCGGCCTCCAGGAAGTGGACGGCGGTCGGGTCGCCGGGGGCGAGTTCCATGCTCTTGCGCAGCAGGACCAGGGCGCGGGGGTAGTCCTTGTCCTCGTTGTTGATCTTGCGGGCCCACTGGGCGTAGGTGGCACCGAGGTCGCCGCGCACCTCGGGGTGGTCGGGGGCCAGCGCGAGGGCCTTCTCCAGGAGTTCGGTGGCGCCCGCCTGGTCGTCGTCGCTGCTCTTGAGCAGGGCGCGGGCGGCCCGGACGCCGGACTCGGCGGCGATCGCGGGCGCGTCGGCGGGCAGCACGGCGCCGGGCACGGCCCGGGCGCGGGTGAGGCAGTCCAGGGCCTCGCGCCAGTCCTGGTTGCGGTGGTGCTCGCGGGCCTCGCTGACCAGGCTCTCGCCGAGCAGGTTCCGCCAGCCCGTCCCGCGTTCGGCCTCGGGCACCGCGTCCAGGGCGCCGACGGCGGCGGCCTGGCGGCCCTGGAGGAGCAGGTAGCGCTGCGGGCCGAGGTCGCCGAACAGGCCGAGGGCCCTGGTCAGCGGGTGCCCGTCGGGGGTTTCCGGTCGCCGCCAGGCCCGTACGGCCTCGTCGAACCCGGCCGCCCAGGCGGCGAGTTCGGGCTCCTGGCGGAGCAGCCGGTCGAGTGCGGGGCCGAGGGCGAGGCGCCGGGCGGGGCGGCCGGGCAGGGTGATCCGGACGTCCTCCTGGGCGAAGGCGTCGGCGCTGTGCGCCTCCATGCCGAGGCGCAGGGTCCAGGCGGTGACCTCGTCGCCGGTGCGGCCGGCGGCCCGGTCCAGGGCGCGCAGGTCCTCGCGGAGGCGGTCGGTGAGCGCGCTGCGGGCGGTGGACATCCGCTGCGGTTCGGCCGGGCGGCCGGTGATCCGGGCGGACTCCGCCCACAGGTCGGGCTGGTGCAGGGCGGCGACCAGGCAGCCGAGCGTCCAGGTCCAGATCCGCTCGTCCGGGCCTTCCGGGGTTTCCGGGCCCGTCTGGAGGGAGACCGCGAGCCGGTAGCCGGCCAGGCCGAGCGCGTGCAGCAGTCGGGGGTGGGCCGGGTCCTTGAGCAGCAGGGCGCGGTAGCCGTCCCAGGCCTCGCGGTGGCGGCCCTCGACGGCGTGCTGGTGGGCCTCGTGCTCGGCGAGCAGGACGAGCGCGGCGGCGGCCTGCGGTCGGCCCGGGGCGAGGGTGAGGGCCTGGCGCAGGTCGACGGCCGCGCGTCCGGGCTCCCCGGCGTCGAGGGCGGCCCCGGCCCGGCGGATCAGGACGGCGCCGTGCGCGGCGGCGGCGTCCGCCGGAAGGTCGGCCAACGCCTCGTCCAGTCGGCCGAGTTCGGCCCGCAGCAGGGCGAGGTCCAGCCGTACGGGCGCGGCGGCGGGGCTGTCGCCGAGGGCCTGCGCCCAGGCGGCGAGGACGGGTTCGGCCTGCTCGGGCACGCCGGCCCGGCGGGCGCAGTCCAGGACGGCGCGCAGCGCGGGGCCTGCGCAGCGCACGCAGCGCGGCGAGGCGCCGTCGGCGGGGCCGTGCAGGTGGGCGGCGCAGACCTCCCGGCCGCAGCCGGCGCAGGCACCGGTGGCGGGGGCGGGGCAGACGGCGCAGCCGGCCGTCGCGGGCGGGGGCTGCGGCGGTTCGGAGGTCTGGCCGGCGGTCAGGAAGTGGCGGTACCAGTCCAGTGCGGCGGACCAGTTGCCGGCCCGTTCGGCGAGCAGCGCCCGCAGCCGGGCGAGAGCCGGGTCGCCGGCCGGGTCGGGGGCGAGCGGGGCGAGCAGGGCGATGGTCTGGACCGGACGGCCCGTCAGCAGGGCGGCGGCGGCCAGGTGGTAGCGGTCGCGCGGCCCGGTGGCGGCGTCGAGCAGGGTGCCCAGCGGTTCGGTGGAGCCCCCGGCCAGGGCGAGGGCCGCGCGCAGCCGGGCCTGCCGGTGGGTGACGGAGCCGGCCAGGGTGTCGGCGAGGGCGAGGGCGGCGGCGGCCCGCTCGCGCGGTTCGGGCCGGTCGCGGCCGGTGATCAGCAGGTGCGCGGCCTCGCGCAGGGCGGCCTCGCGCAGCGCGGCCCGGTAGCCGGGGGCGGCCGGGTGGTCGGCGGCGGCCTGCTGCCAGAGCTCCCGGGCGGCCACCGGGTCGTTGGCCAGCCGGGTGCGGGCGAGCCGGTCGCGGGCCAGGGCCTGCCGTTCGCGCAGGTCCTCGTCGTGCAGCGGCTCCCAGCGGGCCAGGGCGCCGGCCGGGTCGCCGGTGCGGGCGAGGGCGAGACCGTGGTGGAAGGCGGCGATCCGGGCCCAGCGGGAGTCCGGTTCGACGTCCGCCTCGGCACCGAGCACGGGCGCGGCCTCGGCGGCCTGCCCGGCGGCGAGCAGGGCCGCGCCGAGCCGGACCCGGGCGGGGCGCCAGTCGGGGGCGAGGCCGAGGCCGGTGCGGTAGTCGGCGGCCGCCTCGGCGGGGCGCGCGGCCCGCTCGTGCACCAGGGCGAGGCCGAACCGGGCCGGGGCGAAGGAGGGTTGGACGGTCAGGGCGGCGGTGAACTGGTCCCGGGCCTGGTCGTCGGCGCCGAGCAGCAGGGCGAGCCGGCCGAGGGCGTAGCGGGGGCGGGGATCGCCGGGAGTCTCGGTGGCGGCGGCCGCGAGGTCGGACCAGGCGGCGTCGGTGGCGCCGAGCCGCTGCCGGGCCAGGCCCCGGAAGAGCAGGCTCTCGGTGCGCAGCGCCGGGCCGCGCCCCCACGGGGAGGGCTCGCCGGGGCCGCGGCGCAGCGCCTCGTCGAAGGCGGCGACGGCGGGTTCGTCCCGGTGCAGGGTGAACAGCTGGGCGCCCCAGCGGAACCAGAGTTCGCCACTGCCGCCGGGGGCGGACGCGGCGAGCAGGGTCTCGGCCTCGGCGGCGCGGTCGGTGCCGCGCAGCAGGGCGGCCCGGGCCAGGACCGGCCAGTCCCGGCCGGGCAGCGCGGCCAGCGACCGGGTGGTGGCGCTCTCGCGCTGCTCGGGGGAGCCCTCGCGGCAGCGCCGCTGGAGCCAGTCCGTGGCGCGGGCGGCGGCCGCGGCCTCCTCGCCGGGTTCGGCGCCGCCGGCGGTGGCCTGGAGGAAGGCGAGCAGCGGCCCGAGGTCGCCCTCGGGGGCGGATATCCGCTCCTCGGCGAGGCGGTGCAGGCTCCACCGGGGCAGTTGCCGGGCCGGGTCGGCGAGCAGCGGGAAGGCCTCGCGGTGCAGGGCGAGGGTGGCCTGCCGGTCGCCGGTGGGGACGGTGGCCTCGGCCTGGCCGAGCAGGGCGAGGCCGCGTTGCGGGCGCAGTTCCTCGGGGCCGGCGGCGAGCCGTTGGGCGAGGCGCGCGTAGCGGCGACGGGCCTGCGGGGCCTTGCCGGCGGCGAGCCGTTCGGCGGCCGCGGCCAGCGCCTTGGCCACGGCCTGGGCGTCCAGGCTCCGTCGGCGGCGGGCCAGTACGACGGCTGCCGCACCGGCCAGTGCCACCACGACCAGCAGCACCGCGAGCTGCACCATGCACCGTCCCCCTGCGCTTGGAAATACGCCACTCGATGATCAACACGCGGTGTGTGAACATGACTTGACGCCGTTTCGATGTTGCTCGGGCGCCCATCAGAATAGGCCCTCCACCGGACAGACGAACAGAATCGAGCACTATCCTGGGCGACGCAGCGGAAGCGGTGCGAGAACCACCGCGCGGGAACCGGTCCGAGGCCGGGTCAGGGCGAACAGGCCAACAGGGACCAGTCGGGGGATGCGTGTCCGAGTCGCGTTGGGTGCCCGGGCTCCGGTTCGGGCCGGAGTTCGACCCCGAGCAGTACGAGCTCCTGGAATTCCACCACCGGGGCGGCGAGGCCGAGGTGTGGCGGGCGGTGCGGACCGGCCACAGCGGGCTCAAGGAAATCGTCGCCGCGAAGATCATGCTGGAGCGCGACCCCTCCGAGGTGCGGCGCTGGCTCGGCCGCTGGGACGACGTCTCGCACAACGCCCACCGCCTGGGCGTGACCGACCTGGTGGTGCCCAGCTTCCTGCTCGGCCCCTCCCCGCACCGGCCCGGCGCCGCGCCCTCCGCCGGGCTGCTCGGCTACCAGATCTCCCCCTGGGTCGAGGGCGTGCCGCTGCACACCTGGGCCCGCACCCAGCGCGGCGGCCCGGCGGCGGTGGCCGAGGTGCTGGCCCGGCTCTGCCGGATCGTCGACGAACTGCACCGCAAACGCTGGGTGCACCGCGACATCTCCCCCGCCAACGTCCTGGTGGACGCCCAGAACCAGGTCAAGCTGATCGACCTGACCTTCCTGGCCCCGCTCGACCACACCCTCACCGTCGCGGTGTTCACCCCCGGGCACGTCCCGCCGGAGGCCGAGCAGGTCGGCGGCTTCCCCACCACCGCCAAGGACCTGTTCGCGGTCGGCACCCTCGCCCGCACCCTGCTGCTGCCCGACCACGGCCGGCTCGACCACCGGCTCGCCGCCGAACAGGCCCGCGCCGAACTCCTGGCCGCCGGCTACGGCGAGGACCTGGCGCGTTGGGCCTGCGAACCGCTCGCCCGCGAACCGGACCGCCGCCCCTCCCCGCTCGGCCCCTGGGTGGGCCGCGGACGCGAACTCCTGCGCTCGCGCCGGCCGGTGACGCGCACCGCGGGCCTGGCCGTCCTGCCCGACCGGGCCGGCCGGCCGCTGCTGGTCACCGGCGGCGCCGACGGCACCGCACTGGCCGGCCCCGGACACCACGGGCAACGCCTGCCGGCCGGCCAGGGGCCCGGCCCGGTCCGGGAGTTGCTGGCCGGCTGGGCCGGCGGCCAGGGCGAACTGGTGGTCTGCGCCGAGGACCGCGGCGGGACGCTCTGGGTCGGCACCTCGGCCGGCTGGTGGGAGGCCGCGCGCGGCGTCAGCGGGCTCGCCGGTGCGGTCGACTCCGCCGGGGAGATGACGGTCTGGACGGCGGCCGGTGGCGCCCTGCGCTCCTACCGCTGGGCGCCCGGCCGCACCCTCACCGGCCAGGAGCTGCCCGGCTGCCCGGCCGACCGGGTGCTCGCCGCCCTGGAGGAGCGGGCCGGATCCTGGCTGGTCCTGGTCGAGCACCGGGAGCGGGTGCTGAGCTGGCGACCTGGCTCGGCGCGGGGCCCCGCCCCGCTGGGGCCGCCCGGCGCCCTGCGCGCCGGGGCGCTGGCCCGCACCTCCGCCGGCCCGCAGGCCGCCACGCTGCGCCCGGACGGCTCCGTGCAGCTGCACACCCTCGGCGCGGCCGGCCCGGCCCCCGAGATCGGCGACGGCGAGCCCTCCCTCGGCGTCGCGATGGCCGGCCACCGGGGCGGCCCGACGGTGGCGCTGGCCGGCGCGGGCGGCGTCCGGCTGCGGCTGCCGGCCGGCGGCGCCTCCCGGCGGCCGCGCTGGTGGCGGCCGACGCTGCGCCCGGCCACCCGGGTCGCGCTCGCGATGGGCGAGGACTGGCGGCTGTGCCTGGCCGCGGTGGTGGAGGGCGAGTTGCAGTGCTGGCAGGAGGACGCGGCGTACCGGTGGCAGGCGGTGGCGCTGCCCGAACAGGGCTGAGCGGGGCTGCGCGGGCCTGAACGGGGCTGAACGGGGCTGAACGGGGCTGAGCGGAACGCGCCGGGGCCCCGGAACCTGGTGCGGTCCGGGGCCCCGGCGGCTCGGGTGGGTCCAGCAGGATGGACGGGCTCAGCGGAAGCGGCGCAGCCGCAGGCTGTTGCCGACCACGAAGACCGACGAGAAGGCCATCGCGGCCCCCGCGATCATCGGGTTGAGCATCCCGGCTGCGGCCAGCGGCAGGGCGGCGACGTTGTAGCCGAAGGCCCAGAACAGGTTGCTCTTGATGGTGGCCAGGGTCTTGCGGGAGAGCCGGATGGCGTCGGCCGCCGCCAGCAGGTCGCCGCGGACCAGGGTGAGGTCGCCGGCCTCGATCGCGGCGTCGGTGCCGGTGCCCATCGCCAGGCCCAGGTCGGCCTGGGCGAGGGCGGCCGCGTCGTTGACGCCGTCGCCGACCATCGCCACGACCCTGCCCTCGGCCTGGAGCCGCTTGACGGTCGCCACCTTGTCCTGCGGCATGACCTCGGCGATGACGTGTTCCGGGGCGATGCCGACCTCGGCCGCGACGGCCTCGGCGACCGCCCGGTTGTCGCCGGTCAGCAGCAAGGGGGTCAGGCCCAGGCCGCGCAGCCGGGCGATCGCCTCGGCGCTGGTCGGCCTGACCGCGTCCGCGACCTCCAGGACGGCCCGGGCCTCGCCGTCCCAGCCCACCGCGATCGCGGTCCGCCCGGCCGCCTCGGCGGCGCGCTTGGCCGCGGCCAGGCCCTCCGGCAGGTACTGCGACCAGTCGTTCAGCAGCGCCTCCCGGCCCGCGACCACCGCGTGGCCGTCGACCACGCCCTGGACGCCCAGGCCCGGCACGTTCTCGAAGCCCTCGACCGCGGGCAGTCCACCGGCCTCGGCGGCGGCGGTGGCGATCGCCCGGGCGATCGGGTGCTCGGAGGCGTGCTCCAGGGCGCCGGCCAGGCGCAGCGCCTCGGCCTCGTCGACGCCCTCGGCGGTGTGTACGGCGAGCAGGGTCATCCGGCCGGTGGTGACGGTGCCGGTCTTGTCCAGGACGATGGTGTCGACCTTGCGGGTGGACTCCAGCACCTCCGGGCCCTTGATCAGGACGCCCAGCTGGGCGCCGCGGCCGGTGCCGACCAGCAGCGCGGTCGGGGTGGCCAGGCCCAGGGCGCACGGGCAGGCGATGATCAGCACCGCGACCGCTGCCGTGAAGGCCGCGGTCCAGCCCTCGCCGGTGCCCAGCCAGTAGCCGAGGGTGGCCACCGCCAGGACGATCACGATCGGGACGAAGACGGCGGAGATCCGGTCGGCGAGGCGCTGGGCGGCGGCCTTGCCGTTCTGCGCGTCCTCGACCAGCCGGGCCATCCGGGACAGCTGGGTGTCCGCGCCGATCCGGGTGGCCTCGACGACCAGCCGGCCGCCGGCGTTGACGGTGGCGCCGGTGACCTGGTCGCCGACGCCGACCTCGACCGGTACGGACTCGCCGGTGAGCATCGAGGCGTCCACCGCCGAGGCCCCCTCGACCACCGTGCCGTCGGTGGCGATCTTCTCGCCCGGCCGGACCACGAACCGGTCGCCCACGGCCAGGCCGCCGACCGGGATCCGGACCTCGGCCCCGCCGCGCAGCACGGTGACGTCCTTCGCGCCCAGTTCCAGCAGCGCCCGGAGCGCGGCGCCCGCGGTGCGCTTGGAGCGGGCCTCGAAGTAGCGACCGGCCAGGATGAAGGCGGTGACGCCGGCCGCCGCCTCCAGGTAGATGTTCGACGCGCCGTCGCTGCGGGCGATGGTCAGCTCGAAGCCGTGCCGCATGCCCGGCATCCCGGCGTCGCCGAGGAACAGCGCCCACAGGGACCAGAGGAACGCGGCGCCGGTGCCGAGCGAGACCAGGGTGTCCATGGTCGCGGCGCCGTGCCTGAGGTTGGTCCAGGCGGCGCGGTGGAACGGCCAGGCGGCGTAGGTGACCACCGGCGCGGCCAGCACCAGCGACAGCCACTGCCAGTTGTCGAACTGCAGGGCCGGGACCATCGCCATCGCGATCACCGGCAGCGCGAGCGCCACCGCCGTGACCAGCCGCTGGCGCAGCGGGGCGAGTTCGTCGGCCGACTCGGCCTGCCCGGCCGGGCCTTCGGCGGCCGGCGGCTTCGGCAGCGCGGCGCTGTAGCCGGTGGCCTCGACGGTGGCGATCAGGTCGGCGACGTCGACGCCCGCGGGGAAGGCGACCTTCGCCTTCTCGGTGGCGTAGTTGACGCTCGCCGAGACGCCGTCCATGCGGTTCAGCTTCTTCTCGATGCGGGCCGCGCACGAGGCGCAGGTCATGCCGCCGATCGAGAGTTCCACCTCCGTGGAGGCGGGTGCCTGGGTGGTCATCGTTGCTCCTCGTGACAGTCGTCGTTCCGGGGACGTACTGAGCGTCCCCGGTCCGGCCTTCATACCCTAGGGGGGTATCGGTCGGCGTCGAGTTCCTTTATACCCCCCAGGGGTAACCAGAACAAGCAGATACCCCCACTGGGTATCTTCCGGATCGGCGATCCGCCCCGCCCGAAACCCCCGGGAGGTACCCACCGCCGGGCGTCAGCGCAGGTCGTGCCGGTGCCCGTCCCCGGCCGCGGGCTCGCCGCCCATCATCCGGAGCATGGCGCGGCCGCCGGTGCGCAGGAAGCGGGCGAGCAGGGCGGCGGCGAGGAGCAGGAAGGCGATGTTCAGCCAGGTGGTGTAGTTCCACTCGATGCCCGCCATCGGGATCTCGGCCTCGCGCTGGTCGGGGACCAGGCCGAGCGCGCCGAAGAGGAACTCGACGGTGTAGCCGGCCACCACCATCGCCGCGTAGAAGGTGCCGAGCAGGAACAGGGCCGTCCGGCGGCCGTAGTACTTCCGGTAGATGTTGAGGATCGGCAGGATCAGCAGGTCCGCGAAGATGAACGCGACGACCCCGCCGAAGCTGATCCCGCCCTTCCACAGCACCACCGCGAGCGGCACGTTGCCGATCGAGCAGACGAAGGACGCCATCGCCACCACCGGGCCGAGCAGCGGACCCCACAGCCGCCCGGCGAGCGGGTGGTCGGCGAAGAAGAAGGCCTGCCAGAAGGAGTCCGGCACCCAGGCGGCGATGGCACCGGCGATGAGCAGCCCGAGGACGAGGTCCTTGAGGATGGCCGCCCACTCCATCACGAACACGTGCGACACGGCCGTGACGCCCTGCCGGGACAGCAGCCGCCGGACGAAGGAGCCCTCCCCGGCGACGGACATGTCCATCGCCGCGTGGCCCTCCATCGAGCCGGCCAGGCCGCGTTCGGCCTGGGCGCGGGCCTCGCGCAGCAGCCGGTCACGCAGCAGCAGCCGGAAGAGCAGGGCGAGGACGAGGATCATCACCGGCCCGCCGACGAACTCGGCCGCCGTGAACTGCCAGCCGAGCAACAGGGCCAGGATGATGCCGAGTTCGACGACCAGGTTGGTCGAGGCGATCTCGAAGGCCATCGCGGCGGTGAAGTCCGCGCCCTTGCGGAACAGCGAGCGGGCGAGGGCCACGGCCGCGTACGAGCAGGAGGAGGAGGCCGCGCCGAGGAGCGCGGCGACGCCGAGGGTGCGGGGGCGGTCGTCGCCGAGCAGCCGGACGACGGTGGACTTGCGGACGACGGCCTGGACGACGGCGGAGAGCAGGAAGCCGAGGATCAGCGCCCAGGTGATCTCCCAGGTCATCGATCCGGCGATGGACAGCGCGTGCAGGATCGCGTGCATGGTGGGTCCGCCTTCCCTGGTGCCCCGGGTTCGCCAGCGCCGAGCACCATATACCCGTACCGGGTATCACCCCTCGCACCTCGCCGGGGGCCCGGCGCTCCCCCGTCAGGCCGCCGCCGGCGGGGCCGAGGACTGTGCCGCCCGGTCCAGCCCGAGGTTGCGGTGGATCTCCAGGGCCGCGGTGGAGCGGTTCAGCGTGATGAAGTGCAGGCCGGGCGCACCCTCGCGGAGCAGACGCTCGGCCATCCGGGTGGCGTGGTCGACGCCGATGTGGTGCGCGGCCGGCCGGTCGCCGCGGGCCGCCTCCAGCCGTGTGGCCAGGCCCGCCGGGAAGGTGGCGCCGCTGAGTTCGGCGAAGCGGGCGATCTGGCGGACGTCGGTGGCCGGCATGATCTCCGGGATGACCGGGGTGTCGCAGCCGGCCCCGGCGAGCCGGTCGCGCAGCCGCAGGTAGTGCTCGACGTCGAAGAACATCTGGGTGACGGCGTAGTCGGCGCCCGCCCGGCACTTGGCGACGAAGTGCCGGATGTCGTCCGCCCAGTCCGCCGAGCGCGGGTGGCGCTCCGGGAAGGCCGCCACCCCGACCGTGAACGCGCCGCAGCCCTTGACCAGTTCGACCAGTTCGGCGGCGTGCCGCAGGCCGCGGGGGTGCGGCTGCCAGACGCCGTTCGGGTTGCCGGGCGGGTCGCCGCGCAGGGCGAGGACGTCGCGGATCCCGACGTCCGCGTAGCGGCGCAGGACGGCCTGGAGCTCGGCGGTGGAGTGGCCGACGGCGGTCAGGTGGGCCACCGGCCGCAGCGTGGTCTGGGCGGCGATCCGCTCGGTGGTCTCGATGGTGCGGTCACGCGAGGAGCCGCCGGCGCCGTAGGTGACGGAGACGAAGGTCGGCGCGACCGCCTCCACCCGCCGGATCGCGGCCCACAGGGCGCGCTCGCCGGCGTCGTCCTTGGCCGGGAAGAACTCGAAGGAGTACGTCCGCTCGCCGGCCGCCAGGATCTCGCGCAGTCCGCGCGGGCCGCGCGCTCCGGGTCGGGTGGTGTGGTCCATGGGGTGTCACCTCGGGTGCTGGGGTCGGCCGCCTGCCGGCGCCGGCCGCCGGGATGCGGGCGGCCGCTCCCACCCTGCCGAAAGGGCGCAACGAGAGTGCCACAAGGATCGGTTGACGATTGCTGGAGCCCGTTCGCGGCCGTCGCAGGCGACGCCCTCAATTACCCCTGGGGGGTATGGTACGTTCTCCAGGCGAAGCGGCCGACCGCACCCGCGGCCGGCGCCCGGCACTGATGACAGGAGCACCCCCATGTCCGAGACCGCCGTCACCGTCGAGTCCCCCGCCACCGGGACCACTGCCGAGACCACCGCCTCCTGCTGCGGCTCCTGCGGCACCGGCGCCACCGAGACCCCCGCCACCGGGACCGCCGGGCGGGCCGACTTCCAGGTCAAGGGCATGACCTGCGGCCACTGCGTCACCTCGGTGACCGCCGAACTGCGGAAGATCGACGGCGTCACCGACGTCGCCGTGGACCTCGCCACCGGCAAGGTCACCGTCGACAGCACCGTGTCGCTCGCCGACGAGGCCGTCGCCGCCGCCATAGACGAGGCCGGCTACGACCTGGTCGGCCGCCTCGGCTAGGCCCCGTACACCGAACGCCCCCGACGGCAGGGCCGTCGGGGGCGCCCCCACCCGCCCGCGCGACATCGGGCCGGCCGACTGACGGACCGGCCCGCTGACGGGCTGACGGGCTGACGGGCTGACGGGCTGACGGGCCAGGTGAAACCCTGACCGGGGGAGGTGAAATCGCTACCATCGGGACCAACGGGACAAGCAGCAGCGGAATCCAACGATCTACGTAAATAAGACAGTTGGATTCTCATCCCGCGCCGGACCACCGACCCCGAGGGGACCCATGTCCACCGCCGCACCCGCCCTCCCCCCGTTGCACCGACTCCCCGTCACCCCCGCCCAGGCGCCCCACCCCACCACCCTCCCCGACGGCACCCCCGCCTGGCTGGTCACCCGCTACCACGACGTCCGCCAGACCCTCACCGACCCCCGCTTCACCCGCGACGACCTGGCCGCCGTCGGCACCCCCGGCGGCGGCGCCGACGTCTCCAGCAACCCGGCGTCGATGTTCAACCAGGACGGGCCGGAACACCGCCGGCTGCGCAGCACCGTCCAACGGGCCTTCACCGCACGCGCCATCGCCGGCTGGCAGCCCTGGGTCGCGGAGAGCGTCCAGCAGGCCGTCGACGTCCTCGCGGCCGGCGGCACCCCCGCCGACCTGGTCACCGCCTTCACCCGGCCGGTGCCCTTCGCCGTCACCAGCCGCCTGATGGGGCTCGACGGCGACGGACCGGACCACCTCGACGAGCAACGGCTCCGCCGCTGGACCAGGGCGATCCTCGCCGACGGCACCCCGGACGACAGCGGCGACGCGGCGGACGGCGCCCTGGACCCGGCCGAGGCGCTCGCCGAATACGCCGCCTACACCGGCGAGTTGATCGCCCGCCGCCGCCACCACCCTGGCGAGGACCTGGTCAGCCGCCTCGTCCAGGCCGCCGACCAGGACGGCGGCGTCCCCGAGGAGTCACTCGTCTACCTGGTCTGCGGGCTCACCGCCAGCGGCAACGAGAGCGTCACCGGCGCCCTCGGCAACGCCCTCGTCTACCTGCTCGGCGAACGCCCCGAGCACTGGCCCCGCCTCGCCGATCCCGACACCACCGAACGCGTCACCGAACGCCTCCTCCACTTCATCCCGCTCGGCGACGACGAGGCCACCACCCGGCGCGCCACCGAACCGGTCGACCTCGGCGGCGTCCGGATCCCCGCCGGCGCCGTCCTCGCCGTCAGCCTCGGCAGCGCCAACCGCGACACCGCCGTCTTCCCCGACGGCCTCGACGCGGGCCTCGACCACCCCCTGCCCGCCCCGACCCTCGCCTTCAGCGCCGGCCCCCACTACTGCCTCGGCGCCTGGCGGATGCGCCTGGAGATGCGCGAATCCCTCCGCCGCCTCGCCACCGCCCTCCCGGGCCTGCGCCTCACCACCCCCATCGACCGGCTCACCTGGCAACTCGGCACCACCACCCGCAGCCCCGCCCAGCTGCCGGTCACCTGGTAGCCGGGGGCGCCGGGCCGCCCGCGGCGAGCAGCCCGCGACGGCTTCGGGCCGTCGCGGGCAAGCCCCCTGCCCCCCGTCAACCCCAGAGCTGCTCGCCCAGGGTGGCGCCCTCGGGGGCGCCGGGCAGGACGTAGGCGACGGCGGAGGCCTGGTGCTGGAGGAACGGGTTGAGGGCGTCGCGGGTGGCGAGGCGGGTCTGGACGCGGGTGAACTGGGCGGGGTCGCGCATGAAGGCGCAGAAGAGCAGGCCGCGGTCGTCCGGGCCGTCGTCGTAGCTGTAGCCGCGGCGGAGCATGCGCGCGCCGCCGTCGAGGCGGGGGCTGCTGAGCCGGACGTGGGCGGTGGCGGGGATGACGTAGGAGCCGTCCGGGTTCTTGGCGTAGACGTCCGGTTCGTCGTGTTCGGCGCTGCCGGTGAGCGGGGCGCCGTCGCCCGCGCGGCGGCCGATGACCAGGTCGCGCCGGTCCGCGGGGAGGGCCGCGAAGGCGGCGACGTCCATCCGGATCCGCCGGTAGACCAGGACGGTGCCGTTCTCGTGCGCCCCCGCCGGGCCCCAGACCCACTGCCGGGCGGTCGGCTCGTCGGGGTTGGCGGTGCCGTCCTTGAAGCCGAACAGGTTGCGGGCGGTGGTGCCCGGGGCGGTGGCGGGCAGGAAGCCGGACTGGGTCCAGCGGGGCGCGGCCCCGGCGGCGCGGGCGGCGGCGGTGGCGAGTTCGGCGACGACGGTCAGCGTCCAGCGGTCGGCGCCGCAGAGTTGGAGGAGGACGTCGCCGCCGCCGCGCGCCGGGTCGAGGCGGTCGCCGGCGAAGGCCGGCAGGTCGGCGAGCGCGGTCGGGACGTTCAGGCCGAGCCGGGCGGCGAGGTCGGGGCCGACGCCCACCAGGCTGGTGAGCCGGGCCGGTTCGGCGCCCTGGAGCCGCAGGTCCGGCGAGGTCCCGGCGGTCGCGTCGGCCAGCAGCCGGGTGAGGTCCGCGAGCAGGCCGCGCAGGGCGTCCCGGCCGCCGGCGGTGGTCGCGGGTGCGAGGTCGAAGGCCAGCAGCTGGGTGGCGGGTTGCGGCGGTGTGGTCACGCCGGCCTGGCGGGGGCCGTGGAAGAGGGGTGCCGGGCCGGGTGGCGGGGCCGCCGGGTGCGGCGCCGCGCCTTCGTGGCCGCCGTGCGCCAACGCCTGGACGCCGGCGCCGAGTCCGGCGGCGAGCACCGCTCCGGCCGCGAGCAGCGCCCTCCGCTCGACACCGGGTCCGGCGGCTTCCGTCTGTTTCCGCACTTTTCCGGTTTCGGCATGCATGGGCGACATTGGAGACGATAGAACACCTCTCATGCAAATCCTGATGATGCGTCAACTCACTCACCGGCCCTCACCTGCACGAGCGACGAGACCGCTGCGACGGCTGCCCGCGGCCCTGTTCGCCGCCACCCTCGCGCTGGCCGGCTGCGCGGCATCGGGCTCCTCCTCCGACGAGGCGCGCCATCCGGCCGGTACGGTCGTCCAGGTCCCGGAGGACTTCCCGACCGTGCAGCAGGCCGTGGACGTCGCGCGCGAGGGCGACACGGTGCTGGTCCACCCGGGCGTGTACCCGGAGAGCGTCCGGATCACCAAGCCGCGCATCGTCCTGCGCGGGACGGACCGCAACGGCGTCGTCCTCGACGGCGGGGTGCGGCTCGTCAACGGCATCACCGTCACCGGCGCCGGCTCGGTGGTGGAGAACCTCACCGTGCACGGCTACCTCGCCAACGGCGTCCTGTTCACCGGCGTCACCGACGAGCACCTGCAGCGGCACGGCGCCGGCGGCTCCGCGTACGACCCGCTGGACACCGGCCGCTTCCCGCCCGTCCAGGGCTTCCGGGCCTCCCGGGTGACGGCGTACGACAACGGTCTGTACGGCATCTACGCCTTCGACGCGCGCGGCGGCGTGATCGAGGACTCCTACGCCTCCGGGCAGGCCGACTCCGGGATCTACGTCGGCCAGTGCAAGCCCTGCGACACCCTCGTGCACGGCAACACCGTGGAGCGCAACGCGGTCGGCATCGAGCTGACCAACGCCTCCGACGGGCTCAGCATCCTCGGCAACCGGGTGGTCGGCAACCGGGTCGGCGTGACGGTGAACTCCAACGACCTGGAGTCCCTCGCCCCGCAGCACGGCGCGGTGATCGCCGGGAACGTGATCGCCGACAACAACGCCGCCGACACCCCGGAGCAGGCGGACGGCGGCTTCGGCATCGGCCTCGGGATCGGCGGCGGCACCGCGAACCAGGTGCTGCGCAACCTCGTCCAGGGGAACCGCGCCGCCGGGGTCATCGTCACCGACCCGCCCGGGCACCCGGCGAGCGGCAACCGCGTCGAGGGCAACCGCGCCACGGGCAACGGCGTCGACCTCGTGCTGGCCTCCACCGACCCCGGCAACTGCTTCGCCGGCAACACGCCCGACACCCAGAGCCCGGACGGGTTGGAGGGCCTGGCGGCGTGCGGGGCGCAGGGCCGCGGCCCGCTCCCCGGCGGCCGGCCCGCCACCGTCATGGCGCCGCCCGGCGTGCCGTTCCACCAGGTGCGGGCCCCGGCCGCGCAGCCCTCCCTGCCCGACCCGGCCGCGCCGGGCCGGCCGGCGACGGACCTTCCGGGGCCCGTCGACCCGGACCGCTACGCCCTGCCCACGGACACCGCCGCCGTGCCGCAACCCCGGTGAGCCCGGGCCCCGGCGAGCCGCGGCAACGGCGGCCCCGGGGCCTCACCCGGCGGCCCACGGCGCCTCCGGCATCCGCACGCCGTCCTGCCGCCCGGTGAGGTCGACGGTCGTCGGGGTGCCCAGGCCGGTCATCCGCATGGTGACCCGGCGCAGCGAGCCGGCGCCGTCGACCCAGTAGGTCAGCGGCGACGGCCCGCCGTCCGGGGCGGCGCCCTGGGCGCGCGGGCCCGAGAAGCGGTCGTAGTCGCGGCCGTCGATGCGGTCCCGGCCGAGCAGGCGCGCCCCGGACTGGGCGAGCAGCAGCGGGTTGTCCGGCCGGTCGGCGCCGAGGCGGACCAGCAGGCCGAGCCCGGCGTCCAGCGGGTCCGCCGTGTAGGAGCGCGGCGACCAGCCGGAGCGGGGGATGTGCTCCGCCTGCTCCCAGGCGGGGCCGGAGCCGGCCGGCTCCGGGGCCAGCCCGAGGCCGTCGCCGTCCCAGATGATCAGGCCGTGGTCGAGCTGGCCCGAGGCCCCGGAGACCTGGTAGCGGCCCACTCCCCGGCGGGTGCGGTAGTCCACCACCCCCTCCACCCGGATCTGCACGCCGCCGCCCTCCGCCGCGGTGAGCGCCACCGCCGCCGGGCTGGCCTGGTACAGCGTCAGCCGGGACAGCGCCAGCCGGGACGCCTCGTCCATGGTCACCGCCCGTTCCTCCGGTTCGCCCCAGGCCGTCACCCCGAGGACCGTGGCCCCGGCGACCACCATCGCGCCGACCACCCCGACGAGCAGGCGCAGCCGTGCCCTCTTCCCGATCTTCCTGCGGGCCATCTGGCAGCCCTCCTCCTTGTCATCACCGTCATGCTTGTCGTCGCCGGCGTGCTTGCCATCGCCGTCGTGCCTGTCGTCGCCGTCGTGCCTGTCGTCGCCGTCGTGCCTGTCGTCGCCGTCGTGCGAACGAGCGGCGGGCGGGCCCGTGGCATGAATCGCGCCACGGGCCCGCCCCTCCTCACCGCTTCCTACTGGTGCCGCGCCCTGCGCTTACGGGCGACGAGGACCAGCGCACCGCCGGACGCCACCAGCACCGCGCCGCCGACGATCCCCAGCGGCACCATGGCGCTGGCGCCGGTGCTGGGCAGCTGTCCCCCGGGCGGGGGCAGCGGGTTCGCCGTCGACGGGCTCGGCGACTCCGTCGGCCCCGGCGGCGTGCTCGGCGAACTCGTCGGGCTCGGCGAGTTGGTCGGCGTCGGGGTCGGCGTCGGGGTGGGCGTCGGGGTGGGCAGCAGCCGGTTGACCGCCGTCACCGAGACACCGTCCGCGAGGTTGTCGGAGGTCAGCGCCAGCGGGCCGAACACGGTGGTGTCCGGAGCCGCGTAGCCGTCGGGCGGGCTGAGCTCCTGCCAGTAGTACGTCCCCGGCACCCCGGCACCCTGGCAGAGGCCGTCGGCGCCGGTCGTGCAGGGGCCGCCCACCGCCGTGTCGGGCTTGTCACCGCCGGTCTGCAACCCGTCGGTGCCGTTGGTGTCGTGCCACAGCTGGAACTTCGCCCCCGCCAGCGGCTTGCCGTCCTGGTCGTGCTTGACCAGGCGCAGCGCGCCCTCCTGCTGCCGGAACCCGAAGTCGAAGGTGTGGTCGTTCTCGCCCGGCCCGCCGGTGGTCAGCGCCCGCTCGGGGAACTTCGTACCGGGCGGCACCAGGCCCTTGGAATCGATGAAGTGGTTGTCGCCGACGTCCGCGTCGGTGGGCACCCACTGGTAGAGCGGCCCGCCCTTGGCGTAGTCCGCCGGGTTGTCGAGCCGGATCGTGTACTTGGTCCTCGGCTTGAGGCCGCCGGTGACGTTCGAGTCGTCGAAGTAGTACTCGCCGCGCTTCGTCGTCTTCGTCGTGCCGACCAGCTTGCCCGACTCGTCGTAGAGGTGGACGGTCGCGCCCTCGACGGGGCGCTGGCCCGGGTTCTGGATGCCCTTGCGCTCGGGGTCGTACCAGACCCGGTTGCCGATCTGCAGCGGCGCCTGGTCGCAGAGCACCTCCAGGTCGCCCATCGAGGCGCCCTTGCCGAACGGCGCGACCGTCCCGGCCGGGTTGAGCCGGAAGCCGAACTGCGGGTCCTGCTGGCCGTTCGCCCGCTGGAGGAACGACGTGCCGTACCCGAAGGCGGTGTGGTTGGGGTCGAAGGCGGAGACCGCGACGGTGCTCTCGACCTTGGAGAGCGCCATGCCGGCGAACGCCGTGTTGCGGTGGCCGCCCCAGCTCGTGTCGAAGAACCGGGTGCCCCGGGGAGCGAGCCCGCACCCGTTGTTGGTGTCCATCACGTACGTGCCGTTCGCCCGGCAGGCCTTGTTCAGGTCACCGCCGGACATGACGACGGCGACGGAGCCCGGCGCCGGGGCGCCCGGCGCGCGGTCGCCGAAGCGGTCGCGGAAGGCCAGCAGCATCGAGCCGTCGGTCTCGAACGTGATCTCGCCCAGCTCGGGCTCGGGGTTGGCGATGGTGGCGTTGCCGCACGGGCGGCCGTTCTGCGTGGTCGGGTAGGTGCTCGTCCACGGGAACCAGCCCGCGCCGTCGCACGGACCCCCGCCGACGGTGGACTGGCGCGGGTAGTCCAGCGGCTGGTCCAGCACCGGCTTGCCGAACACGCCGGTGGCGAGGTCGAAGGGCAGGACCACCGCGCGCAGGTCGGTGAGCTTGCCGGTGGACTCGCCGGAGCACACTCCGCCGAGGTAGCCGGTGCCGTCCTGGAGGCCGAGGCCGAACGGACGCCAGTCCCCCGCCGCCGGGCAGCCCGGGTCGGGGATCGGGTAGGAGGCCGTCGGGCTCCCGGCGGCCGGCAGGGTGGCGTTGTAGCGGTAGAGCCTGCGGTCGTTGAGGTTGACGACGAACAGGTCCTTGCCGTCGTCGGTGATCTTGATGCCGCCGAGGCTCTCCTTGCCCGGCGTGTCGAGGAAGGCGTCGTCGGTGCCGCCGCCGTGGGCCGTCGAGCCCGCGTTCGGAACGGTGGTGAACAGCGTCGTCTTCTTCTGCGCGATGTCGGTGACGTAGACCGCCCCGGCACCGCCCGGGCCGTAGTCGGTGGTGCGCTTGGCCACCGCCGAGGAGAACAACCGCCGGTCGGCCTTGTTCCAGGCGATGCCGTACAGCGTGCCGGTATCGGCGTTGGTGGCGAGGTTCGTGGCGGTCACGCCCTCACCGTCCTGGCCGCGCGCGCTGTACGGGAAGGAGACCAGCGTGCGCTGGACCCCGCCCTCGCGGTCCATCGGCTGGCAGGCCGCGACCAGCGGCGCGTTCTTCTGGCAGTAGTCACCGGGGTTCCAGAGCCCGGTGGTGTACGCCACGTTCTTGCCGCCCGAGAGGTCGACGAACTCCTCGTTGCTGCTCAGCTGGGTCGGCGCGCCGTCCAGCCCCTGCCGCGAGGCGAACGCCGGGAACAGCACCCCGGGCTTCGGATTCACCACCTGCACCCGGTACTTGCCCCCGGTCGGCTTGGCCGCCGCCGGGGCCAGGGTGACCGTCCCGTCGGCGGCCGTCACCCCGTCGATCGCCAGCCCGGCGTCATCCGTGAGCGTCACTTTCACGCCCGCGAGCCCTGGCTCCAGGGCCGGTGTCCACACTCCACTGGTGTCCACCGCCCGGATCACCCGGACGGTCACCGTCCCGTCGCCGGGCTGTGGAAAGGCCGCCGGCGCCGTCACCAGCGCCGTGGCGGACAGTCCCACCGTCAGCGCCGCGACCTGCGCGGCGCACCTTGTTCGCTGACTCGTTCGTCCCAATGTCCCGCTCTCATCATCGACGGGTTATCACACCCTGGCCGATCAGGAGTCATCAGCAGATCGGCAATCTAAGTTCTCCGCAAGGGAATTGACGAAACTTCATGTGCATGCGTGACAAGAGCGACACGCCCGCTCCATCACCAGTTCGAATCGGGGCCTGCTCATCCGATACCAACCACCCTGCTCGAAAACACCGCCTTCGACCTGAATTCGTCCGGACGGGGCGGTGGGGTGCGGAGGCGGGGCGCAGCGCGCTGGGGCGGGACGGGGGCGCAGGGCCGGGGACGGGCACGCGGAAGCGGGTGGAGCGCGGGTGGGGCGCGGGCGTGGACGCGGCAGCCCGGGGCGGCGGCCGGCGCACGCCTGCGCGCGCCCCTGTCGGACCGGGCGGGTAGCGTGGCGCACGTGCCCCAGGCGTCCCGAGTCCCCCTACCCGACCTCGTCCGGCTGCGGCGGGCCCGCGACCGGATGGACCGCGACTACTCCCAGCCACTGGACGTGCCGGCGCTGGCGCACACCGCACTGATGTCGCCGGGCCACTTCTCCCGCAGCTTCCGCGCCGCCTTCGGCGAGACCCCCTACGGCTACCTCATGACCCGCCGGATCGAGCGGGCCAAGGCGCTGCTGCGGCGCGGCGACCTGAGCGTGACAGAGGTCTGCATGGCGGTCGGCTGCACCTCGCTGGGCTCGTTCAGCTCGCGGTTCACCCAGCTGGTGGGCGAGACCCCCAGCGCGTACCGGGCCCGGGACCACGACCACGCCGCCGCCCTCCCGGCCTGCGTCGCCAAGGTCCACACCCGGCCGACCAGGACCGGGGGCGCGGGCGACCCCACCGGCCCGTAGCGCGGCTCCGGCCGAGCTCGGCCCCAGCCCCGCCCCCTACCGCCGGCTCTGCTCGGGCCGGTCGTCCGAGTCCGGGTCCGGGTCCGGGGGCAGGCCCACCTCCTCGCGGTCCTCCTCGGTGCGCTCGTCGAGCTCCTCCTCGTCGGGCCGCCGGGGCAGACCGCGCCCGTGCCCGCTGTCCGGGTCGCCTTCGACGTCCTTGTTGGACTTGTGGTGCGACATGGCGCCTCCTCGCCCCCGATTCCGCCGGTACCTTCCCACTCAAACGCGCGCCCCGGGCACCCGCAAGCCGGGGCCGCGATCACGGGCCGCCCCGCCCGGCGCCTCGGAGAACGCCGCCGACTCGAACTGCGCCCGCTGGTCGGCGTCCAGCCGCAGCACGTCCACGAGCAGCCGCACCGTCTCCCGCCGGGGCCGCAGCGCCCCGCCCCGTTCCAGGTTGCGCACCGCGCGAACACTCAGCGTGGCGAGGTCGGCCAGTTGCTGCTGGGTCAGGCCCCGGTGCTTCCGGTGTCCGTGCAGCATGTCGCCAAATCGCATCTTTCCCGACCTTTCCCTGTCCGCGTCAGCCGGCTGCTATAGCCTTCGTAACGCGACCGGGGAACCGCCGGGTTCAACGGCGGGGCGGCGTGAAGTCAGCCTCGGGCCACCGCCCTTGACTCTCTGTCACCATCGACGGTAGGAACCCGCCGACACGCCGCCTCGCCGCTGCCGCGCGCTCGCCCACGGCCGGGGCGACCCCCGGCCGTCGCCCCCCGTCACGGCTCCGCCCGCTCCGGTGCGCGTTGCAGGCGGAACGCGTCCGCGAGGACGGCCTGGGCCAGCACCCGGGCCGGGCCGCGCGCCGTGGTGCGCCCCGTGGTGAGGGCGAACTCGGTGGTGCCGAGGCTGGGCAGGCCCGGCTGGTCGGGCAGCACCCGCAGGCCTGACGGGATCAGGCTGCGGGCGTGCGGCACCACCCCGAGGCCGGCCAGCGCGGCGGCCCGGACCCCGGAGAGGCTGGTGCTGGTGCAGGCGATCCGCCAAGGCCGCCCGTCGCGCTCGCAGGCCTCCAGGGCGCGGACCCGGATGAAGCTGGGCGGCGGGTAGACGATCAGCGGCAGCGGCTCCGCCGGGTCCGTCCGGAAATCCTCCGCAGCGATCCACACCAGCTTGTCCTGCCACACCAGTTGGCCCTGCGAGCCACCGCCGGGAGGGCGCTTGCCGAGCACCAGGTCGAGCCGTCCGTCGGCCAGCTGCTCGTAGAGCACGGCGCTGAGGCCGACGGTGAGTTCGAGGTCGACCTGGGGGTTGCTCCGCCGGAAGCTCCGCAGGATCTGCGGCAGCTCGGTGTGGACGAAGTCCTCCGAGGCGCCGAACCGCACCCGCCCGCGCACCTGCGTCTGCGCGAAGTAGCCGAGCGCCTGCTCGTGCGCCTCCAGGATCGTCCGGGCGAAGCCGAGCATGGCCTCGCCCTCGCTGGTGAGCTGTACGGAGTGGGTGTCACGCAGGAAGAGCTGCCGGTCGGCGGCCGTCTCCAGCCGCCGCACGTGCTGGCTGACCGTCGACTGCCGCAGCCCCAGCCGCTGGGCGGCCCGGGTGAAGCCGCCGGTCTGGGCCACCGCGAGGAAGGACCTCAACTGCACCGGATCGAACATCCAGCCATTCTATCCGCTGATATCACAGATCATGATGACAGTGAGTGCCGCCAGCGGGATTCACAATCACCCCGGCGGGCGGCAGGCTGGGGCCGTCCCACCCGAACCGCCACCGCGGAGAACCATGCCTCGCCCGAACCGCCCGCTCCGCTCCCACCTGCCCCGGCGCCCCGCCCGCCTCCGGGTCGACCCGTTCATCGCCGCCCTGCTGGGCACCGTGGCAGTGGCCGCCCTGCTCCCCGCCCGCGGCGCCGCCGCACCGGCCTTCTCGGACGCCGCCACCGGCGCGGTCGCCGTCCTGTTCTTCCTCTACGGCGCCCGGCTCTCCGCCCGCGAGGCCTGGGAGGGGCTCAAGCAGTGGCGGCTGCACGGCACCGTGCTCGCGGTCACCTTCGGCCTCTTCCCCCTGCTCGGGGTGGCCGCCCACCTGCTGGTGCCGACGGTGCTGTCGCCGCAGCTCTACCCGGGCCTGCTGTTCCTGACCCTGCTGCCCTCCACCGTGCAGTCCTCGATCGCCTTCACCTCCATCGCCCGCGGCAACACGGCCGCGGCGGTCTGCAGCGCGACCTTCTCCAGCCTCTTCGGCATCGTCCTGACCCCGCTGCTCGCCGCCGTGCTCCTGCACACCGAGGGCGGCGTCTCGCCGGGCACCGTGCTGGAGATCGCCGAGCATCTCCTCCTCCCCTTCGCCGCCGGCCAGGTGCTGCGCCCCTGGATCGCCGCCTGGATGGCCCGCCACCGCGCCGTCCTCGGCCTGGTCGACCGCGGCTCGATCCTGCTGGTCGTCTACAGCGCCTTCAGCGCCGCCGTGGTGGGCGGGGTGTGGAGCGCCCTCTCCCTGCCCCGGCTGGCGGCACTGCTGGGGGTGGAGGCGGCGCTGCTGGGGCTGGTCCTGACCGCGACGCTGCTGGTCGGCCGCCGGCTCGGGTTCGACCGGGGCGACGTGGTCGCGATCGTCTTCTGCGGCTCCAAGAAGAGCCTGGCCAGCGGCGTCCCGATGGCCGCCGTCCTCTTCCCGGGCCCGGCGGCCGGGCTGATGGTGCTGCCGCTGATGCTCTTCCACCAGCTGCAACTGATGGTCTGCGCCATCCTGGCCCGCCGCTGGGGCGCGCAGGCCGAGGGCGCCGGGGCCACGGCACAGCCGGCGGCCGTGCAGGCCCTCGACCCCGTGGCCTGACGAGTGCCGCGCGCCCTCAGCGGAGGGCCGGACCGCAGTGCTGGACCATTCGAGGCGTATCGGCGGGATCCCCGGGATGGCGACGGCCGGAATTCCTCGCGCCGTGCCACTGTCACCCTTCGGCCCGCCCCACCGCGCTCCGAGAGCCAGGGCCTCACCCCCGGTCCGACGAAAGAAAGGGAATCCACGTGTCCGTACGCCGAAGCGCCGTGACCGTGTCCGCCGTTCTCGCCGCCCTGTGCACCGGCGTGACACCTGTCGCCGACGCCGCCCCGACGGCCGCCGCGGAAACCTTGAACTGCACCGTGAACGCCGCCGTCAGCTTCAGCCCGCCGCTCTCGGCCGGCCCGAAGGCCACCACCGTGGCGATCGGCGGGACGGCGAGCGGTTGCGAGGACTCACTGGACGGCCCGACGGCCGTGACGGGCGGCACCGTCACCGCGACGCTCAGGTTCGACGCGATCAGTTGCAGCCCGGTGACGCCCCCGGCACTGGCGCCGGGCTCCTCGGCGACCTTCACCTGGAACCTGAAGAACGGCACGCAGGCGAGCAGCACCATCACCGACATCGCCATCGTCGAGGTCGACGGGGCCGGGACCCTCACCGGCACCGTCACCGGCTCCTCCACCCGCCTGGCCGGGGAGAAGCTGTCCGCGCTCGTGGACGTCACCAGCGACCAGCCGATCGTGGACAACTGCGTCGACGTCCTGCTCGGAACCGGCCAGGACATCGCCCACTCGACGCTGACCGCCGACGCCACCTTCAGCTGACACCAGGCCGACCTGTCGCCCCTCCGCCCCGCTGTCCTGTCGTCCCTCCGCCCCGCTGTCCTGTCGCCCCTCCGACGCGCGCAGGGCCACCCCGCACGTGGCGGGCCCCGCGCGCGTCGGCGCAACCACCGCACGTTGGCGCCGAGTTGTCACCATGCCCCCCGTCGTCCCACCGCCGCCCCGGGTCAGCCCGCAGGGTCGGTGAGCCGGTAGACCGTGATGCCGGCGGCGCTCGCGACGGGGCGGTAGCCGGCGGCGGGGAGAGCACGGAGGGCTTCGACCTCGTCGCGGGCGGGGAGGAGCCCGTCGCGCGGCTGGTCGGCCGCCACCACCCAGTCGGGCCGCGCGCCGGGGCCGCCCGGGTAGCGGGGGAAGAGGTAGACCCGGGTACGACCGGTGAGTTGGGCCGCGAAGCCGTTGGCGGCGGCCACCTCGGCACCGTCCGGGATCCGGCGCAGCAGCGCGCTCACCGCGTCGACGGTCGCGTCACGCTGCCAGGTGGCGGGGCGGGCCAGTTCCGCGAGGGGCTGGGCGGGCAGGGCGGCGGCCGTCGCGGCGAGCCCGACGGCCACGGAACCGCGGACCGTCCACCACCGCAGTCCGTGCCGGGCCCGGAACCGGAGCCGAAGCCGAAGCCGGACCAGAGCGTCGACGAAGGCGAGGAAGACGATCGGCATCAGGACGGCGCCGTAGTGGAAGCCCGTCCCCCAGTAGAACGGGTTAGTGGACCAGAAGCGCCAGCCCAGCGTCGGCAGGGCGAGCAGGATCAGCGGGGTGCGCAGCGCCAGGAACGCGGTGGGGGCCAGGATCGTGACAACGGTGTGCCACTTCTCGCCGGGCAGGAGCAGCCTGGTCACGGGGTCGCCGGCCGGGCCGTCGACGCTGGAGAGGTAGGTGTAGGCGCCGTCCGGGTTCAGGGCCGGGATGACGACCAGCAGCACCAGGAGCAGGGTGGCGGCGGAGAGCCCGACGACGCTCGCGCCCAGTCGGCGGCGGCCGTGCCAGAACAGGTGGCAGCCGATGACGGCGACCGTCGCCGCGAGATCCTCCTTGACCAGCAGCAACGGCAGGGCGAAGCCCACCGCCGCCCGCCACTGCCGGAGTATCAGCCGCTCCAGCGAGAACGCCAACAGCGGTACGGCGAAGGCGATTTCGTGGAAGTCGAAGCCGACGGCCTGTTGCAGGCCGACCGACAGCCCGTACGCCACCCCGATGCCCCCGCCCGCCCACCGGCCGACCGCCCGCACCGCGGCCCTGGTCACGGGGACGGCGGACACGGCGACCAGCGCCGCCTGGGCGACGAGCAGGGTGAGCGCGGAGGGGAAGACCCGGTAGAACGGTGCGAGGGTAACCAGGATCGGGTGGAAGTGGTCCCCGAGCAGGTGGAAGCCCGGCCCCTTCAACTCGGAGACCGGCGCGCGGCCCTCGGCGTAGCCGCGCACGGCCTGCTCGAAGATCCCCAGGTCGAAGCCGTTCGTCCGCAGGTGCAGGTGACGGGAGACGGACAGCGCGGTGTAGGCGGCGAACAGCACGGCGGCGAGCACCCAGGGCAGCAGGGCCGCCCCCGCCCCCTCGGCGGCGGGCCGCCGCCGTTCGGGCACGGGCCGGGTCTCGGCCGTGGCGCGGGCTGCACGGATCGGGCTCAGGGGCAACGGGGGCTCACTTGCGACGGGGCGGACGGGGAGTGACCCCAGAAGCCTCCGACCAACCCGCTGAAGATCCGCTGAAGAAGCCTGAGCACACCTTCAGGAACCGCGACACCCCCGCGCGCCCGTACGCGGGTCCGCTCGCGTGCGCGCCCCGCAGGCCCCCGCGCGCAGACCGTCCGGTGGCTGCGGGCGAACCGCCGGGCCTTGCGGCTCCTCAACCGCTACGACCGGCCCGGGGAAGGCGGCCGCCGACCAGGCTGGCGAGTTGCCCCCCTGGTAGCGCCCGCGGGTGCTCGTCGCAGCGTCCCTCCCGCCCCGGGGACTACTCCGCGCCGGGCGCCGCGTGATGGATCTCGGTGATCCTCGCGGCCGCGTCGAACCCGAGGACCGGGTCGGGGCGGTCGGAGAGCAGGCTCTCGTACAGCGGCCGGTAGTGGGCGACCTTCCGGGCCGTCCGACCGTCCGTCCCGAAGGCGGCGAGCAGGTCGCCGTCCCGGGCCGCGAAGCCGGTCATGGAGGTGTGGTCGATCCACACCTCCACACCCGCCCGGCCGAGGACCAGACTGCTCTCCTTGCTGCTGGAGCCCGTGAGCCAACTGCTGCGCAGACGTGCGGTGCCAGACTCGCCCCGGGACAGGTACTCGGCGGTGCACCACGCGCTGGCGCCGCCGTCCAGCTGCCGGACGGAGGTGAGCGCCGTGAGGTCGACCAGGCGGGTGAGCATGCTGAGCTGGTTCACCCCGGAGTCCATCCAGCTGGAGCCGTAGGACTCGTAGGCATCGGTGCCCTTGAGGACGTAGGGGTCGTAGAACGCGGAGGTGACGGTCGTGACGGGCCCCCACTCGGGGTGCTCGGCAAGCAGTTCCGCCGCCCAGCCGACCTCCGGCGAGAAGGCGAAGTGGTGCGCGGTGAACAACCGGCCCCACACGTCGACCGCTTCGTCCAGCGCGCGGAGCCGCCCGAGCGAGGCGAGGTCGTGGACAAGGGGTTTCTCGACCAGCACCTTGGCCGTGGAGAGCCGGAGAGCCTGGGCCGCCAGCTCCGCGTGCGTGTGCGTGGGAGTGGCGAGCACGAGCAGATCGGGTCGGTGCTCCGCGAGCGCGTCGTCCAGACCGGCGTAGTGACGCGGGGTGGTTCCACGGAACGAGGGCGGTTCCGGCCGGTTCGGATCGACCGTGAACTCGACCAGCACATCGGCCCGTTCGGCCAGGACTGCGAGATGGGTCTGCGCGATGGTACCGACGCCGACGAGGCCGACGCTTACGAGGTCAGTCATCGAACTCTGCTTTCTCCGGACGACTCGGCCGAGGTGCGGGGGCCGGGGAGAGTCATCGACGTGTCACCACCGCTGCCCAGCGACCCAACGACGCGACGGGGCCGTCCACCCAGCCGACGGCAGGCAGGTGCTCCGCGGCGGCGAGGGAGCCGTCGATCCAGGAGGTCGCGATGGGAACCCAGTAGGTGTTGCCTCCGGACGTACGGGTGCGCGCATCGAGCTCGGATCGCGTGCGACGAGCACACTCGTGGTCACCGGCGAGGACGCCGAGGAGGATCTCGGCCACGTCCGCCAGGTTGTGGCCGCCCCGGTAAGCGATCCCGTCCGCAAGGTGCCGGGTGTCTCCTACTGCGGACCGGGCGGCGCCGACGTCACCGGCCATGGCGTGGGCCACCGCCTCGGCGGACCGGAGCTTGACCAGTTCGACGGGGTTGGGCACCAGGTCGAGCAGTTCCCGGGCCCGGCCCGCCGCGTCGGCGACGGCTGCCGTGTCCCCGGACCAGCAGGCGGTCTGCGCCAGGTTGGCGAGTGCCTTCGCCTCTGCGGCGGCCAGCCCCTCGCGCCTCGCCAGGCCGATCGCCTCGTGGTAGACGGAAGTCGCCTCCTCGAAGCGGGCGTTGACCCGCCAGATGTGCCCGGTCAGCCGGAGCCGTTCGCCTTCGTCCTCCGGGCCACGGACCGGTTGTTCGTGCAGGGAGGCGAGAGCGGCCGCGAACCGCCCGTTGAGGTAGTCGAAGTCGCTGAGCCAGTAGCGGGCGGCCGCGTCGAACTCGCCCCCCACCAAGCCCCGGTAGATCTCCGCGGCCTGCGTGTAGTCGCCGTGGTTGCGCAGGGCGTGGGCGAGGTGGATGCGGACCAGCTGTGCCGTTCGACCACCGTGCCGCACGCCTCCGGCCGCGCCGCCGAGCAACTCGATCGCCTCCTCGACGCGGCCGGTCCGGCGGAGCTGGACTCCTCGGATGGCGGCCCGGATCGCCCGGTACTCGGGGAGGCCCACCGGGGCGCCGGTAAGACCGGCTCCGAGCTCCGACCACTGGCCGGCCTCGACGAGTCGCTGCGTGGCCAGCGCCATCCAGTCGTCGAAGACACCGTGCTCGGCAGAGAGCTTGAGCCCGGTTTCGAGGGCTTGCGCCGTCGCCACCCGCCCGCCGGAGGGGCCCAGCCGTTCGCCCAGCCAGCTCAGCAGACGGGCGGCGACCTCACTGCGGTCACGATCCGACCAACCGTCCGGAAGCGTCCGGTCCGCCTCGCCGATGGCCTGCCGCAGCGCCATGTGCAACGCGTACGGGAACGCATAGGCGTCGTCGTGTGTCAGGAACGGTCGGCGAAGGAACCGTGCCACGCTCCCGTCGGAGACTCCGGGTTGACCGGCGCGCAGCAGCTCTGCGCCCACCCGGTCGGTGAGCGCGGCTGTTCGGACCAGGTCGCGTTCCTCCCGGGGGAGGTCCCTGATCGACCGGGTCGCGACGGCTGTGAACGAGCCGCCGAAGTCCGCCACGGAAGGTTGCCGACCGCGTGCCAGCAGGGCGGCGTAGTGGGAGACCGACAGGTCCAGGTACAGGGGAAGCCCCTGGCCGCCGGAGATGACGCGTTCCCGGATCTCCGCCGACATCGCGGGCTCGCCGTCCCGGACGAGGGCCTCACGGAGATAGCTGTCCGCATCGGAGTCCGACAGGTACCCCACGAGGTGCTGCCGCGGTTCGGCCGTGTCGTTGCTGAAGTGCAGATGGGGCCAGCACTCCGGGCCGGTGAAGTCCAGCTCGCCGCCCGCACCCGGGTCGGCCCAGTCGATCCGGTTCCGGCCGGTGATGACGAACAGCACGTTCGGCATCAGATAGGCGCAGCGCTGGACGAACCGTTCCACTGCGCGATCGGCCTGACCGTTGACCACCTCGAAGGTATCGAGGAAGACGCACACCCGGGGCCGCCGGCCCGGCCGACCGCCCCGGGGTTGCCGTTCCAAGTCCCAGGCCAGCAGGTACGGGAAGTACGAGAGCGTCTCGTAGTCGGCGTCCGCCTCGACCAGTTCGGCGAACAGATCGCAGTCGGCCAGCAGCCGGCCCTCCCGCACCCGGTCCCGGACGGCACGGTACGTGACCAGCGCGGCCCGGTGGGCCAGTCCGGTCAGACCTCCCAGACCACCCGGGTCGACCTGCTTCACGGCCTCCGCGATCTGGTCGCCCAGCGCGATGCTCCGCGAGGCGCGCCGCAGCGCCGGCGAGGCGTCCAGGAACTCCTGCAAGGCCTCGCCGGGGTGGGCGCGAGCCCAGTAGGCGGCCAGTGCCAGGTCGAAGGCCGGCCAACGGCTCCCCAACCGGCCCAGAGCGGCCCTCAGACACAGCAACAGTCTCTCGATGTCGCCGGCGCCCTCCTCCGAGAGATCGATCCGCACGGTCACCACGTCGTCGCGCTCCTTCTCCCGCGCTTCGGCGAGGAGGCGGCGCTCCAACTCGTGGGAGAGCGTCGTCTTGCCTATGCCACCCACGCCGTAGAAGGTCAGCACATTGCGGCGGCCCTGCCCGCGGTCCACGACCGACGAGACCTCGGCCTCGTCCAGCATCCGGTGAAGCTCGTCGACCGACCGGGCGAATGCGGCCACTTCGTCGACCCGGTTGGTGAAAACCTGCTGAGCCGTGACGGTGGACGAAAGGCCGCTCATGAATGCAGCCCTCAGGTTCACCCGTGCCATGCGGCCTCCTGGCGTGCGTCGAGCCACGGTCGGTCCGGCGGCATCTCCCGCAACAGGATGCCGTGCTGAAATCTTGTCAGTGATTGCTGCGACGCCACAATCTCTCTCATGGGGATTTCAGGCGGCCGACCCCGTGCGCTCCTCGGCCACGACGATGGGGTGCGGCGGGCCTCGGGCAGGCTCCCCGAGCCTGTCTCAACCTGCGTGGGGCGCCGCATCCGACGGCTGGTCGGTCCGCTGGGCCACGGCGTCGAGGGGTTACGGCACGTCAAGGAGCCTGATACCGGGGCTGGATGTCGTACGCATCGGACTGGACTGTGGCGTCCGCACTCCCGGAGTGGGACCGTCTGATTCCGGTGGGAGTGCCTTTCCCGGGTGTGCAACCCGATGACCAGACCGCCGTGCTGGTCAGGTCCGCGGACGGGACCGGCCCGAAGGCGCTCGCCGACGCGCTGCGCGGCGCCGTCGGACGCCACCTGACGGTCCAGGTCGGCGGCCAGGAGGCGTTCAAGGCCGCGCGGGGGCGGCCGTTCGGGTGACTGGGCGCTCCAGCCTCGGGCTGACGGAGTCACCCGTTCCGTCCGTCTCCCCCGTCGGCCTCCTCGCGATCGTGGCGGTCACCGTCGCGCTCTCCTGGGATTCGATCGCGGTGGCCACCCGGTCCGCCCTGCGGCCGGCGCCGGTCGACGCGATCGGCGGGCGCGAGTGAGCCGCCCGGGTCCCGGAATGCCGATGTACGGGCTTGAACATCCGGGCTTCGGAGCTGCCAGACTGGGAGAACGACTCAGGGGCGGATGGCGACGGCCCCGTAGCAGGAGGCCGCTGCGTCGGTGACGTGCTCGGTGTCGTCCGCGGGCGCCGGGTGCCAGCGCGGAGTGGCCGCGACGCCCGGCTCCAGGAGGTTCCAACCGGTGAAGAACTGCGCGAACTCGTCGCGGGTGCAGGCGGCGACGGGGGTTCCCGCGGCGGTGTAGACCTGGATGAGCCGAGCGGTCTCCTCGGCGGCGAAGTCCTGCGTGAAGTGGCTGACCACCAGCGCGGAACCGCTGGGCAGTTGGGCCTTGAGGCCTTCGGTGATCCGCTGGGCGTCGAACGGCACGAAGTGCAGCAGGGCGTTCATGCTGAGCGCTATCGGCTGGGTGAAGTCCAGGATGGACCGGGCCGAGTCCAACAGGTCTCCGGGCTCGCGCACATCGGCCTGCACGTAGGCGGTGACGCCCTGCTCGGTGCCGCGCAGGAGCGCCTGGGCGTGGAGGAGCACGATCGGGTCGTTGTCGGCGTAGACGACCTTGGCGTCCGGTGCGACCGACTGCGCGACCTCGTGCAGGTTCGGCGAGGTGGGGATCCCGGTGCCGATGTCGAGGAACTGCCGGATCCCGGCCTCGGCGAGCAGCTGCGTCGACCGGCGCATGAAGGCGCGGTTGGCGCGCGCGGCGGAGCGGGCGTAGGGGAAGACCGCCAGGGCCCGGCCGGCGGCCTCACGGTCGGCGGGGAAGTTCGTCGTGCCGCCGAGGTAGTAGTCGTACATCCGTGCCGAGTGGGCCAGGTGTATGTCGAGGTTGACCTCTACGTCGTCGGTCCTGGCGGTGCCGTCCGTCATGCGTTCCCCCTGATACGTCATCGACTCGCCCTGCGCAGGACAGGACCGATCCGCGCCCGCGCCACCGTGGCGAGCGGTGGCGAACCCTGGCGCGGCCCCTTCCACTATGCCCACACGCCCGAACGGCCAATCAAGGGCCGCCGCCGGTGACGACGCGACCGTGCAGCAGGACGACCGAATCAGAGCATGTAGTGACTCACTCTGACCATGTTCCGACACGGTATCTCCATCATCGCCGCACCTTATGTCTGATCTCGAAACACCTTGTCGCGGTTTAACATCTCGGCATCCAATCCGCCTTAATGTTCCTACCAGGGAAGCGAGTTCCCACCGTGACCGCCGTACGGCCGTGGGGTTCAGCCACGGTCGGCGGCCCGCGCCGGACGGCAGCCGACAGGCGTGCCGCAGGGGAGGAATGGGACGTGACCGAGAGCGACTGGGTGGTCGGAGACCGGGACCGCCTGACGTTCGACGCCTTCTGCGACACGCACGAGGGGGCGTGGAGCGGGTTCGCCCGCGCGCGCCTTCGCGACGACGACGCCGCACACAGAGCGGTGGAGATCGCGAAGGTCCGCGTGTGGAAGGAGTGGCCGCGCATCCTGCGCGAGAAGATCCCACCGTTCCACGCCTGGACGATCCTCAAGGAGGAGATCGGTGCCGCCCTGGCGGAACTGATGATGAACGGCGAGCCGCTGCCCACCCAGCCGTGCGTCCCCGGGTGGGTCTACGCCGTGCGGATCGCCGCCGAACGGGCGCAGCACCTGATGGAGACCGGCGGCACCCACGAGCAACTGTACGTCGCG
Source organism: Kitasatospora sp. NPDC098663 (assembly GCF_044760075.1). Lineage (NCBI taxonomy): Bacteria > Bacillati > Actinomycetota > Actinomycetes > Kitasatosporales > Streptomycetaceae > Kitasatospora > Kitasatospora sp. NPDC098663. Next base: position 8,345 of record NZ_JBIWAP010000030.1, on the reverse strand, counting down.
CTAAGGCGGTTGTCCGAGCGGCGGCACGACGTGATCGTGCTGCGGTACCTGCTCGACCTGCCGGACGAGCAGATCGCCGACTGCCTGGGGACGACCGAGGCCAACGTCCGTTCGACCGCGAGCCAGGCTCTCGACCGTCTGGCCGCGGCGCTCGGCGGCCGACGCGGGGAGAACCGGTGAGCACCGAGCACGACCGGGCCCTGCACCCGAACATGGCCGGCATCCACCTGCCCACCCGGGCCCCGCGGCCGCAGCCAGGGGGCACGGGCGTCTCCTGGGAGCGGCTGCTGACCGCCCCGAGTCCGCTGTCCTCCGAGCACAAGCAGGCGGCCCACGAACTCGACCTCGCCGCGTCCCTGGTCCTCTCGATGCCGTCCGCCGCGGCCTCCCTGGGCCTCCTCGTCAACGGCGAGCAGATCCACCCCGAGGGCGCCCTCGTCCTCGGCGCGCTGCTGTACGTCGCGGGCCATCGCGACGGCGCCCAGTTCTGGTGGCAGTTCGCGGCCGGCGGCGGTTCCTACACCTCCGCGTCGTTCCTGAGCCTGCTGCACCGCAGCCTCGGGGAGTTCCTGGACGCGGAAGTCTGGCGCCAACAGGCCGAAGCACTGGCCACCAAACCCCGCCCGCCACAGCGCGTCCTGAGCACTCCTCACGCCCTGCTGCCGGCCCAGGTGCTCACCGACATCCTCGCCCGGTGCCACTACGGCCTCGACGTGAAGCTGCCCCCCCGCCTCGCGGCCGTGATCCACCAACTCCCCGTCGCCGGCGACGACCCCGAGTACGGCGAACTCCCCCAGATGAGCAGCACCCTCGTACGCGACCTCACCGACGAACGCTAGCGACCGCGAACCCCGCCTCCCCGCCTCAGCGCACGCGCCCCCGCGCCTTCAGCGGGAGGGCGGGGAGCTCCGGCGCCCGCAGCCGGTCGCCGGCGTAGCCGTGGACGTCGCGCCAGGTTGGCCACCTGGGAGGTGTCCAGGAACACGCACACCGTGGGCCGACGGGCCGGCCGGCCGGCCCCGGTGCGGCAGTCGGTCGAGGTGCCCGGCAAGCAGGTACGGGAAGTAGGAGAGCGTCTCGTAGTCCGCGTCGGCCTCGACCAGTTCGGCGAACAGCTCGCCGTCGACCAGCAACCGCCCCTCGCGCACCCGGTCACGGACGGCGCGGTAGGCGGCCAGGGCGGCACGGTGAGCGATCCTGATCGTCCGCATCCGCGGATCGCACGCCTTGTCCACGGACTCCAGGTGCAGGCCCTTGCCCGCGTGCAGCTCGGACACGGTGAGCTGCTGGAACTTCTGCATCGCCTTCCGGACGCCGACCTTGACGGGCTTCTCCGGGACGTCATAGCTCTCCCAGAAGCTGTTCGCGAACGCGAGCTGCGGTACCCGACGGACTCCCTACCCGCCTGGCAGCTGTTCCGATCGTGATCGGACCGTCACGCCCGAGGCCATCTGGCGGGCCAGGGAACGGATTTCACCTAGCAGACCGACCGACCCCCGGTCGAGGTCCAGCGCGTGCTGGTGGATGACGATGCCGGCGTGCCGCACCCGGTGGGCGGCGTGCGGGGCGTTTCCCTTGGCGTAGACGAGGTGCCCCTCCGGCAGGCCGAGGGCGGTGCAGTAGGCCAGCATCTGGTACAGGTCACCGTCCGGGTAGCCGCCGGACTTCTCGGTCTTGTACTTGGCGTCGGCCACGGCCTGCGGAGCGCCCTCCGGGCCGTACAGGACGAAGTCGGGCTTCATCCGGATCTCCCCGGCCTCGTCGAGGTGGTGCGGGTCCTGGAGTCGGCAGGTGCGGTCCGTCCCGCGGTACTCCTCGCGCAGGGCCACCGTCACAAAGTCCTCGAAGAGCTTGTTCATGTTGAACAGGAAGCCGTCGATGCGAAGTTCACCGGTGGTGTGCTCGGGTGACGATCCACCGAGGACGGCACGGGCGAGATGGAGCGCCTGGTGGTAGCGGGCGTTGAGGCGGGTGGCGTGCCAGACGGGGAGCGCCTGGCCGCGTAGGAGCGGAGAGACCTCCGCGAGGCGTACCCGTTGGTGCAGCAGGCGGCGGCGCACGTCCTGGGGTACCCCGGGCAGGCGGAGCAGGCGTTCGACCGCGGCCCGCAGGATACGGTTCTCCGTGATGTCGGTGGTGAACTCGTCGTACGCGATCTCCACGGGCAGGACGGCGCCGAATCGGCGGCGTATCTGCTCGGCTTCGCGGATCCGGCCGCGGACCACGAGGGCGCTGTCCTCGAACGTACGGTAGCCCTGGAGGAGACCCTGTCGCAGCGCCCGGTCCACCTGACGCTCCACTGCGTGGGCGAGGGCCGGCAGGAGTTCGTCGTGGTCGCCGACCTCGACGTCCCCGTCCCGCCAGCCGCGCGGGTCGAGGCTGTAGCCGATCAGGAAGAAGAGGCGGGCGATCGGCACCTTGGGAGTGATCCGCAGGACGACGGAATCGCCGCCCGGGACCGCCAGGCTCACCGCGCCGACCTTGCTGCCGGCCCGCAGTGTCCAGTGGCCCGTCCGGTACGGATCGGGGGCGGCCGTGTCGAGGATGCGGGAGGCGGCGATGGCCCGGCCGGCGGCGTCCGGAAGGGGAACGGACACCGCCGGGGCGTGCTCGGTCAGGCGGGCGACGGTCACGACTCGGACTGGGGCTGGTTGTCCCACACGATGTCGCCCGGCTGCATGGCGAACCTGGAGCGCTTGGCGGCCACTTCGGCCCGCAGCGCTGCGAGGCCGTAGCGCTTCTCGATGTCGACACCCTCGCCGTAGTGGTGCTCCTCCAACAAGGGAAGAATTTTGGTCCGCCAGGTGCGGTCCAGCCCGCCATCGCGATAGACGCCCGGCTTCATCAGGTACGAGGGCCCGATCCGGAAGTCCGCGTCGTCGATTCGGGTATTGAGCGCGTTCAGCAAGTCGGCCGGTTCGTCGTCACGCTCCTGCGCCGCGAGCCAGCGCCGCAGCAGACCGCTGGTCGGCTCCGTCCGCGGTGACAGCTCGACGAACGCGAACCGCCGCCGCATCGCCGCGTCGACCAGGGCGATGGAACGGTCGGCGGTGTTCATGGTGCCGATGATGAACAAGTTCGGCGGGAGGGCGAAGTCGTCGCCGGAGTAGGTGAGCCGGACGGCCTTGTTGCGGTACTCCAGGAGGAAGTACAGCTCCCCGAAGACCTTCGCCAGGTTGGCGCGGTTAATCTCGTCGATGATCAGGAAGTGCGGCACGTGCCGGTTGCCCTCGCGAGAGGCGAGGTCGGCGAGTTCACGCAGCGGGCCGGCGGTGAGACGGAAGGCGACCTCGCGAGTCTCCGGGTCCTCCTTGGGGCGGAACCCCTCGAAGAAGTCCTCGTAGGCGTAGGAGGGGTGGAACTGGACGAGTTTGACCTGCTCGGGGCCGCCGCCCAGGAACTCCGCGAGCTTCTGCGCGAGGTACGTCTTGCCGGTTCCCGGAGGACCATAGAGGACCAACTGGCGCTCGTCCCAGAGGAGGTCGCGGACCTCCTGGAGCCACTCCACGTCGTGAACGAGCAGTTCCTCGGCGAGTTCGGGGGTCGGCTCGGGCAGGGCCAGTTCGCGCCGGGCGATGCGGATCTCCACACTCGGGTCACGCTCTATCGCCTCGGCTTCCTCCTCCAACTCCTGGTCGCTCAGCCCGAGGCCCCTGATAAGGGCCTGTTCGGAGGTGAGATCCACGACGTCGTGCTGCACCGAGAGCTTCTGCTGAAGCTCCTCGGGCAGGTCGGAAAAGGAGTACCCCTCGCTCTGCCACTCCACCGGGCGGCGCAGGTTGGACCGCCCGTCCTCCGAGGACGTCTGTTCCACCGGTCCGGTCACCTCGCCGACGTACAGCAGGCCACCGGAGATTGTGCACACGGTGTCGCCGGGCTTGATCCGGGAGAGGAAGGCGTGCAGTTCCTCGACGAGATCCTGCTTCTGGCTGTACGTCGTCGTGGACTCGTAGTCCTCCCGGACGAACGCGCTCAGCTGCTCCTTGCTCGCGCCCTGCCCGACGCCCTGCCGCAACCGGGACGCGGAGAGGGTGACCCGGCCCTCGGGCAGCCAGAGTCGCTGGACGAGGTCAAAGCCGGAGACGTTGGAACCGCGAACCAACCAGGCACGGTTGGGCCCGGCCCAGACGCCCGACATGAATTCCGACAGCGGCCGGTCGTCCTTGGTACGCCATCGCGTCCAACCGTTGGCCGAGCGGCCCATCATCACTTCGGCAGCGGCGGAAGGGGAGCCGAACTCCACGTCCTCGGCCAGTTCAAGATGTCCGGGCCAGCGCTCGGAGGGTCGCAGTTTGCCCTCCTCAATGAGCTGCATCCGCAGGCGGCTGGAGGACGCCCTGCGCTCCGAGTACGACGGAACAACCTTGCCCCGCGCCGGCGCCCCCTCGTACACCAGGAACTTCTGACTGCCGTTGCTCCCCTTCTCCGACAGCAGCCGGCCGCGCGCGACCGGCCCGCCATAGGGCAACCGCAACTCGAACTCCTGGAACTCGTCCTCCACGCCCCGCTCCCACCCTCACGCCCGAAGATCCTCAACGCACAATAAGGCCTGCCACCGACAAGTAGCGCCCGCCCTCTCCTCACCCGGGTCAGCGATCGAGCAGGCCTCGCGCCGGAGCCCAGCTCGACTTGTCGAGGACGACCTCCCTGGCGAGGTCGTTGCATGCGTGGGGACGGTGGCTGCCCGGATCGACCGTGAAGACGAAGGCCTTCGCCTGGTCCGCGAAGGCACAAGCGGGCTTCGTGGCAGTGCTCTCCGACAGCACCATGAGCCGTCGTCCTGCCACAGCGGCCGTGCCGTACAGACGCTGCACGTCCCCGAGGCCCATACTCTTCGAACGGTTCCACCACTCGATATGGAAGGTCTCCGACTCAAGTCGGCTGCACGTGTCGTCCGGTACGACGTCCGCGAATCCCATCCTGGCCAGCTCCCGTGCCGCGCTTTCGACCACAACCGAACGCGCCGGCGGGTCGGCCGCCTGCGACCGCTGCGCGGGCAGGCCTTGGATCCGGTCCTCTACGGTGGCCACGCGAGGAAGGTGGGCCAGATCCGCAACAACCCCCACGAGCTTCGCCCGGTCGACGCGGTCGGGCTTCACCCCCGGGACGACGGACGGCTCACCGAACAGGAGGCCTCCCAGGTCGAGCCGCTGCCAGACCTCTCCCTCGTCGGCCCGGACGCTCGCACTCCACCCCGACAACGGCTTGCTGGACACCCTGATCAAGCACCCCAGGCCCTGGACGACGACGAAGTCTCCCTGGTCTCTGCCGAAGTACTCAGCCTTCGTACCTCGCTCGGCCTCCACCGCGCAACACCGGTTCTGCACCACGGCCATCAGCACGTCCACTCCGTGGGCCGACAGGTCGTCCGCGAGCGCCACCATCTCGCCAGCCGCAGGCTCGTCCCACCTCCAGGGGCCCTGCTCCTCCTCACGTTCGAGCTCGGCCACGGCCCTGGCATGGAGAGCGTCCACGAGGACGTCCATGTCCGTGGTGCCGGACCAGATGCGAGGCGGCTCGGAGATCTTCGGCCCAACAACCGCCCAAACGGGCGTGTGGTCGTACGGCTTGGCGAAACGCATCTGGGCGAGAGCCACGGAACGTTCTCCGGCCAGCGACACAGACAGGTGCAACGTCGGCGATTGCCGCACCTCAAGGCGCCTGGCGAGATCGGGATGCCGCGTACGAAACCTCTCGCCGAACGCCTCGTACATGAGGAGATCCCCCATCGCTGCAAGCATGTCACTCGAAGGGAAGCCCACAGCGGACCCGCTTTCCTGATAGAGCGCCAGCACTGCTTCTGCCGATCCGCACGCTATCGCCGCCCACCGACGGCCGCGGCAGCGAGCCCCGACACCGGCCGATGGTGGCGGTGGTCTTCCACTTCGGCGCGCCCGCGGCCAGGGCCTGCGGCTGGTCGGGGTCGTCGGCGAAGCAGGAGGCGGCGGTGAGCACCCAGTATCGGCCGGCCAGGGCGCCGGTACAGGCGCTCACGTTGTCGCCGATCGCCAGGCGGGCGGAGCCCCGACGGGTCCAGCCCACCATCTACACCCCGGACGACCTCGACTTCACAGACATCAGCCTGACCGCAGGTGGCTCTCTCACCAGCACAGACCACCACCCCCTTCTGGCCGGAAAATCGCCAAACCTGGGTTGACGCCAGTGACCTGAAGGCCGGGGAGACACTTCGTGACCCCTCCAGCCAGTCTCAGCAAATCGGCCTCATACGCCACCGCAGCGTTCTTCAACCCGCTTACAACCTGACGGTCGAAGACCTCCACACGTACTATGTAATGGTCGGCGCGACACCGGCGCTCGTCCACAACTCGAAGCCGCTTTGCGATAATTGGGACGTACCCAGCGCAAAGGAGCTCGACGCGACATGGGAGCGACTGGGTGTGCCTACGCGAACGGCTTTGAGCAAGGTGGCACGGGGTGGGAAATCCCTCGAAAATGCGGCAATTCTCGAACACCGGAGCAGGCATGGACAATGGCCGAACTCGGACTGGCCAAGACAGTTGCCATGAAATGGGGGAGCTTCCATAAGAATAGAGCTGACAAGTCGGCAGAAAAGTGGGTCGGCGACCCACTGAAGGCCAACCCAAGCGCCTGGTCCTGGGCGCACCTGTTCCAGTACTACATGGATCATCTCGAAGGGTAAAAATGCGTTTCGTAATCCACGCAGACCGACCAATTGTGGTGGCTTTTGAGCCGACTGCGGATGAAACCACCATGTGGCCGGGCACGCCAATCATCGTGGAGTGGCCAGAGGGAGGAGACGACGGGATGGTTGCCCTGGAGGACGGAAAATTTGTGGTCTCCGCGCCGCGCGGTGGGTACACTCGGGCATGGCATGAGGGCGGCGCGGAGATTTACGTAGGTCCCGAATCGGGGCCGGATGCGCAATGACCTAAATATTGGATGGCTTCGGCGCGGCTTCCTCCGGCATGGAAGCGATTCTTTCGCTGGAATTCGGTTCGAGGTGGCCTTCGGGTCCGGGATCGAGAATTTCACCTGGAGCGAAGGGCCCTGCGGCAATTTCCACAGGGCCCTCGATGCATGTTGGCTGACTTATCGCCATTACGTAGCACGCACCCCACGCCCTCCTCAGCCCGGCGCACCGCATGATCCGGATCCACCTCTGGAGAAGGCCGCAGGTGCGTGCCTCCCGAGCGCATTTCGCCAGGTCAGCGCAGGCGCCCCCGCGCCTTCAGCGGGAGGGCGGGGAGCTCCGGCGCCCGCAGCCGGTCGCCGGCGTAGCCGTGGACGTCACCGAAGCGGGCGGTGGACATCCAGTCCTCGCGGGCCTGGGTGATCTCCTCGCCGGAGCGGCCGATGAAGTTCCACCACATGAGGATCTGCTCGTCGAAGGGTTCGCCGCCGAGGAGGAGGACAGCGGCGTCGGTGCGGGCGTGGAGGGGGAGTTCGGGGCGGCCGCAGCCGAGGTAGAGCATGGAGCCGGGTTCGACGCGGACGCCGTCGACGTCGACGCTGCCGGACATGGAGAGGACGGCGTACTCGAAGTCGGGGACGAGCGGGAGCTTGAGGTCGGCGCCCTCGGTGAGGGCGAGGTCGGCGCCGACGAGGGGGGTGTAGGCGGTGCCGGGCGAGGTGGCGGTGTCGAGGGTGCCGAGGATGACGGTGCCGTGCAGGCCGGGGGCGGTGACGACGGGCAGGTCGGCGTAGTGCTCGAAGGTGGGGGCGGTGTGCCGGTGGGCGTCCGGGAGGGCGACCCAGAGCTGGGCGCCGTGCAGGTAGCGGGCGTGCGGGCGCGGGGATTCCTCGGAGTGGGAGATCGCCCGGCCGGAGGTCATCAGGCCCAGTTCGTACGGGCGGACGGTCTGGAGGCTGCCGAGGCTGTCGCGGTGCAGCACCTCGCCCTGGTGGAGCCAGCTGACCGTCTGGAGGCCCATGTGGGGGTGGGGCGGGACCTGCATGCCGGGTTCATCGGCGATGTCGTCGGGTCCGTAGTGGTCGACGAAGCACCAGGCGCCGACCATCCGGCGGCCCAGGTTGGGGAGCAGGCGGCGGACCATCGTGCTCTCGCCGAGCTGGACCTGGCGTCCGGTCAGCAGGTCCTTGACCGGTCCGGTGTCGGCCTCGCGGCCGCAGGTGGTCGGGGAGGGCTTGCGGTCGAGGTTACTCATGTGCGGTTCCACCACCGTGCGGAGAGGGGCCGGGCGAGGGGCGTTCGCCAACGATCATCCCTGACGGCCACTGGATCCTCCACCCCTCGGCGGGCCGGGCCCCTAGGGCGCGTATTCGGTCGTGATCAACGGGTCCGGGTGAGGTCCTTGATCCAGATCATCGCGCCACGGAGGTGGAGGCCTGCGAGGTAGCTGTCC
>NZ_JBIWAP010000029.1:0-104077 GCF_044760075.1 Kitasatospora sp. NPDC098663 | reverse complement strand
ACCTGGGCCATCACCCCCACCACCACATAACGCAGGAGGGGCTGTCCCCAACCGGGACAGCCCCTCCACCAACAAGATCTTCAGGAGCCTTCTAGCTGCTGAACTCCTTGACGGTGAAGCGCAGTTCGGGCTGCTCCCAGGGCGTCTTGACCTGCGGCGGGCGGGTGCCCGTGCGCTCGGCGCCCACCTGGAGGTAGAAGCCCTCGGCGGGCGGGTGGGACACCACCTTGATCGAGGCGATCCCGGCGGCCCGGGCGCGCTCCAGCATGTCCGCGATCAGCTTCCGCCCGATGCCGAGCCCCTGGGCCTCGTCGGCGACGAACATGAGGTCCAGTTCGGCCGGTTCGCGGATCATGCCGTAGAAGCCGAGCAGCAGGTCGGTGGTCGGGTCCGAGGCCAGGAACACCTCGTGCCGGGCGACGTACTCGGGGGTGACCCGGTAGCCGTCGATCATCGCCGCGTAGTCGCCGCGGTAGGCGGTGGAGGCTTGGATCAGTTCGGTGAGCCGGTCGGCGTCGGCCGCCCCGGCTCGCCTGATGGTCGTCTCGCTCATGCGGGCGAGTATAGGGGTGCTGACCAGGAGAGACCATTACTTTTCGGCGGCGGACCGGCGGCGGCGGTCGGCGGCCCGCAGGACCAGGACGCGACGGGTGCGGCCGTCCGCGGCGCGGGGGAAGCGGCGGATCTCGCTGGCGACGCGGCGCTCACCGAGCGCGTACCGCAGCGGGTCGAGGTGCCCGCAGCGGAGGCCGTGGCCGTCGTGCAGCGGCTGGACGCGGACCTCGCCGTCCGGGGAGGTCACCCGGACCAGTTCCACCAGGGCGGCCAACTGCCGCTCGGGGCCGAACAGTTCGGGGTAGGCGAAGAGCAGGTAGCCGCTCAGGGTGAGCGCGAAGGCGCCGTCCGCGAACGGCAGTCGCGGCAGCGCGGCGGCCACGTACTGCTGCGGGTGCGCGGCCGAGTCGGCGGCGAACAGCCGGCGGGCCCGGTCCCAGCTGCGCAGGTAGCGGTCCGGCCGGCAGGAGCGCGGTGACGGGTACAGGTGCGGGCGGGCGGCCATCGCGGTGGCCATCGACGCCCGGGCCGCCAGCGCGTGGGCCGCGACCTCGGGAGCGGGGAGCGCGTACGCCGGGTCGGCGGCGATCACCCGGCAGCCGAGCCGGCGCGCCTCGGCGGCCAGGCCGGCCGCACCCCCCGGGCAGTCCAGCACCGGGCCCGGCAGCGCGGCGAGCTGGGCCCGGGTGAGGTCGAACAGGTCGCAGTACTCGTCCAGCGGGCGGGAGGTGACCAGGATGTCCCGGCCCAGGGCGCGCGGGTCGGCGGGGGTGTGTGCGGCGGCCACCCGGCCATCCGAACACGGGTCGGCCCCGCCCGCATCCGGAGCACATCCGGGTGCGGGCGGGGCCGGGGAGACCGACGGGGCCGGGGAGGCGGGCGGGGCCGGGGAGACCGACGGGGCCGGGGAGACCGACGGGGCCGGGGAGGCGGGCGGGGCCGGGGAGGCCCGCGGGGTTCAGCGGCCGAGCAGGCCCTGGGCGGCGGCCCGGTTCACGTTGGTCAGGCCGCGGACCAGCTGCGCGGTGAGGATGATGAGCAGCACCCCGACCAGCGAGAAGCCGGCGATCTGCCAGGCCCCCTCGACGTAGTAGACGTGCTGGACGTTGTCGCTGTCGTAGAAGTCGAAGATCCGGTACCCGCGCCAGGAGGTGAAGGCCGGGAAGACCCACTGGTAGAGCGGGTACAGCGCCATCGCCCAGCCGAGCAGCAGGAACACCAGCGACAGGGCGAAGCTGAGGACCGCCCACGGGAACATCACCACCTGGTAGAACGCGGCCTTCCACCCGGCCGGGTCCGCCAGCCGCGCGGTGATCGCCCCCCAGGTGCCCGGTCGGGTCTGGCGCACCGGCGCCGGGGCGGGCACGTCCAGGGCCAGCATGCCGCGCACCCGGGCCCGCTCCATCCGGCCCATGCCGCGGGCGACGGTGGTCAGGAGGGCGAGGATGGGCAGGCCGAGGACGGTGATCAAGGTGCCGATCCCCATGCAGAACAGCACGATCGAGACGGAGAAACCGATGACCGACAGCGGCAGGCCGGTGAGCGTGTAGCCGATCTCGCGGTAGTAGTGCTTGGAGAACGGCGCCCGCCAGACGGCCGGCGGCTCCTCGGTCCGGTGGGCCCGAGCGGGACGCGGGTCGTCGCCGTAACCACCGAGGACGTCCCACTCGCGGTCCTGCGTGCTTCGGCTGATGCTCATGTCCCGGCCCCGGTCCCTCGTTCTCGACTGCTGATGACATCAGTCTGGTCGAACGGCGGACCGGAGAGGATCCGGAGGCCTGGCGGATCGGGGGTGGGGTTAACCCCCCCGGGCCTGACCCGGCAGGCCCGCCCCCAGGTCCGCGCCGAAAGGTCAGCCGGTCGCGCCGGTCCACTCGTCGGCGAGCAGCGAGTACAGGTACGAGTCGGACCAGGCGCCGCCCTTGTACAGGTCGTGTCGGACCCGCCCCTCCAGCTGGAACCCGAGCCGGAGCAGCACCTTGACGGAGGCCGCGTTGTCCACGTCGACGCGGGCCGCCAGCCGGTGCACGCCGAGGGCCTCGAAGGAGAGCTCGCAGAGCAGGCCGGCGATCTCGCCCGCGTAGCCGCGGCCCCGGACGTCGCGGCCCAGCACGTAGCCGAGGTGGGCGGAGCGGTGCCTGCCGAGGGTGAGGGAGGCGTGGGCGATCGGCGTGGCGTCCGCCGGGTCCTCGGCGTCGTCGCGCCGGGTGACGGCCAGCCGGTAGGTGTCCCGCTCCGGCGCCATCGCCTCCTCCAGGTAGAGCTCGATCTGGTCGGCGCAGGTCTCGCGGTCGCGCGGCTCGAAGGGGAGGTAGCGGGTGACCTCCGGGTCGCCGAACAGCTCGTACAGCGCGTCCACGTCGCCGGCGGTGTGGTGATACTCGCGGATGGCCAGCCGGGGGCCGGTGAGTCGTACGGGGACCATGGCAGCCGACCCTACTCCCGGCCAGCGGTTACCGTTCGAGCTATGAACGACGAAGACCTGCGGCTCGCCCCGCGCACCAGGGCCTCCGACCTGCTCGCCTGGGCGGCGGACGAGGACCGCACGCCGGTGGCCGAAGCGCCGCTGCGCGCGGTGCTGGCCCTGCTGGAGCTGGGCGAGGGCAGGATGCACGACGGCTGGCCCGAACTGACCTCGAACGCGGTGGAGCACCTGCTGTACGAGCGGCTCTACCTGTACGTCCAACCCGAACCGGAGGCGGACCCGCTGGCGTACGGCGCCGCCGTCCGGCTGCTGACCGACCACCAGCGGGCCGCCAAGCGGCTCAACGCCAAGCGCCAGGAGCGGCTGCACGCCGAGGCCGAGTGGCAGGGCGAGGTCGCGGCCGGGCTGCTGCGCCGCGCCGACCTGGTGACCTGGCCCCGGCTGTACGCGCTGCTGCTGCACGCGTACGGGGCGGACGTCGCGGATCCGGAGGCGGTGCGGGAGTGGCTGACCGGCTTCCGGGAGCTGGCGCAGGAGGAGCGGCTGGCCAGGTTCGCCGCACTGGCGCAGACCGGCTGGCTGGACGAGGTGGACGAGCAGGGCTGGAGCCCGACCCGGGTGATCTCGGTCGGCATGGCCACCGACGGCGCGCGCCGGCTGCTGGAGCAGGGCCTGATGCGGCGCAGCTACCGCAACCTGGCCGAGCTGACCGCGCTGGGCCGGCCGATGCCGGACGAACTGGCCGGGGACTTCGGGGCGTTCGAGGAGGCGGCGGTGGAGGCCGCGCTCGACCTGTTCGGGGAGTGGACGGTTCCCGGGCTGCCGCGACTGCTGGTGGAGGAGTTCCCGGACCTCGCGCCGGAGCCGGGGCAGGAGGAGATCGACGCGTACCTGGCCGGGCTGGCGCAGGAGGAGTTCGACGCGCGGCTGGAGGGGCTGGCGGGGCCTGCGCAGGAGGAGTTCGACGCGCACCCGGCAGACCCGGCGGACCCGGCGGACCCGGCCGACCCGGCGGACCCGGCCGACCCGGCGGACCCGGCGGAGCCTGCGCAGCAGTGACGCGGCGAAGCCCCGGCCGCGATGCCTTCTGGTTCCGGCGGCCGGGGCTTCGCGGGTGCGTCAGGGGTTGAGGCCGCGCTGCTCGAACCAGGTCTCCGGGTCGACGGGGGCGCCGCCACCGGGGCGGACTTCCACGTGCAGGTGCGCGCCGGTGACGTTGCCGGTGGCGCCGACCTTGCCGATCTGCTGGCCGGAGGCGACCTTGCCGGAGCCCTTGATGATCGAGGAGAGGTGGCAGTACCAGATCTCGGTGCCGTCGGGCAGGGTCTCGACGATCCGGTAGCCGTACGAGCCGGACCAGCCGGCCGAGGTGATGGTGCCCTGGCCGACCGCGTAGACGGGGGTGCCGGTGTCCGCGGCGAAGTCCAGGCCGGTGTGCAGGTGGGCCCAGTAGCGGGCGCTCTGGCCGTAGTGGGCGGTGAGGTGGTAGTCGCGCACCGGCAGGGTGAGGGCGGCGGCCTTGGCCCGCTCGGCCTCCTCGGCGGCCCGCTTGGCCTCGGCCTCCTTGGCGGCGGCCTTGGCCTCGGCCTCCTTCGCGGCCTGGACGCGGGCGTCCTCCTCGGCGGCGGTGCGCTGGCTGTCGGCCTGCAGCTGGATGCGGGCGGCGAGCGCGAGGCCGGGGTCGGCGGAGAGGGCGACCGGGGTCTCGTCCGGGGTCTCGATGGCCGGGGCGGCGGCCGGGGTGGCGGAGGCGAAGCCGGTGGCGCCCAGGGTGGCGGCGACGGCGGTGACGCCGAGCAGCGGGGAGGTTCCGCGGACCTGACGCGGCATCCGGTGCCGGTTGGTCTCGGCCTCCGGGCCCGCGTACTCGGGGCTGTCCGGGCCGGGGTGGTCGAGGAGCCGGGTGCCTGCTGCTGCGAGGCCGGCCGGGTGTGCCGGGGTGTGCGTCGACGCCACGGAGGCGCGCTCCTTTCCTTCCTTCGCGCCTACCGGGTTAGCTGACGGGTTCGGAGCAGGAAGGTCTCCTACGGCCGGGCCGGAGCCCCGCCGATTCACCCCAAGGAACGTGGTTCCCCGGCTCCCTGACCTGCCCGGAGGCCGGTCGGCGGGATTAGGCGACGGCGCACGGTGCCGTCTGGGTACGGCGTTGAGGACCGCGCTGCGTTATCAAACGTTAATCCTAGGAGGCCCTGATTCCAAGCCGTTCGCCCGGGACGACCGGAGGCGGGCGGGGCGCTCTGAGGCGCGAAGGGCGTTTTGTCCCTCTTGGGCCCCTTGAGCACGCTTGAACACCATTGACGCCGCCTCACGTGATCGGACGTCAACGGACGACCCGCCACCCGGGCGCCCCTCACCAACCTCCCGCGCCACGGGACGGCGAGGACGCAGGGACTTGACGGCTAAGGCTATTAGTCTTAGCTTTATGGCTATCGGCGGCAGCACCGAAGCCCCGCTCCGAAGCCCCGCACCGGCAGCCCTCCGGAGGCCCACCATGAACGCCACCAGCACCCCCACCACCCAGTACCTCGACGTCACCGGCGGCCGCCTCGCCTACGACGACACCCGCCAGGGCGACGGCGCCCCCGTCGTGCTGCTCCCCGGAATGCTCGACACCCGCGCCGCCTACCGGCACCTCCGCCCGCTGCTGGCCGCCGCCGGCCGCCGGGTCATCACCATGGACCTGCGCGGCTTCGGCGAATCCTCGATCGTCTGGGACGACTACTCCCCCGCCGCCATCGCCACCGACGTCCTCGCCCTGCTCGACCACCTCGGCATCGACCGCGCCGTCCTGGTCGGCAACTCCTACACCGGCGCGACGGTCGTCAAGGCCGCCGGCGACGCCCCCGAGCGGGTCGCCGGCATCGCCCTGGTCGACGCCTTCGTCGAGAACCCCCCGCCCGGCGCCCTCATGCGCGGCGCCCTGCGCGTCATGGGCTTCCTGACCGTCCACTCGCCCGCCTTCTGGGGCCTCTACCACCGCAAGCTGGCCTACCCGGGCGCCAAGCCCGCCGACTTCGACGCCTACGTGGCCGGACTCGTCGCCGCCATGCGCACCCCCGGCCGCAAGACCGCCACCCGCGGATACGTCGGCGGGGACTCCGCGCCCATCGGCTGGACCGCGGCCGTCCGCTGCCCCTCGCTCGTCATCATGGGCAGCGAGGACCCCGACTTCCCGAAGCCGGAAGCCGTCGCCGACCGGCAGGCCGCCGCGCTCAACGCACGGAAGGTCATGATCGACGGATCCGGGCACTACCCGATGGCAGACAACCCGCAGGCCACCGCCGACGCCCTGCTGCCCTTCCTCGCCGAACTCGCCTGAGCCCCACCCGCCCGCCTCAGCCCCCTTCCCCCTTCCCCCTTCCACCGACGGAGAGCCCGCACCATGCCCCGAGTAGGACTCACCCCCGAGCAGGTCGTCGACCACGCGCTCGCCCTCATCGACGAGCAGGGCGCCGAGGCCCTCACCCTGGCCGCCGTCGCCGCCCGGGCCGGGGTCGCCACCCCGTCGCTGTACAAGCACGTCAGCGGCGGCCTCGCCGAACTGCGGCGGCTCATCGCCGTCCGGGTCACCGAGGAACTCGCCGACCGGCTCGCCGAGGCCGCCGTCGGCCGCAGCGGGGACGACGCCGTCGCCACCGTCCTGCGCGCCTACCACGCGTACGCCACCGAGTACCCGCACCGCTACAACGCGCTCCCCCAGGCCCCGCAGCCGGACGACGACCTCACCCGCGCGGCCGGGCGGCTCGTCGGGGTGATCATCGCCGTCCTGCGGGAGTACGGCCTCGACGGCGCGGAGGCGATCCACGCCGCCCGCACCGTCCGCTCCGTCGCCCACGGCTTCGCCTCCCTCTCCATCGGCGGCGGCTTCCAGCTCGCCGAAGACCTGGCCACCACCCAGAGCCGCCTCATCACCCTCCTCACCACCGGCCTGCGCACCTGGCCCACCCCCTGAGACGCCGCCCGGCGCACCGGCCCCCCACGACGAACGAACGGCCGGCGCACCGGGTGAGGCGTGCGCGAGAAGTCGGACCGGCCGACTTCCCGTGCGGCGGGCAGGCAGCGGACCTGGGGGCGGTGGGGGCGGACGGGTTAGTGTGGCCGGGCTGACTGGTGGTCATGACAGGGGACCGCCGACCCCTTGGCGGAGGTCCACGTGCCCGCACCGATAGCGAGGGCGCGGCGGTGGTACCTGCGGCTGCTGGACGGGAACGCCCGGGCCGCGCGGTACGCGCTGGGGGTGCTGCTCGGGGTGACCGCGGTGCTGAGCCTGCTGCCGATCGTGCTGCCGTACAGCTGGCCGCCGTCGGCGCTGGTGCTGCCGCTGGTGGTCGGCGGGCTGCTGTTGCGGCGCGGGCAGCTGCTGGTGCTGGTGTGCGCGGCGCTGGCCGGCGGGGTGCTGGGGGCGGTGGTGCGGGATCCGCTCGGGGTGCGGATCGGGGTGACGCTGGTACTGGCCGCGACCGCGGTGACGGTGCTGGCCGCGAACCGGTTCCGGCACCGGCTGGGTCTGCGCGGAACGCAGGGCGATTCGATGCTGCTGGAGCTGGCCGAGCACACCCGGACGCTGGCCCGGCTCCCGGAGCGGCTGCTCGACTGGCACTTCGACAGTGCGCTGGCGCCGGCCGGCGACACCTCGTTCTCGGGTGACTTCCTGCTGTGCGCGCACCGCCCCGAGGAGGATCTGCTGGAGCTGCTGCTGGTGGACGTGTCGGGCAAGGGCAGCCGGGCGGCGGCCCGCTCGACGCACCTGTCGGGCGCGTTCGCGATGCTGCTGGGGCGGGTGCCGCCGGAGGCGTTCCTGCCGGCGGCCAACGACCACCTGGTGCGGATGGGCTGGGAGGACGACTTCGCGACGGCGGTGCACCTCGCGCTGCGCCCGGCGACGGGCGACTACCTGCTGTTCAACGCCGGCCATCCGGCGCCCGCGCAGTTCCGCCGAGCGGACGGCGGCGGCTGGGCGCGGTCGGGGCACGGCGGCCCGGCGCTGGGGCTGGTGTCGGGCGCGCTGTATCCGGCGGTGTCGGGGCGGCTGCGGCGGGGCGATTCGCTGCTGCTGTTCAGTGACGGCCTGGTGGAGGTGCCGGGTCGGGATCTGGACGAGGGGGTGGGTCGGCTGCTGGCGGCGGCCGAGCCGGTGGTGCGGCCGTGGCGGACGCAGCAGCAGCTCACCCGGGGTGCGGCGGAGCGGCTGGTCCGGACGGTGGCGCGGGACGCGGCGGACGACCGGACGCTGGTCCTGGTACGCCGTCTGGGCCACCATTCACCCGCTTCAGCACCCGCTTGAGAAATAAGGTATGAAGAATTAAGTGCCCGTTCGGGCACCCAGAGGGCACCCACCCCCCGAGAGCGGAAAGGCCGGGTATCCGATGGACCTGAGCTCTCCGTGGGTTCCCCCCTCCGAGGACGAGAGCCGGACACAGCGCAGCAGTCCCACCGCCCGCAGCCCCATGCGCTGCGTGCGCTTACTGCTCGGCTGCACCAGCGCCGCCGAACTGCTCGGCACCGTCCTCGCCGAGGGGCCGGGGTGGATCACCGGCGAGGGTTCCGCGCTCTACCTGCTGGATTCCGCCGGGATGCTCCGGCTGACCGCCTCGCACGGGCTGCCGGACTGGGCCCACGAGCGCTACAGCATCGTCGATCCGGCCGGTGACCTCCCCGCCGCGATGGCCCTGCGGTTACGCCGCCCGTACCTGCTCAGCCCCGAGCACACCAGCGTGGACTACCCGAACAAGAACGCCGGCATGGGCACCGGCATGGTCGCCGTGATCGCCCTGCCGATGGTCGTCGACGAGCGGCCGGTCGGCGTCCTGGCCCTCGCGCTGGCCCACCGGGGCACCGTCCCCCGCCGCGACCTGGACGTCCTGGAGACCATCGGCGAGGCCTGCGCCCACCGGCTGTCCCACCTGCTCGACCACGCCGACGCCCGGATACCCCAGGATCCGGCCGGGGAGCCGCCGGACGGGGCCGGGAGCCTCCCCGCCGGGCTGGCCCACCCGATGCTGTCGCTCGCCGTCCGGGCGGCCGGGCACGGCGCCTTCGAGCGCGATCTGGTCACCGGCGAGAGCTACTGGGACGCCGCGGCGTTCCGGGTCACCGGGCAGCCCGCCACCGCCGACGGCTCCGCCCCGGAGCTGGACCGGATCGTCCACCCGGAGGACCTGCCGGACGTGCAGGCCGCGCTCGCCGAGTCGCTCACCACCGGCGGGTGGTACCGGATCGGGTACCGGGTGCTGCGCGGGGGCGGCAGGGTGGCGCGGATCGAGGAGACCGGCGAGGTGATGCTGGACGTCCACGGCCGGCCGGTCCGGGTCGCCGGGCTGCTCTCCGACCGGGACCAGGGCCGGCCCCAGGGCCAGGGCCAGGACCGGGAACACCCCCGGGAGCAGGCCGAGGACCAGGCCACCCCGGGCGGGGCCCGGACGGCACTGCTGCTCGCGCTCACCCGGTCGCTGTCGCGGGCGGTGACCGTCCGGGACGTCACCACCGCCGTCACCGACGTCGCCCGCCCGGCGTTCGGCGCCGCCAGCATCGTCCTGGACCTGGTGGACGAGGGCCGGCTGCTGCCCGTCTCGCACACCGTGTACGGCGGGCCGAGGCGCACCGAGCTGACCCGGCTGGCGGACCTCTCCGAGAACGTGATGCAGCACGCGCTGACCCGTTCCGCCCCGCTGTTCAGCGAGCCCGACGCGGGCCGGGGCCGGCACGGCCCGCTCACCCCGGCCTCCTGGGCGGTGCTGCCGCTGGTCGCCTCCGGGCGGCAGGTGGGCTCCTGCCTGATCACCTTCTCCGCCGAGCGGGCGTTCGGCCGGGAGGACCGCACCCTGTACTCGGCCTTCGCCGGGATCCTGGCGCAGTCCCTGGAGCGGGCCCGGCTGTACGACACCCACCACCACCGCGCCACCGAGCTGCAGCGCGCGATGCTGCCGCGCACCCTGCCCCGGCTGCCCGGGATCGTCAGCGCCGCCCGCTACCTGCCGAGCACCGAGGGCATGCAGATCGGCGGCGACTGGTACGACCTGCTGAGGCTGCCGGACGGCCGGATCGGGTTGGTGATCGGCGACGTCCAGGGCCACAACGCGGAGGCGACGGCGGTGATGGGCCAGCTGCGCAGCGGCCTGCGGGCGTACGCGACGGACGGGCACGATCCGGCCGCCACGCTGGCCCGGACCAGCCGGCTGCTGACCGAGCTGGACACCGACCTCTTCGCGACCTGCCTCTTCCTGGCCCTGGACCCGGCCGACGGCGCGCTGACCGCGGCCCGGGCCGGGCATCCCGCGCCGGTGCGGATCGCGGACGGCAGGGCCGTCGAGCTCGACCTGCCGGGCGGGCCGCCGCTGGGCGTGGACCCGGGGCAGCCGTACCCGCTGACGGCCGGTCGGCTGGCGGTCGGCGAGACGCTGCTGGTGTACACCGACGGGCTGGTCGAGGACCGCGAGGAGGACTACGACGAGTCGGTGCAGCGGATGCTCGGCGGGCTGGAGCTGTGGGCCCGGCAGACCGGCCCGGCCCGGGCCGGCGCGGCGCCCGCGCTGGAGCGGCTGGCCGATCTGCTCACGCTGAACGTGACCGAGCGGCGGTCCCGGCCGGACGACGTGGCGCTGTTGCTCCTGCACCGGACGTCGCCCCTTCCGTAACACCGTGCGCACGTTCCCCACACATCCCAGGACGTGACTCGGCCATCGCCCGCCCGGCCCGGACGACGCACCGCAGGCGCCTCACCGGGGACGAACGTCCTCGGGCCGTCCGGATCGCGGTCGAACGGCGCCGGTTTGACGCCGTATTGACTGGATATTGACGAGATCCGGTCACTTGGCGAGATCCGTTCACACCTTCGTAGGATCATCACCCTAGAATTCGCGGCGTGACGATGACTCAGTGGTGCGCAACGGCAACCGGCGTACTCGCCGCCCTCGCCCTCGTGGCCACCGCCCGGTACCGCGCCGTGTCCGTCACCCAGCGCCGCCGCGCCGACCGGCTGCGGCGCGACCTCGCCCGGCTCCAGGAGCAGCTCGGCGCCGAACTCTCCCGCCGCGGCGCCGACCTGGCCGCCGTCCAGCAGGAGCAGGAACTCACCGCCTCCACCCAGCGGGCCTTCCTCAGCGTCGCCCGCCGCATCCTCGTCATGGCCCACGACCAGCAGGCCCTGCTCGACGAGATGGAACGCACCCACGACGACCCGGCGCTGCTGGAGGGCCTGCTCAAGGCCGACCACGCCGCCGCCCAACAGGCCAGGCTGGCCCAGACCCTGGCCGTGCTGTGCGGCGCGCGGGCCGGCCGCCACTGGCCCGAGCCGGTCTCGCTGGAGGACGTCGTGCGCGGCGCCCAGTCCCGCATCCTGCCGTTCCAGCGGGTGGTGGTCCGCAGCCGGATCGAGACCGCGGTGGTCGGCGCCGCCGCCGAGGCGCTGATCCACGCCGTCGCCGAGCTGCTGGACAACGCCACCCGCTACTCCCCGCCCAGCACCCAGGTGTTCGTCACCCTGATGCCGGTGCACAACGGAGCCGTCATCGAGATCGACGACGGTGGCGTCGGCATGCCGGAACAGGCCGTCGCCAAGGCCGCCGCCGCCCTCGCCGGCGGCACCAGCCTGGAGGTCTCCCGGCTCGGCGAGGTGCCGCAACTGGGCCTCGCCGCGGTCGGCCGGCTCGCCGAGCAGTACGGCTTCCGGGTCACCCTCAGCTCGGCGCCCTCGCCGTACGGCGGCGTCCGCGTCGTGGTGATGCTGCCGAACGCCCTGCTCACCGAACCGCTGCCGCCCACCGTCCCCGGCCTCGGACCGGACGACCGGGCGTTCAGCACCGACCTCCGGCCGACCGGACACCCCGCCGGACACCCCCTGGTGGAGACCCCGCCGGCCGGCCGACCCCCCGCGGCCGCCGACACCCCGCCGCCGCTGCCCCGCCGGAGCCACCGACGCGACCGCGCCGCCCGCCCCGCCCAGCACGCCTCTCCCGCGCCGCCGCCCGCCCCGCCGTACCGCTCGGCCCGGGACGCGCAGGCGTTCATGGCGATGTTCCAGGCCGGCACCGCCAGCGGCCGATCGGCCGCCCGGGCCCAGGCCCAGCACGACCCTTCCCTGCCCGCTTCCCCCCGACTTCCCCAGCGCTCCGGAGAGTTCCATGACCACCACCCCTGATCTCGGCTGGATGCTCGCCGACATCGTCAACGTCCCGCAGGTCCAGCACGCCGTCGTCGTCTCCAACGACGGCCTGGAGATCGGCCGCAGCGCGAACATCGCGCGCGAGGACGCCGAACGGCTCGCCGCCGCCTGCTCCGGACTCCAGTCGCTGGCCCGCGGCGTCGCGACCGGGTTCGGCGGGCCGGGCAGCGCCACCCGCCAGATCATCATCGAGTACGGCGGCGGCTACCTGTTCATCGTCGCCGCCGGGGCCGGCGCGCACCTGGCCGTGGTGACCAGCGACGCCGTGGACGCCGGCCTGGTCGCCTACCAGATGCAGGTCCTGGTCGAACGGATCGGCAGCCACCTCACCAGCCCGCCGCGGGTCGACCACGCGGCGGGGGGACACCGGTGAGCGGGCCGGTCCGGCCCTACGTCATCACCGGTGGCCGCAGCCGGTCCACCCGGGCCGAGCTGGCCATCGAGAGCCTGGTCAGCGCGTTACCCGAGCCGCCGGAGCTCCCCGACCACGCCCTGCTCAACCGCGAGCACCGGCGCATCCTCGCGCTCTGCCACAGCCTGCTGTCGATCGCCGAGGTGGCGGCCCACCTGGGGCTGCCGCTCGGCGTCGTCAAGGTGCTGGTCGGCGACCTCTGGGACCTCGGCGCCGTCCAGGTCCTCCCGCCCGTCCCGCAGGCCGAACGCCTGCCCGCAACCCTTCTGGAAGAGGTGCTCGTTGGCCTCCGCCAACTCCGCTGAAGCCCCCGGGGCCACCGCCGACCTGCCCGCCGAGCCGCGGTACCTGCCGTCCTCGGTCCAGGGCGCGGTGAAGATCCTGGTCACCGGCCCGTTCGGGGTCGGCAAGACCACGCTGGTCGGCTCCCTCAGCGAGATCACTCCGCTGCGCACCGAGGAGACGATGACCGCCGCCAGCAGCGGCATCGACGACCTCACCGGGCGCGGCGACAAGAC
The DNA here is from genome assembly GCF_044760075.1 of Kitasatospora sp. NPDC098663. NCBI lineage: Bacteria > Bacillati > Actinomycetota > Actinomycetes > Kitasatosporales > Streptomycetaceae > Kitasatospora > Kitasatospora sp. NPDC098663. Next base: position 91,007 of record NZ_JBIWAP010000029.1, on the reverse strand, counting down.
CACCACCACGGTCGCGCTCGACTTCGGCCGGATCACGCTCAACCCGCGGCTCGCGCTGTACCTGTTCGGCACACCCGGGCAGCAGCGGTTCTGGCCGCTCTGGGACGACCTGTCGCGCGGCGCGCTCGGCGCCATCGCCATGGTCGACCTGCGCCGCCCGGACGAGAGCTTCGACGTGCTCGGCCGCCTGGAGGAGCAGCGCATCCCGTTCGCCGTGGCGGTCAACACCTTCTCGGACACGCCGAGTTACCCCGAGGAGGAGCTGCGCTCCGCCCTCGACCTGCTGCCGGAGGTACCGATCCTGCACTGCGACGCCCGCGACCGGCGGCAGTCCTACGACCTGCTGATCGACTTCGTCGACCACCTGCACCGCAGCTCGATCCTGGAGCTCCAGGGATGACCGCGCCCGAACCCGGCACCGCCTCCCCCGGCTGCCCGTTCCCGCACGGCGGCAGCCTGCCCACCGGCGGCCCGCTGACCCCGCTGTACGGCCCCGCCGTCGCCGAGGACCCGCACGGCCTGTACGCCCGGCTGCGCCGGCGCTACGGCCCGGTCGCACCGATCGAGCTGGAGCCCGGGGTCGAGGCCTGGCTCGTTCTCGGCTACGCCGAACTGCTCGAACTCACCCGCAACGAGGCGCTGTTCTCCAAGGACTCGCGCCGCTGGCGGGTGCCCGCCGAGGGCCGGCTGGCCCCCGACTCCCGGCTGCTGCCGATGACCTCCTGGCGGCCCACCCTGCTCAACCTGGACGGCGCCGAGCACCAGCGGCTGCGCTCCGCCGTCTCGGACACCCTCTCCCAGATCGACCACCGCCAGCTGCGCGAGACCACCGAGGCCTGCGCCAACGACCTCATCGACAGCTGGGGCCCGGACGGCACCGCCGACCTGATCGCCCAGTACGCCCGCGCGCTGCCGCTGCTGGTCTTCACCCAGCTGGTCGGCCTGCCCCGCGAGGCCGGGCCCCACCTGGTCGAGCTGATCAGCCACTTCGTGGACAGCGGCCCCAAGTCGGTGCGCGCCAACGCCGAGTTCCAGGCGATCCTGGTCGACCTGGTCCGGCGCCGCCGGACCGCCCCCAGCGCCGACCTCACCTCCTGGCTGCTCGCCCACCCGGCCGCGCTCACCGACGAGGAGGCCGTGCACCACCTGGTGGTGATGCTGGTCGCGGGCAACGAGACCAGCATCAACTGGACCGGCAACACGCTGCGGCTGCTGCTCACCGACCGCCGGTTCCGGGCCACCCTCACCGGCGGGCGGCTCACCGTCTCCGACGCGCTGGAGGAGGTGCTCTGGCGCGACCCGCCGACGCAGAACTTCCCCGGCCGCTGGGCCACCGGCGACACCGTCCTCGGCGGCCAGTACATCAGCGCCGGCGACATGCTCGTCCTCGGCCTGGCCGCGGCCAACGCCGACCCGGCCGCCCAGGGCGTCGCCTCCGCCGCCCAGGGCTCGCTCGGCGGCAACCGGGCCCACCTCGCCTGGGGCGCCGGACGGCACGTCTGCCCGGCCCAGCACCCGGCCCGGATCATCGTCGAGACCGCCGTCGAGACCCTGCTGCACCGCCTGCCCGATCTCCAGCTCGCCGTCCCCGCCGGCGACCTGGGATGGCGCCCGTCCCCGTGGTCACGGGCCCTGCTCGGCCTGCCGGTGCTGTACAGCGCCTTCACCCCGCCCCGCCCGCAAGCCCCCGAGAGGCCCGCATGGACACCGCCGTCGACACCCGACCCGAGCCCGTCAGACTCGACCCCTTCGGACGCGACCAGCACCAGGAGAACGCACGCCTCCGGGCGGCCGGCCCCGCGGTCCTGGTGGAGCTCCCTGGCGGGGTGGTGGTCTGGGCGATAACCCACCACGACACCCTCCAGGCGCTGCTCGCCGACCACCGGGTGGGCAAGAACGCCCAGCTGTGGACGACCTTCCGGGAGGGCCGGCTGCCCCAGGGCTGGCCGCTGCTCAACTTCGTCACCGTGCCCGGCATGGTCACCGCCGACGGCGACGACCACCGGCGGCTGCGCGGCCTGGTCAGCCAGGCCTTCACCCCGCGCCGAATAGCCGACCTGGCACCCGCGATCGAGGCCCGCACCGTCTCGCTGCTCGACCGGGTCGCCGAGCTGGACGGCGCGTTCGACCTGCGCGAGCACTTCGCCTACCCGCTGCCGATGCAGGTGATCGGCGAACTGCTCGGCCTGGCGCTGGACGAGCAGGACAGGCTGCACGAGCTCTCCGACACCCTGGTCTCCAGCTCGGCCACCCCGGCGGCGGCCGCCGCCGCGCAGCAGGCCCTGTACGCGCTGCTGGGCTCCGTGGTGGCGGCCAAGCGGGCCGCGCCCGGCGACGACCTCACCACCGACCTGATCGCCGCCCGCGAGGCCGGCGACCGGCTCAGCGAGGCCGAACTTGTCGGCACCCTGCTGCTGATGCTGGTCGCCGGGCACGAGACCACGCTCAACCTGATCACCAACGCCGTCCGGGCCCTGCTCGCCCACCCCGACCAGCTGCGGCTGGTGCTCTCCGGCGAGCAGCCGTGGTCGGCGGTCGTCGAGGAGACGCTGCGCTACGACTCGCCGGTCGGCCAGTTCCCGCTGCGCTACGCGACCGAGGACATCGAGGTCGGTGACGTGGTGATCCGGCGCGGCGAGGCGCTGCTCGCCTCCTACGCGGCGGCCGGCCGCGACGCCGGGCACCATCCGGACGCCGACCGCTTCGACGTCACCCGGCGGCCCAACCGGCACCTGTCGCTCGGTCACGGCCCGCACTTCTGCCTCGGCTCCGGGCTGGCCCGGCTGGAGGCCGAGACCGCACTGCGGCACCTGTTCGAGCGGTTCCCCGGGCTGGCCCTCGCCGAGGGCGACGCGCCGGAGCCGATCGGCTCCTTCATCAGCAACAGCGTGCGAACCCTGCGAGTGACGGTCTGAGCCGTCCGGTTACCTGAAGGCGGCCCGGGTCGTTCGGCAGTGCATGAAGAAACTCGCCACCCTGGCCGCCCTCACCATGGCGGGCCTCGCGCTCGCCGCCCCGGCGGCGTCCGCCACCACCCAGACCGCGAGCTCCCCGGACGCCACCGGGGGCCTCACCGACGGTCTCAACCTCTCCCCGGCCGACCTCGCCATCCACGCCGCCGGCAAGCTGCCGGTGGTCGGCCACGCCGCCCAGGAGGTGGAGGCCGTCGGCACCAACCAGATGACCCACCCGGGGCTCAGCGGTCAGATCGGCTGACCCTGATCGGCCGACCACGCCCACCGGGCACCGCCCCGGTTGCCGCCCCCGTCGGCGGCAGCCGGGGCTTCGCCGTACCCGGGCCCGCCCGGGTACGGCGACCAGCCGCGCCGCCCGGCCCGGCGCCGTCCAGCCCGCGCCGCCGGGCCCGCTCAGCGCCGGACGGACCGCGAGAAGCCCGCTCAGAAGAGGCCGTTCAGCTCCTGGTAGGTCAGCCCGCCCTCCAGCGCGGTGTAGGTGCCGCTCGCGTACACCTCCGCGGCGGCCCGGCGCACCGCCGCGTACGCCACCTCGGCCAGCCCGGGGCCGAGGCTCACCCGGGCCACGCCCAGCTTCGCCAGCTCCGGGACGGACGGCGCGCCCGGACCCGCCAGCACGTTCAGCGGCACCGGGACGGCCGCGGCCAGCGCGGCGATCGTCTCCTCGTCCGCGACACCGGGCACGAACACGCCGTCCGCACCCGCCTCGACGTAGGCCCGCAGCCGGCGCACCGCGTCGTCCAGCCGGCCCTCCGGCGCGCCGATCCCGTGCAGGAACACGTCGGTGCGGGCGTTGACGTAGGCGGGCACGCCCGCCGCGTCCGCCGCCGCCCGGGCCGCCGCGATCCGCTCGGCGGCCTCGGCCGCCGGCCGGCCCTCGTCCTCCAGGTTGACGCCGACCGCGCCGGTGGCCAGCAGCGCGGCGACGGACTCGCCGACGCCGGCGGCGGTCCGCGCGAAGCCGCCCTCCAGGTCGGCGGTGACCGGCAGGTCCACCGCGCGGACCACCTGCGCCGTCCGGACGAGGACCTGTTCGAGGTCGGCGCCGCCGCCGTCCCGGCTGCCGAGCGACCAGGAGACGCTCGCACTGGCCGTCGCCACCGCCCGCGCTCCGGCGGCGGCGACCAGGCGGGCGCTCGCCGCGTCCCACACGTTGGCGAGCACCAGCGGCTCGCCCGGCCGGTGCAGCTCCCGGAGCAGCCGGGCCTTCTCCCGCTGGACGACCGCCGTGTCCGCCATGTCCGCCATGCCTGCCATGCCCCCGGGCCTCACTTGGCGGCCGGGCTGAGCCGGGAGGCCACCCCGATCCGGTTCCAGGCGTTGATGGTGACGATCAGCGCGATCAGCTGGGCCAGCTCGGTCTCGTCGAACTGGGCGGCGGCCTCGGCGTAGACCGCGTCCGGGACGTGTCCCTGGGTCAGCAGGGTGACCGACTCGGTGAGGGCCAGCGCGGCCCGCTCCCGGGCGGTGAACCAGGGGGTCTCGCGCCAGGCCGGGAGGGAGAGCAGCCGGTGGTCCTGCTCGCCGCCCTTCAGGGCGTCGGTGCTGTGCATGTCGATGCAGAAGGCGCAGCCGTTGATCATCGAGGCGTGCACCTTGACCAGCTCGGCGAGCGTGTGGTCGATGCCCTTCCGGGAGGCGCGGTCCACCGCGATCATGGCCTGGTAGAAGTCGGGGGCCAGGGTGTGCAGCGCGAGGCGCTGGGCGGGGGCCGGGACGGGCGCTTCGGTCGGCTGGTGCTCGTTCGTCGTCATGACCACCAGCCTAGGGACCTGGTGGACCCGTTTCCTGGTGCATTTGAACCACAGAATCCTGGGCCACTTCGCGTGCGCCCGGCCGTGCGGCGAGTGTGGCACGGCGGCGGCCGAAAAGGGAGGGCCCGGGCGGCGCCTCCGGGCGCGGACGCGCACTCCCGGCGCGCGAACGGGAGTGCGAGGATCGACCGCGGGGGCGCCACCACGAGTGCCCCCGCCGGGCGAGGTCAGGGGGCCGCGATCGTGTGTACGGCGTTCGTCAGCATCGAACCGGGGGCAGCCGTGCCGGTGCTGCTCCTCTCCGTCCGGGACGAGTACCTCGGGCGCGACTGGCTGCCGCCGGACCACCACTGGCCGGACCGGCCGGCCCTGGTCGGCGGACTCGACCTCGCCGCCGGCGGCACCTGGCTGGCCGTCGACCCCGGGCGGCGGACCGCCGCCTGCCTGCTGAACGGCTTCGGGCCGCTCGCCCCCGCCGACACCCGGCTCTCCCGTGGCGAACTGCCGCTCACCGCCGTCCGGGACGGCGGGATCGGCCACCTCGACCTCACCCCGTACGACCCGTTCCACCTCGTCCTGGTCCGGCCCGACGGCGCCCGGGTCGCCAGCTGGGGCGGTGGCCGGCTGGAGGAGCGCGAACTGCCGGTCGGCCTCAGCGTGGTGCTCAACGACGGGCTGGAGGGCATGGCCGCCAACCGGACCGCCTCCGAGCGGATCCGCGCGCTGATGGCCGCCCGCGCCGACCGCTTCCGGGCCCGCCTCGCCGCCGCGCCCCGGCCGGAGCCGACCGGTGACGGGCCCGCCGAGCGGGCCTGGGGCGACTGGCTGCCGATCGTCGCGGGCGACGGCCTGCCGCTGGACGACGACGCGGCGCTGATCCAGCGGCGGGACTTCGGCGACGGGCGGATCTGGGGGTCCTCCTCGATCTCGCTGCTCGCGCTCGGGCCGGACGGGCCGCGCTACGACTTCGCCTCCGCGCCGGTGCCCGCCGGCGGCGGGGCGTGGCGGCGGGTGCCGCTCGGCGGAGGCGGGTCGGCGGCGCGGTCCGGCGGCTGATCGGCTGCCGACCGGCGGCCGACCGACAGCGGTGGCGCCCAGACGTCCGCTCGATGAACTTCTGGCGGCGGGGCTGCCGGGCGTCTACATGCCCGTAGTAGCTTCGCGGGGCTCCCCCGGATCCAGACCCCCGAGCGAAGGTGCGCGATGTCCACCCTGACCTACCCGGAAGCGATAGGCGTCGGCCTGCTGCAGGGTGTGACGGAACTGTTCCCGGTCTCCAGCCTGGGCCACAGCATCCTGCTCCCCGCCCTGATCGGCGGGAAGATCCAGCGGGACCTCGACATGACCGCCGAGGGCTCCTCCTACCTCGCCGTCCTGGTCGGCCTGCACCTGGCCACCGCGTTCGCGCTGGTGGTGTTCTTCCGCAAGGACTGGGTCCGGGTGATCGGCGGCTTCCTCAGCTCGATCCGCCGCCGCCGGGTCGAGAGCCGGGACGAGAAGCTCGCCTGGCTGCTGATCATCTCCACCATCCCGGTCGGGGTGGCGGGACTCGCCCTGGAGAAGGCGCTGCGCAACGCGCTCGGCAAGCCCGTCCCGGCCGCCGTCTTCCTGGCCCTCAACGGGCTGGTGCTGCTCGGCGCCGAACGGCTCAAGCGCGGCGGCACCGGCCGCCGTCGGGCCGGGCACGCCGCCCCGCCGGCCGAGGAACCGGGCCTCGACCCGGCGATCGCCTCCGACCACCGTCTGGCCCGGCTCAGCTTCGTCCAGGGCGCCTGGATCGGCGCCGCCCAGATCCTCGCGCTCTTCCCGGGCATCAGCCGCTCCGGTGTCACCATGAGCGCCGGCATCCTGCGCGGCCTGCACCACGAGGACGCCGCCCGCTTCTCCTTCCTGCTCGCGACCCCGGTCATCCTGGCCGCCTCCGTGCTGAAGGTGCCGGAGCTGTTCAAGCCGGAGAACTCCGCCGTCCTCGGCCCGGTCGTCGCCGGCAGCATCGCCGCCTTCGTCGCCGGCTACGTCTCGGTGCGCTTCCTCACCAAGTACTTCGAGACCCGCAGCCTGACGCCGTTCGCGCTCTACTGCTTCCTCGCCGGCGTCGGCAGCGCGGTCTACCTGTCGGTCTGATCCGCCCTCACCCCGGGTCGAGGGTGCCGGGCCGCGCGATAATCGGGCCCGTGAGCAGCTCCTGGACCTCCTTCGGCGGCGACCTGCACCTGGACCTCACCGAGCGGCGCGCCGCCGGGGCCGGGCTGCGAGCCGCCCTGGAGGACGCGCTGCGCGAGGCCGTCCAGGACGGGCGGCTCGGGCCCGGCACCCGGCTGCCGTCCTCGCGGGCCCTCGGCGAGGACCTCGGGGTCGCCCGGAACACCGTGGTCGAGGCGTACGGGCAGCTCACCGCGGAGGGCTGGCTCACCTCCCGGCAGGGCTCCGGCACCACCGTCGCCCGGCGGGCCGCGCCCGGCCGGAGCCGGCGGGCGGCCCGGCCGGCGTCGGGTCGGCGGGCCGTCCGGCACGACCTGATGGCCGGGCGGCCCGACCTCTCGCTCTTCCCCCGCACCGCCTGGCTCGCCGCCGCCCGCCGGGCCCTCGCCACCGCGCCGCACGAGGCCTTCGGCTACGGCGGCCCGTTCGGCCGGATCGAGCTGCGGCGGGCGCTCACCGACTACCTGGCGCGGGTCCGCGGCGTCCGCACCGACCCCGACCACCTGCTGATCTGCACCGGTGTCTCCCAGGGCCTGGGCCTGCTCTGCGCCGCCCTGCGGGAGCGCGGGGACCGCGCCCTCGCGGTCGAGGAGTACGGGCTGCCGCCGCAGCACGCCGTCGCCCGGGCGGCGGGGCTGGCCACCGTCCCGGTGCCGCTGGACGGGGCGGGCGCCCGGGTCGAGCGGCTCGACGGCCGGTGCGGGGCCGTCCTGCTCACCCCCGCGCACCAGTTCCCCACCGGTGCGCCGCTGGCCGCCGACCGGCGGGCCGCCGCCGTGCGCTGGGCGCGCGAGCGGGACGGGTACGTCGTCGAGGACGACTACGACGGGGAGTTCCGCTACGACCGGCAGCCGGTCGGCGCGATGCAGGCGCTCGACCCGGAGCGGGTGGTGTACGCCGGGACGGCCGCCAAGAGCCTCGCGCCGGGCCTGCGGCTGGCCTGGCTGGCCCTGCCGGACGCGCTGGTCGAGCCGGTGGCCCGGTTGAAGACGCTGGCCGACACGATGTCCCCGGTGCTCGACCAGTTGACCCTCGCCGAGCTGATCACCTCCGGGACGTACGACCGGCACGTCCGCCGCTGCCGGCTGCACTACCGGCGCCGGCGGGACCGGCTGGTCGCCGCGCTCGCCGAGCACGCCCCGCGCGTGCGGGTCACCGGGATCGCCGCCGGGCTGCACGCCGTTCTCCAGCTGCCGCCCGGTTCGGCGTCCGAGGCGGAGCTGCTGGCCCGGGCCGAGGCCGCCGGTCTGGCCCTCGAAGGGCTGTCCTGGCACCTCGCCGACCGGTCGGCCGCCGACCCGGACGCCGACCCCGCTCTGGTGATCGGCTACGCGTCCCCGCCCGAGCACGCCTTCCCGGCGGCGCTGGACGCCCTCTGCGAGCTGCTGCGCGAGCGGTGAGGGCCGCGACCGCCCCGGTGGACTACTTGTTGCGGTTGCCCAGTTCGAACAGCAGCATGATGAAGCCGGCGAAGGCGTGGATGCCGGCGGTGTAGATCACCAGGCGGACCGCGACCCGGCGGTTGGCCGAGATGCCGGCGTCGACGGTCACCGGGGCGGGGGTCGGAGCGGCCGGGGCGGTGGCCGCGGCGGCCTGGTCGGGGATGGTGGGATCGGCCATGAGGGATCTCCTCCAAGGGTTCTGACGTCGGGTCAGTGGGTTGCTGCGGGGCCGCCGAGACAGAGTTCGCCGCCGGGGCTCTGCAGCAGGGTGTGGACGAAGAGCAGTTCGACGCCGTCCGGTGCGTCGGCGGCGATGCAGTGCGGGGTGAGCGAGTCGAAGTGGGCGGAGTCGCCGACGTCGAGGCGGTGGACCCGGTCTCCGAGGGTCAGCTTGAGCCGGCCCTGCAGGACGTACAGCCACTCCTCGCCGGGGTGGACCCGGACCACCGTGTCCTGCACGCCCGGGGGCACGTGGACGCGCAGCGCCTGCATGGCCCGGCCGGGGGCGCCGGCCCTGCGATAGCCCCAGCCGCCGGCGCGGCCGGGTTCGATGACGCCCCCGCGCACGACCGGGTCGGGTTCGGCCATGGTCTCGCCGAGCAGGCCGGAGACGGAGGTGCCGTAGGCGCGGGCGAGGCCGAGCAGGACGGGGAGGGAGGGCTGGCGGCGGCCGGTCTCCAGCCGGGACAGATAGGCTGGGGAGAGCCCGACCCGGGCGGAGGCCACTTCGAGGGTCAGGCGGCTGCTGAGCCGGTGTTCCCGGAGGCGGGCGGCGAGGCCGGCCACTTCCTGGTCGTCGAGCCGGTCTCCCGGGGCGGCGTCCCCGGTCGGGCTGGTGGTCATGTGACCAGTGGACACCCGCCGTGCCCCTCGGGCAAGAATTTTGCCTCAGAGGCAAGAAGCCCCGGAGTCCCCCTTCTCGGCTACGGCCGCGGGATGTTGCGCAGGTTGCTGCGGGCCAGGTCGATCATGCGCCCGACCCCGCCGGAGAGCACCGTCCGCCCGGCCGCCAGCGCGAAGCCCTTCAGCTGGGCGGCCGTGATGTACGGCGGGATGGACAGCGCGTTGGGGTCGGTGACCACGTCCACCAGGGCGGGGCCGGGCCGTTCCAGCGCCTCCGCCAGCACCTCCCGCACCCTCGCCGGCTCGGTCACCCGCTTGGCCGGGATGCCCATCGCCCGCGCGATCCCCGCGTAGTCGACGTCCCCGTTGTCGATCTCGTACTCCGGGTAGCCCGAGACCAGCATCTCCAGCTTGATCATGCCGAGTGCCCCGTTGTTGAAGACGACGGTCTTCACCGGCAGCCGGTGCTTGGCCACCGTCAGCAGTTCGCCGAGCAGCATGCCGATCCCGCCGTCGCCGGCCATCGCGATCACCTGCCGCCCGGGGCAGGCCAGTTGGGCGCCGATGGCGTGCGGCAGGGCGTTGGCCATCGAGCCGTGCAGGAAGGAGCCGATCACCCGGCGGCGGCCGTTCGGCTGGAGGTAGCGGGCGGCCCAGACGTTGTTCATGCCGGTGTCCACGGTGAACACCGCGTCGTCGGCGGCCACCTCGTCGAGCACCGAGGCGACGTACTCGGGGTGGATCGGCAGGTGCTTCTCGATGTCCCGGGTGTAGGCACCGACCACGTCCTCCAGCGAGCGGCAGTGCTTGCGCAGCATCTCGTCGAGGAAGGCGCGGTCGCGCTTGGCGTCCAGCAGCGGCAGGACGGCCCGCAGGGTGGCGGCGACATCGCCGTGGACGGCCAGTTCGAGCGCGGTGCGGCGGCCCAGCCGGGTGGCGTCGTGGTCGACCTGGACGGTGCGCGCCTGCGGCAGGAAGGAGTCGTACGGGAAGTCGGTGCCGAGCAGCAGTACCAGGTCGGCGGAGTGCAGCGCCTCGTGGCAGGCGCCGTAGCCGAGCAGGCCGCTCATGCCGACGTCGTACGGGTTGTCGTACTGGATCCACTCCTTGCCGCGCAGCGAGTGCCCGACCGGCGCGTTCAGGGCCCGGGCCGCCTCCATCACCTCGCCGTGCGCCCCGCGCACCCCCGCGCCGCAGAACAGGGCGACCTTGCGGGCCGCGTTGAGCAGCCGGGCCAGCTCCTGCACCTGGGACCACGGCGGCGCGGCGACGGCCTGCTCGGTGAGGAAGTGGCTGGTCCCGGTGGGCCCGGCGGCGGAGAGCGCGGCGACGTCCCCGGGGAAGGCCAGCACCGAGACGCCGTGCGAGCCGAGCGCGTGCTGGATGGCGATCCGCATCAGCCGGGGCAGCTGGGCGGGGGTGGAGAGCATCTCGCACCAGGTGCTGCAGTCGGTGAACACCCGCTCGGGGTGGGTCTCCTGGAAGAAGCCGGTGCCGATCTGCCCGGACGGGATGTGCGAGGCGAGCGCCAGCACCGGCAGGCCGCTGCGCTGGGCGTCGTACAGGCCCTGGACGAGGTGGGTGTTGCCGGGCCCGCAGGAGCCGGCGCAGACCGCGAGCCGGCCGCTGAGCTCGGCCTCGGCGGCCGCCGCGAAGGCGCCCGCCTCCTCGTTGCGCACGTGCACCCAGCCGATGCCGTCGGTGCGCCGGATCGCGTCCACGACCGGGTTGAGGCTGTCCCCGACCACGCCGTAGACCCGCTCGACCCCGGCCTGCCGGAGCACCTCCACCATCTGTTCGGCCACGCTCGCCACGGGTGCTCTCCAATCACCGGCCGCCGGCTGCCACAGGACACCTGCACCCTCCGGCGGCCGGGCCCGCCCCGCACCCGGAGCGGGCCCGAACAGGTGAACGACGGGTCGGCGCGGCTACTCCGCCGCCAGGTGGTCCTGCTGCCCGAGCTTGCCGCTGGCCAGGCCCGCCTGCGCCTGCCGCCGGGCGGGCTCACGGCCGGGCGGCTGGCCGCACCGCTCCTGGGCCGGCGGCGCGGTGGTCGGCAGGGTGACCGGCTCCCCGGCCTTCACCTGCACCGGCTCGCCGTCGTGCCACAGGTGCAGCACCTCGCCGCGGCGCAGCGTGTACGTCGTCCCCTCGTGGGTGATCTGGACGCCCAGCAGCTGTCCGCGGACCATCAGCGAGAACCCGAGCCTCATCAGCCCGCCCGGCAGCCGGGGCCGGAAGGACAGCGAGTCGCTGTGGTCGCGCAGCCCCCCGAAGCCCGCCACCAGGGCGATGCAGGCGCCCGCGAGCGAGGCCATGTGCAGGCCGTCGCGGGTGTTGCCGCCGAGGTCGTGCAGGTCCATCAGCGCCGCCTCGGCCGTGTAGTCGTACGCGAGGTCGAGCTGGCCGACCTCGGCGGCGATCACCGCCTGGGTGCACGCGGAGAGCGAGGAGTCGCGGACGGTGAGCCGCTCGTAGTAGGCGAAGTTGCGGGCCTTCTGCTCGTCGGTGAACGCGTCGCCGCGGACCTGCATGGCGAGCACCAGGTCGGCCTGCTTGACCACCTGCTTGCGGTACAGGTCGAAGTACGGGTAGTGCAGCAGCAGCGGGTACTTCTCGGGCGGGGTGTGCTCGAAGTCCCAGACCTGGTGGTGGGTGAAGCCGTCGGCCTGCGGGTGCACGCCGAGGTCCTCGTCGTACGGGATGTACATCGCGGACGCGGCGTCCCGCCAGGCGGCGGTCTCCTCGGTGTCGACGCCGAGTTCGGCGGCCTCGTGCGGGTGGCGGGCGGCGGCCTCGGCGGCGGCGCGCAGGTTCGTCTGCGCCATCAGGTTGGTGAACACGTTGTTGTCGGCGACGGCGCTGTACTCGTCCGGGCCGGTGACGCCCTCGATGCGGAACTTCCCCGAGACGTCGTGGTGGCCGAGCGAGCGCCACATCCGGGCGGTCTCCACGAGCAGTTCGAGCCCGTACGCGCGCTCGAACTCGGCGTCCCCGGTGGCCCGGACGTAGCGGGCGACGGCGGCGGCGATGTCGGCGCCGATGTGGAAGGCGGCGGTACCGGCCGGCCAGTACCCGGAGCACTCCTCGCCGCGGATGGTCCGCCAGGGGAACACCGCTCCGGCCAGGCCGAGTTGGGCCGCCCGTTCGCGGGCCAGCGGCAGCGTGGTGTGCCGCCAGCGCAGAGCCTGGTTGACGGCCCCGGGCAGGCAGTAGGTGAGCACCGGCAGGACGAAGGTCTCGGTGTCCCAGAAGCTGTGCCCGTCGTAGCCGGGGCCGGTCAACCCCTTGGCGGGGATGGCCCGTTCCTCGCTGCGGGCGCCGGCCTGGAGGACGTGAAAGACGGCGAACCGGACGGCCTGCTGGAGTTCGACGTCGCCTTCGATCTCGACGTCGCTGGTCTCCCAGAACTCCTTGAGGTAGGCGGCCTGTTCGGCGACCAGACCGTCCCAGCCGGTGTACCGGGCGGCGGTCAGCGCGGCCTCCACCTGGTCCCGGACGGCGGGCAGCGAGCGCGTCCCCGACCAGCCGTAGGCCATCAACTTGACCAGCCGCAGCCGCTGTCCGGGCCGGAGCACGGTGGTGACGCTGATCCGGCAGTGGTCGGCCTCGGCCTCGGCGACGGTTTCGAGCTCCTCCGGGCCCTCGATCACGTGGTCCATCCCGGCGGCGACCCGGATCGCGCTGTAGCGGGTGCGGTGCACCAGGACGGCCTTGGTGTCGCTCGCGTGGTGCACCTCGGGCTGCAGCGGCGCCTCCAGGACGGCGGAGGCCCGCGGATCGCCCGCGGCGCCGCCGGGCAGCTGCTCGTTGGCGACCAGCTCGGACTGGATCACGATCCGCACCGGCCCGTCCACCGCCTCGACGCTGTACTCGACCGCGGCGATCGCGCGCTGGGTGAGCGAGACCAGCCGGGAGGAGCACACCCGGATGGTCCGGCCGGCCGGGGAGGTCCACTCGGCCTCGCGGTGCAGCATCCCCTCCCGGAAGTCCAACCAGCGCTTGTGGCGGATGAGTTCGCCGTAGCGCAGGTCGAAGGGCTCGTCGTCGACCAGCAGCCGGATGATCTTGCCGTTGGTCACGTTGATGACGCTCTGGCTGGACTCCGGGTAGCCGTAGCCGCCCTCGCCGTACGGCAGCGGGCGGAGCTCGAAGACACCGTTCAGATAGGTGCCGGGGAGGCCGTGCGGCTCGCCCTCGTCCAGGTTGGCGCGCAGGCCGATGTGGCCGTTGGAGAGCGCGAACAGCGACTCGGCGCGGGCCATCGCGGTCAGGTCCAGGCCCTGCTCGGCGATCAGCCAGGGGTCGACGGAGAAGTTGTCCAAGCCACTCATGCGACTGCCTCGCTCCGCTCACTCATGCCTGCTCCTCCAGCAGTTCGGCGAGGTCGTCGACGACCACGGTCGCGCCGTCCCGGCGCAGTTCGGCGGCCTGCCCGGTGCGGTTGACCCCGACCACGGCCCCGAAGCCGCCCGCCCGGCCGGAGGCCACCCCGGCGAGCGCGTCCTCGAAGACGGCGGCGTGCGCGGGCTCGACGCCGAGCGTGCGGGCGGCGTACAGGTAGGTGTCGGGGGCGGGTTTGCCGGGCAGACCCTCGCGCTGGGCGACGACGCCGTCCACGATCACGTCGAACAGCCCCTCGATGCCCGCCGCCCGCAGCACGTCCCGGCAGTTGGCGCTGGAGGACACCACGGCGCTGGGCAGCCCGAGCGCGCGCAGCCGGTGCACGTACGCGACCGAGCCGTCGTACGGCTGGACGCCCTGCTCGCGGATCAACCGCAGGACGGTGTCGTTCTTGGCCCGGCTGATCCCGTGCACGGTAGGGGTGTTGGGCGGATCGGCGTCGGTGCCCTCGGGCAGGTCGACGCCCCGGCTGCGCAGGAACGCCCGGGTGCCGTCCAGTCTCGGGCGGCCGTCCACGTAGGTGTCGTAGTCGGTGACGGCGTCGAAGGGGACGAACTGCCCGCCGGTGCGGGCGGCTTCGGCGCGCAGGAAGGAGTCGAAGGTGTCCTTCCAGGCCGCGGCGTGCACTTTGGCGGTCTGGGTGAGGACCCCGTCGAGGTCGAAGAGGAAAGCGCGGATGTCGTCCGGTAGCCCCAGCATGGGTGCAGTCTTACCCGGGAACGCGGGGAAGCCGCCCATTTCCCGGCGGCGCGTCGCGGGAAGGGCGGCTTCCGGTTGCCCGGGTGCTCGTGGGCGGCCAGGTGGGCTCGTGGGTGCCCGGCGCCGTTTCGGCGGGGTGCCCGGCGCTGTTACGGCGAGTCGGGCATCTGCGCCTCGGCGGCCTCCGCCACCGCGAACACCGCGCCCTGCGGGTCCTGGACGACCGCCATCCGGCCGGACTGCATGTCGAACGGCGGCTGGATCACCGAGCCGCCCGCCTTGACCAGGGCGTCCACGGTGGAGTCGGTGTCGTCCACCGAGAAGTAGGCCATCCAGTGCGAGGGCGTGCCCGCCCCCAGGTACTTGGGAATCGGCTGCATGCCGCCCACCGTACGGTCGCCGGCGTTGAGCGAGAAGTACCCCTCCATGCCCTGGATGGTCGCCGGGCGCAGCCCGAGCGCCGGGAGGTAGAAGCGGCCGGCCGCGTCGGTGTCGGCGGTGTTGAGCTCGTTCCAGACCAGTGCGCCGGGCTCGTTGACCACGCCCGCGCCGATGAAGTCCATCGCCTGCCAGACTCCGAACACCGCGCCGGTCGGGTCGGCGGCGACCAGCATCCGGCCGATCACGCCGACGTCCATCGCCGGGTAGAGGATCGTGCCGCCGTGCTCGGCGATGGCGGCCCCGCTCACGTCGGCGTCGTCCGAGGCCAGGTAGGTGGTCCAGGCGACGGGCGGCAGCGGCTGGCCCTCGGGCGCGGACCGCGCCATGATCCCGGCGACCGGTCGGTCGTTGAGCATGCACACGGCGTAGCCGCCGAACTCGGCCGGGCCGACCTCGCCCTGCCAGCCGAACAGGTCGCGGTAGAAGTCGAGCGCGGCCTGCTGGTCGCTCGCCATCAGGTCGATCCAGCACGGGGTGCCGGGCTTGTACGGAGCGGTGACTACGGGCATTGCTGGGCCTCCCGAAGGCAGTGGTCGCCGGCGTGGTCGTCGGGGCGGGCGGGTCCCGGCCGCCCGGTGCCGGGCTGCCGGTGCCGGCCGTCAGCGCGGACGGCGGGTACACCGCCCACCATCGGCCCGGCGCCGCGATCCCGCCACCGGACGGCGCCCTGGCGGGCGATCGGACGGGCCCGGGCCCGTTCGGCCGCCGGCGGGCCGTTCACGCGGTGTCGTGCCGCTCACGCCGCCGCGGAGGCCGTTCACGCGGTGTCGTGCCGCTGGGCCGTGACGAAGTACGGCTGCACCTTGCCGCTCTGCGCGTAGTCCTTGAGCCGGACCAGCAGTTCGGCCCAGGTGCCGGCGACCAGCGGGACGCCGTCCTCGCTGCCCGGCTGCCAGCCGCCGTGCCGGAACAGCAACCGGGTGCGGCCGGGCTCGTCGGGCTGGTCGGCGAGGTCCCAGCTGATCCAGGTGCCGGCCCAGTGCGGCGGGAAGGCCCCGGCGTTGGCCCACACCACCCGGTCCAGGTCGGCCCGCTCGCGGCGGAGCCGGAACGGCTCGGGGACGCCGGGGAAGTCGAACAGCAGGACGTCGCCCTCCCGGTCCACCCCGGTGGTCCACCAGCTGGTCAGCCCGCCGTGCGTGTTGAGCGCGGCGAGGACGACGGCCCGGGGTGCGGCGATGTCGAACTGGAGGGCGATCTCGGGCATGGGGTCCGCCTTTCGGTGCGCGCCCCCCTTGTCCGGCCTGCCGGGGTCCGGTGCGCCGGGGTCCCGTCCATCAGGTCGCCCGTCCATCAGGTCGCCCGCGGGCCGGGTGCCTCCCCGGTTTCTCCGGCCACCATGGCACGACCCCCGGGCCCGCGCGCCCTGGACGGCGCCGGCCCTGGGGTCGCCCCCTACCGCTCGGGTGCGGTCAGCCGCCGCTGCCGTAGGTGGTGTTCGCGCAGATGTCGTCGTCCGCCGAGCGGGCGTCGTTGGTGACGGTGGTGGGCAGCGGCGCCGGGGACGCCGGGGTGCCGTTCGCGGCCGCGCCGCCCGTCCCGGTGGCCTGGCCGGTGGTCCCGCCGCCGTTGGCCGCGGAGAAGTCCTTACCGACGATCAGGGTCACACCCGCCGAGTTGCCGGCCTCGACGCTGGCGCCCGGGAACAGCGCGGCGACCTTGTCGGCGTTCGCCTTCTGCCCGGAGCCGTACTCGATCATGGTGGTCTTGTACTTGGTGCTCGCCGCCTGGCCCGCCGTGGTGGCGGCGAACTTGGCGGCCTTCAGCTGCGCGGTCGCCTTGCCGGCCAGGCCGTTCTCGGTCGTCCCGTTGTAGACCGCCACCTTGATCGACGAGTTGCCGGCGTCCGCGACCGGCGCGGCGGGCGCGCTGGTCGCGGCCGACTGCGACGCGGCCGGTGCGCTCGGGCTGGCGGCGGCGTCCGGCTGCTGGCCGGTGGCGTTCTGCCCGTCGATGGTCTGGTCGGCCTTGAGGGTCTCCCAGAGCTTGTTGGCGTCCGGCTGGACCAGGTCGAGGTCCTTGTCCTGGGTGCGGTAACGCCAGGGCGCCGTCACGAACTTGAGGTCGTGCATGTCGATGTTCTTGAGCGACAGCCCGAAGGAGAGCAGCTTGTCCGCGGAGGCCAGCCCCGGGTCGACCACCAGCGACTTGGTCGCGGCGTCGGCCAGCGGCAGCAGGTTGGTGGGGCTCAGCCCGTCCTTCTTGACCTTGCTCGCGAGCGAGCTGAGGAAGGCCTGCTGGCGCTTCATCCGGCCGATGTCGGAGCCGTCGCCGATGCCGTGCCGCAGACGCACGTAGTCCAGCGCCTGCTGGCCCTGCACGGTCTGCTTGCCCTGTGGCAGGACGAGGTCGCCCTTCTTGTGCAGGTTGGGGTTGACGTCGCCCTCGTAGATGGGCTTCGGCAGGCAGACGTCGACGCCGTTCACGGCCTTGGTCATCGCGGAGAAGCCGTTGAAGTCGACCACGATGGTGTGGTCGACCCGGATCCCGGTGAGCTTCTCGACGGTGTTCTGGGCGCAGGCCGGGTTGCCGCCGTCGCTGCCGCCGACCGAGAAGGCCGCGTTGAACAGGTCGCTGGACGACCCCTTGGTCCACTTGCCGTTGGGCAGCTTGCAGGGCGGGATCGGGACCTTCGCGTTGCGCGGGATCGAGATGCCCACGGCGTGCTTGTGGTCGGCGTAGACGTGCAGCAGGATCGTGGTGTCCGAACGGGCGCCGCCGTCCTCGCCGCCGCCGAGGTCCGAGTTGTTGCCGCCGCGGCTGTCCGAACCGATCAGCAGCACGTTGACCGGCTTGTTGCCGTCCGCGTCGGCCTGCGCCTCCGGCGGGCGGTCGGTCGCTATCGCGTCGCCGTCGAAGGACTTGATGTTGGCGTTCAGCTTGAAGTAGATCGCCCCGCCGGCGCCCGCGATCAGCACCAGCACGCCGGCCGCCGACCAGGCGACGATCTTCTTCACGTTCTTCTTGGGCTTGCGGCTGTTGCGCGCCGCCGCCCGACCGCCCGCCGCCTCCGGCCGGCCGCCGTCCTTGCCCGCGTCCCGACCGCCGTCCTTGCCCGCGTCCTTGCCGCCGCGGCCGCCGCCCTTGCCCTGCGCGGCGCGCCGGGCCTCCGCCCGGCCCCCGGTACGCGGCGTAGGCACGGACCCATCGCTCCCCGTCGTGAGCGCGCCGGGTGCGTTCTCGCCCCGAGCCGGGCCCTCGCCCCACTGACCTGACATGCGCGTACCTTTCACCGACGGAAGCGACGCCCCGGACGATCTGGCGCACCGCACACAGGGAGACGGTCGGAGCCGTTCCCAGGTTGCACATACGAACATCGGTACAAACCGATGAACGTGGCTTCCGATCATATTTAGGCCCGACGCGATCACCGACCTCCGGTCCACCACCAACCCCGGCCACCACGACGCAAGCTCGCCACAGAACGCCCGAAACCAGCCGATTACGACGTGACCTACGCCACCTCTCCCCGCCCCTGCGGCACCATCAGGCACCACGCGCCGCACTTCCGCAGCCACCCGGGACGGTCCGGGGGATACCCTCACCCCGCCCCAGGGGGATGCCCCCGTTTCTCAAGGCCCGTTCGCTAGACCAGACTCAGCACCATGACCACCGACACCGCGGGGACGCCGACCGCGAAAACCCGGCCGCAGCCGCCCGCCGGACCACCGGACACCGCCCCGCCCGGAACCGGCGGGAGCGACTTCGCCCAACTGAGCCGCCGGATCACCGCCGAGGGCCTGCTCGACCGACGCCCGGTCTACTACACCGTCCGCGCGGGCCTCGTCCTCGCCGCGTTCCTCGGCGGTTGGTGGGCCATGTTCGCCCTCGGCGACACCTGGCTCCAACTCGGGCTGGCCGCCGCCATGTCCATCGTCTTCGCCCAACTGGGATTAATGGCACATGACCTGGCCCACCGTCAGGTGTTCACCGGGCGCCGCGCCGGCGAGATCGGCGGCCGCATCGTCGCCAACCTCCTGATGGGCATGAGCTACGGCTGGTGGATGAACAAGCACACCCGCCACCACGCCAACCCCAACCACGAGGAACGGGACCCGGACGTCTCCCCCGACCTCGTCGTCTGGTCCCAGGACCAGGCCAGGAAGGCCAGCGGAATCGCCCGCTTCATCGGCCGCCGCCAGGCGTTCCTCTTCTTCCCGCTGCTCCTGCTCGAAGGCCTCAACCTCAGCTACAACAGCTTCCGCGCGCTGCGCAGCCCGATCATGAAGCGCCCGTACCTGGAGGGCTTCCTGCTGGTCGCCCACTTCGCCGCCTACCTCGGGCTGGTCTTCGCCGCCCTCCCGGTCGGCAAGGCCTTCGCCTTCCTCGCCGTCCACCAGGCCCTGCTCGGCGTCTACTTGGGCTGCGTCTTCGCCCCCAACCACAAGGGCATGCTGATGGTGACGCCCGGCATGCGGCTCGACTTCCTCCGCCGCCAGGTCCTCACCTCCCGCAACGTGCGCGGCGGCTACTTCATCGACGCCCTGATGGGCGGCCTCAACTACCAGGTCGAGCACCACCTCTTCCCCAGCATGCCCACCCCGGCCCTGCGCCGCGCCGCCGTCCTCACCCGCGACTTCTGCGCCGAGAAGGAGATCACCTACTACGAGACCGGCCTCTTCCGCTCGTACCGCGAGATCCTCACCCACCTCCACCAGACCGGCGCCCCGATCCGCGCCGCGGCCTGATCCGCCCCGCAACCCGCACCGCACCGCGGCACCCCGGCTACTCGACCAGCCGGGGTGCCGCAGTGCTTTCACCGCCGGCGGACATGCAAAAGGCCAGGTCAGAGGGCGTCTGACCTGGCCTCATTTCGGTGGGCCACCAGGGGCTCGAACCCTGAACCTACGGATTAAAAGTCCGCAGCTCTACCAATTGAGCTAGCGCCCCGATCCCACCGGAGTATGCCAGATCATGCCGCCCCGTGCCGCCAAATCCAACGTTTCCGCAGGTCAGCACCACAGAATGCCACTGCTGGACGTCGATCCCATGTTCATCTGCACCAGAGATGTCATGGTCACGCCTCAGGTGTGACGTCGCGTGCCGAATCGTCCGAAGGCGTCCGGTCACACTCGGGACACACCAGACCAGCGCGACCCGAGCTCACCAGCGGGTGTCGAAGACCCCCAGCCGGGCACGTCACTTCAGCCACCGTGGGCAGACAAGAGGCCTTGTGGGCTTCGGACAATGCCGATGCTGCTCCGCCCGCTTCCCCACCCCGGACCCAGTCGAGCGGCGCGGCGCACATGTAGCGCGCCCCTTTCGACTGGGCCACGCAGGCATCTGGCACTCCTCTATTCCCGGTTGACCGAAAGTGAGATCTGCGCAATATGCGCTAGTTGATGCCAATTTGCTCATATAGGTTGCATCTCTGCACCATCGGTTCGGTCGGTGTGCGACCTGAGGGGGGACCATGACGCTAAGGATCTTTCGGACTGACCATGACCACGCAGTGGAGGTTGCTGGGTCGACGGTTGCCCTTGAGCGGCATCTGCAGACCTACATCGAGCGGAACATGGCGGTCTTGCTCGGGGTGCGCTTCCTGGACTCCGAGGTGTCGACCGGCTCGAACCACGGCGGGCGGATCGACTCGCTCGGTCTGGACGAGGACGGATGTCCGGTGGTGGTCGAGTACAAGCGAGGTCGGGACGAGAACGTGATCAGCCAGGCGCTGTTCTACATGTCCTGGGTGCGTGATCACCAGGCCGACTTCGAGTCCCTGGTCGCCCAGAAGCTCGGGTCGGACGTGGTGGCGACCGTCGACTGGACAAGCCCTCGGATCGTCTGCGTCGCCGCCGACTTCAGCCGGTACGACCTGCACGCCGTGCGCGAGATCGGTCGCCGCATCGACCTCGTGCGCTACCGGCGCTTCGGGGATGGACTGCTAGCTCTCGATCTTGTCACATCGACTGCCGATGCGGGCAGCGCGCGGACGGCGCGATCGGCAGCCGTCCTCGCACCGGCCACCCGCGCCACGGTCGCACAGAGGCTGGCTGGAGCTGCCGATCCGGTGCGCGACCTGTACGGCGAACTGGACGGCCGGCTGCTCGACTTCGGTGACGTTCATAGCGTGGAGCTCCGGCACTACATCGCCTACCGGCGTGGGGGGAACTTCGCGACCATGAAGATCCTGTCGAACGGGCTTCGCCTCTTCCTCCGGCTCGACCCGCGCTCGGTGACTCTGGAGGAAGGCTTCACGCGGGATGTCTCCGAGGTGGGGCACCACGGTACTGGCGATTTGGAGGTGCGGATCTGTTCAGTAGGAGACCTTGACCGGGCCATGCCGCTTCTTCGGGCCTCCTACGAGGCTGTGGGGTAGCGGCGGTTGGTCTGACGTTCGGGTCAAGACGGCGGCGGGCGCTCGGTGTCGAGACAGTGGCCAACTGGTCAGCGGCTCCGCTGGCGCCCGCCCTCGGCTGGCGGCACTCGGCTGGCGTCGGGCGTGGCGGAGACGGACGGCGGACGGTGCGCCGGGGCGCTCCGCGCCGCCACCTGGCGTGCGGTTCGGCCGAGTTGTGGTGCGGCGCCGTCCTGCGCTGGCAGGGCGAGCCGTTCCGCTTCCCAGGCTGCAGCGATCACGAGGGCGGTCGGGGTGTCGTGGCTGAACCTTGCGCTCCACGAGGCTGGGGGTACTCCGCCGTCCAGGGTCCAGGACTCAGCGGCCGGCAGGCTGTCGAGGCTGCTGGGGTCGGCTCGGGCAACTGAGCGCAGCTCGACGCCGCTGGGGCTCCGGCTGGCCTTCGTTCGCGACCGGTCCGCCTTGTCCCAGCCGTGGAGCCTGAGCCGGGCATGCGCGAGGTCGGGGTCGCGGCTGCCGGGAACAGGGTCTGGGCGGTAGGCGCGGTGCGGGGAGAAGGAGGGCTCGGGGCTGCTCTCGAAGTCCTCCATGACTTCCTCGATGTCCAGGTCCCTGATCGCTCCGTCGACGGTCTTGAGGACGGCGGCGACCACGGTGGGCGGGGTGTGGGTGGTGAAGGTCGCAGTCCAGCTGAGAGGCGGTTCGTTGTCGGCGAAGGACCTGTCGTCGCCCTGGGCGGTGATACGCCAGCGGCTGGTCCACGTCGGATCGTCAAGGTCCTCCGGGGTGTCCAGGAACCGCACTCGCCCGCACGGGCTACGGAAGTCCAGGTTGTCGACCTGGTCCTCGACGAACGACCAGTGGTCGCGCACCGGGGCGGTGGCGGCTGTCGGATCGTCGAGCGCCGACGAGGCGCCTGATGGTGCGGGTCCGTGGGTCGGCAGTGGTTCGGCCGTGGTGACCGCTTCACGGTAGAGGTCCGGGATCTCGTCTGGGCGCCGGCTGGCCGGCTTGGTCGAGACGGCGGCCTTCAGGACGGCGGTGACGAGGTGTGCCGGTGTCCTGCGGGAGAATTGTGCGCGCCAGATGTCCGCATCGGCGTTCCTGAACGGGTGTCCGCCGACGTTGATTCCGGTGGCGGAAAGTCCGGTGTCGCTCGGCGGGGTCCAGGCGTCGACGACGTAGTGCCAGATCTCGATCAGCTCGGGCCCGTGGTCCGGTGAATGGGCAGTTGCCCATCCCGGGAGGTAGTCCCTACTCCAGCCCGCCCGTTCCGCGGCGGTGAAGACGTCGCGGACGTCGTGGGGACCTTCGAGTGCGGCATAGGGATCGCGGTCCCGGAGATCTGTGAGGTGGGTGAGGGTCTCCACGACGATCTCGGCGGGGGTGTTGCGGGTAAGGGCCGCAGTCCAGCGCGGTGGGCTGAGCGGATTGCCGAGATGGGCGCTGATCTTCCAGACGTCCTGGTCGTCCCACTGCGTCTCGACGAGGGCAAGGTCGTAGCCCGCTGAAACGAGAGCTGGTCCGTCTGGGTACCTGTGGACGGTCGTCCAGCCGCGTTTGGTCATGGCGGCTCGGACCGAGTCGGTGTCGCCAGGGCCGGCCAGCCGTCGGGGGATCACCTTCGTACGTCGAACGCTCGGCTGTGGGATCGGTGCCTCCTGGGGGTGAGGATCGGGGATGTGGTCTGCGCTGTTCAACGGGACGGCTGACGAAGCCGACCCGAGCGCTCCACGCTGGTCTCGTGCACCTCGGGCTCTGGCGCCCGGTGCGCGGCGGGGAGCGAGCGGGCCCGGGCGGCGAGGCGTCGCTCCGACGTGCCGCTCGGGCGTCGGGTATCGAGCGGGCGGACGTCGAGATACACGAGGTGCTCGCTGGTGAGGTCACGACCGAGTCGAGCCACCGGGGTGGAGTCGACCAGGCCGTCGGCGACGGCCTTCAGGAGGGGTGCCGGGATGTGCTCGGACATCTGCAGGTACCACCCCTCCTTGGTGCCGGGCCCGAGGGTGCCGCCGCTGACGATCCACTCGGGGTTCTCCCCCGCTGCCAGCCGGGCGGGGTCGGTTGACCGGGTGACGCTGGCCATCTCGGTGCCCGGTGCGGTCCACGAGATGTGGTGGGGTCCGCTGTACGCGTCGTGCCACCCTCCGGCGATCAGTGGTGCGAGGCCGAGGGTGGATGGGTTCGTCGGTCGGAACAGCTCGCCGGGGCTGGTGGCCAAACTGGTGGCCAGGGCGGCGTGCAGGGCAGTCACGATCTCGAGGGGTGTGCGGCTGTCTGCTGTCGCACGCCAGATCTCGCCGCCGGACACCAGGTAGTGGGCGGAGGTGGTCCAGGTCGTCCCCGTGGAGTCCGTGTCCGCCTCGGCGCGCAGCCGCCGGCACGGCCTGGTGTACACGGTGGTACCGGCGTCCCGTTCCACCTTCCATCCGTTGTCGAGCAGCGGCTTTGCTGCTGCCCCCTGGTCGTGCCCGGGGCCGGCCAGGTAGGCCGGACCCACGAGCGCGAGCGGGGTGGGCCTGCTCGGAGGAGTGAAGAGTCGGGCGGTACGGTCGCCGGCTTGATCGAGCAGCTTCTGAACGTCGCGAAGCGCCTGCTCGTACTCCTCCTCGGGTAGCGATCCCCACGATCGCGCGATCCCGTCGTTGGTCGTGCTGTAGATCGGCAGGTCGTGCATCGAGTCGGCGAGGCCGCTCGGGTCCACCCATGCGATCTGGGACGCCGCCACGATGCCGGCCGCGCTGTGTAGATCGTCGTTGGTGAACGCCAGTTCCCGCAGCGGCGTGGTGATCGGCGGGGTCGGATGCTTGCTCGCCGTGCGCGGGTCGAAGTCGGGCCCGAGCACCAGGTCGAACAGGATCGGGGCCTGGCCTGCTGCCCCGACCACCAGGTCGGTCACCAGCAGGTTGGCGAGCTCCCGTTGTTCCTCGGGCAGTTCGCCCCACGTCGTGGCGGTACCGCTTCGGCTGCTGGGGACGACCTGGTTTTCCAGGTAGATCTCCGGCACCAGGTCGAGGTCCTCGGTCTGGTCCAGCGCCTGTTCGCACACCTCGGCTGCGGCCCAGCGCAGATCGTCCTCGGTGTAGGAGCGGGCTGTCGTCCCCAGTGCGGGTACTTCGGCCCTGAGCTCGGCCGGGGCGTCCTCCGCTCTCTGACCGAGGTGCTCCAGCAGTTCCTCGTCCATCCATTCCCGGTCGCGGCGTAGTGGCGTGGGGTCGGTGAGGGCGTGGGCGAGGGCGTCGACGGCGACGGTGGGGGCGGTGGTGGTGAACATAGCCTGCCAGTACGGCGGGTATCCGCCGTTTCCGCGTGGGCCGATCTCGACGTACAGGTGGGGTCGGCCCATCAGGTCCTGCGGCTCGCCGGGCGGGTCCAGGCGGAGTTGGACGCGGGCGAGCTGGTCAGGGGCTTCCAGGTCGAGGGTGCCCTCGCGCAGGGTGCTGCGCCAGCCAGCGTCCTGCAGCGTCCGGATCAGGGCGCGCCGGTCGGTGGGAGTTCGGAGTGCGGGGTGGCTGTCGCCGGTCCAGTCGATGGCCGATCCGGTGCGGGCCAGCGGCTCGGTGATGGCCATGATGATCTCGGGCGGGGTGTTCTCCGAGAAGCCGGCCATCCAGTCGGGCGGTCCGAGGGGTTCCTTGGCGGCGGTGATCCGCCAGGCCGCGCCCGGGTCGAGCTGGCGGTCGGCGATGCGGAAGCGGTGGTCGTTGCTCCAGGCGAAGGTCTGGCCGAGGTCGTCGTCGGTGCTGCGGCCCCAAGCCCACTCCCTGACCAAGTGCTCGAATACCCAGCCGGTGTACTGGAAGCCGGCGAGGTAGGGCGGGGTGACGTCGATCATCGTGTCGTCGCGGTCGATGGTGGTCCTCAGGCTGTCAGCGGCGGTGACCGCCGCGGTTAGGGGTAGGGGGTGTTGCCCGTGGCGCAGTCGGCAGTGCGCTCCCGCTGGCGGGTGGGGCGGGCAGCGGGCTGCGGGCGCGGGCTGCCTGGGTCCGCTGACCGTCCAGCGGGTGCGGGCTGGGGGGCAGTTCGGCCAGCTCAGCGGCACCGATGACCGCGGCACCGATCGTCAGATCGCTCAGTTCACCGACGGCCCGGGTGGCTGGGCCGAGCATCGCACCGGCGATGGCGTGCAGGATCCGGTGCGGGGTGGAGGTGCTGGCTGCCACGCACCAGCCCTCGTACTCGTCGCCGATGGTGACGGTCCAGAACCCGTCCTGGCCGGCTTCCTCCCAGTCGCCCGCCCCGCCGCCGGGGTCGAGGACGATCCGGTCCTGCGGGGCGTGCGCGGAGACCACCGCCTTCTGCTGAGCCCAGGCGTCCCAGGTGGTGATCCACTCCGGGGGCTGGAACAGTTCACGCCACTCGCTGTCGGCGGCCGACCCGTGCAACCAGGCGCCGGAGCGCAGCTTAGAGGCGAGGTCGGTGGTGATGGCCTCGACGATCTCGATGGGCGTGCGGTCGGTGAGGCACACGGTCCACTGGGGCGGCTCGAACGGGGTGTCGTGCACGGCGATCTTCCACATCACATCGGTCCCGTTCTGGGGCTCGAAGCCGAGCCGGATCCGACCGTCGTGGGAAACGATGAACTGGTTGCCGCGACCGTCGTCGAGGCGTGCGGCGCCGGCGTCGACGAGCGGGCGGATCGCCCGCTCGCTGTCCAGTACGGGGCCGGCGTACAGCGCCGGGGTGATGCTCAGCTGCAACCACGGCTGGTCGTTGGCCTTCTTCGCCCAGAAGGGGTTGGTGGTCAACGGCGGCTCCGACCGGTCGGCACGGACAGTGCCCGGGCGGCAGACTGCTGGGCAGCGGGAGTCGCCTTCGGTGCGCTGCCGGTGGGGGCGGTGGCCTGGCTGCCACGCTGAGTCCCGCGCACGCGCGATTCCGTTCGGTCCGCTACCGAGGCAGGCACCGGCGGGGTGTCGCTGAACACCTCGGTGTAGTCGGCTATGGCTGCGCGAAGCGGTACCGGGTCCAGCTCACCATCCCGATGCATGCGGTCGAGATCGTCGAGACGGGGCTCGCGTCCCGACCAGGGCACCGTTGCGTGTTCGTAGAAGTCGAAGTAGTTGTTGCCGAGTTGTGCTCCGGTGCTGCGTAGAACCACCGCGATCTGAATGCCGTTGTAGGTGCCGCTGACTATGCCGCGGGCCAGTTCCGCAGTGACGAGGATGTCTGTACGGCGGGCGAGTTGCTGGCGGCCGACGGTGATGCCGTCGGGTAGCGGGGCCAGGGCCGTCAGGATGCCACGTTGATCGATGATGTCGCCTCCTCGCGGGGAGTGGTGGGTACGGGTCGCATTAGGGCGGTTCCGCCGTAAGTCGGCAGGTGTCCGGGTCGGATCGGTCCTCGCCCGAGGAGTCCCGAATCTGGGTGGGTTCGTCGGGCTCGGAGTTCGGGGCGGCTCCTCTTCAACGACGGTGGGAGACGATGCGTGGAGCAGGGTGGGGGGTGAAGCTCAGCAGGGATCCGTTGGTGACGATCTTCACTGCGGGGCCGGCTGCCTCGAGGGCTGGGCTTGCTCCCGCCGCCGTCGCGCGCGGGGCGGGGACGGGGGCGAGCGGCGTAACCGTCGCCCGGGCCCTGGTCGCCTCGCTGAGGTAGGTGTTGTTGCGCAGCAGCGGCTCGGGGCTGGCGGCGGCGGTGGTGAAGGCCACCAAGATCCGCAGCGGCGTGTTGGCGGTGAACCGGGCGTCCCAGCTCGTCAGCGAATCGTCCGTCTTGCAGCTGACGACGAGGTAGGGGCTGTGCCAGGGGCCGTCCTCGTGCAGCGGGGGATCGGTCAGGCGCAGGCGCGCGGTGGCGAGGCCATCGGGTGAGGTGAAGGTGTACCGGGTGGCGGTGACGGTCTCGGACCAGTTCTGCTGGGCGAAGGGGAACAGGGCCCGCAGTCCCGAGCCTCCGCGGGCGAAGGCCCTCTCGTCGTCCTGGGCCAAGGCCGCTGCGACTTCGTCGAGGGTTGCGGCGACCAGCTCGGGCGGGGTCTGCCAGCTTTGCGAGATCTGCCAGTCGGCCAGGCCGCCGGAGTAGGGGTCGCTACGGGCCACGAGCTGCCACGGGTCGTCGTAGTCGGTGCGGAAGTCGAGGCGGATCCGCTCGCAGGGCGAGACGAACGGGGTGAAGCTCTCGCTCACGTCGGAGCCGGGGTGGGTGTACCAGCCGTACACCTTCGGGATTGCTTCCAGGACGGTGTGGATGCCGTGTTCGGCTCCGGCCAGGTGGCGTGGGGTGACGCCCACCATGTGGTTCGCGTCGTACCAGTCCTGGGCGTGTACGAGGTCGTCGGTGAAGATGCGGGCAGTCAGGTCGTGCCTCTCGGGTGTCGTTCGGTCCGCTGAGAGGGCTTGTTCGTCGGCGTGCTGCTCAGCGCGTGCGCGGCTGGTGCGGCCCCGGAGCGGGTGGGTGCGCTGGTCCGACGTCCGGACCGCCGGGTCCGGCCGGACTGGTCGATCGGCGGGCGGGGCGGGCGGCTCCGGCGCGGGCGGTGGCGGCGCTGCCGTGCTGTGGCAAGGGGGCGGTGGGGGTGCGGGTCCAGTCGTAGGCGTCCTCGACGCTGGTGAAGTGGAGGTGGCGGAGGGTGAACGTTTCGCTATCGTCGCCGTCTTGGTGGCCGACGAAGACGGCTACCGGCCGTGCCGGGTCGGGGGCCTCGTTGTCGGTGGCGATCACCCACGTGGTGTATGGCGGGCCGGGCGTGGACGCCGAGTCGTGGACGTCGAAGCGGGTACCGGAGTGGCGCAGCATGGCCTCGACCGCCTCGGTCTGGGCGTCGGCGGGATCGTGCTCGCTGGGGCGTATGAGCTCTCGCAGCCGGTCGGGGTCGGCTCCGCGGGCGATGAGCCATGCCTCGGCCAGGACGGGAATCGCCGCGTCGCGCAGGGTGAGTCGCATCAGCCCCGCGCTGCGGTCCAGCTCCAGGTGCACGCCGAGGAAGAACGGCTTGCCCTGCTGGGCCATCTGCTCGTCATGGGCGAGGTAGAAGTGGTCCGACCGGCCTTCTCGCTGGTCGGGCTGGTCGTAGCGGGCCAGGGTGATGCAGGGGTTCTCCCAGTCGGCCAGCCGGTCGAGGGCGCGCGCGGTGTTTTCGCCGGCCGGCGTCAGCTCGTCGAGGTCCAAGTCGGAGACGATGTCAGTGAACGGGGCGTGGTACAGCGGGAACTCCAGGTCTGGTGGTTGGGGTTGACGTGCAGGAGCATGGCGTCGCCCCGGCAAGGTGTTTGATGGGCGCGCCGCCCTACCGCGCGACAGGCTGAGGTGAGCTGGGGAGAGCGCGGCTGGGCGCGTTGCCGTCCTTGGGCCGGATGACGGCCGTGCTGGACATGGCCGGCATGGTCAACGGCGGTTCTTGGCCTGGCTCGGGCGGATCTCGGCGGCCACGGCGGGGGGCGCCTCGGCGGGTTTGCCGGCGGTCTGGTGGGCCTTGGTGGTGGCCGTTGCCGCTTGGCTTCGCGAGCTGGGGGTGCGATCGTCCGAGCTCACGGTCTCAAGGGCCCTGATGCGCACGGCGGTGTCGATCAGTTGGCGGTGCATGCCGTCGAGGAGACGGGCCTGGTCGGTGAGGGCGTCCGACAGGTCGTCACCGGGACGGTGGTCGAGGCGGGCGGCCCATCCGGCGAGGGAGTTGGTGACGGCGGCGAGGCGGGCTAGGGCGCCGTCGCGGCCGAACACGGCCTCGGCGTGGCGTGCCACCGTGTCGTGGTCCTGGAACGGCTCGGCGAGGCGGTCCGCCAGCTGTGCGAGGTCCCGGGCGGGGTCGGGCACCGGGGTCGGGGCGAAGTAGCCGACGGGGCTCGGGGCTCCGACCTTCGGGTCGAGTTCGACGGCAAAGGCATTGGCGCGGAGCCGGTTCGCTGCGCGGACGGCGGCGGCGTTCTGCTGGGCCTCGTCGAGGTGCGTGGGGAGTTGGAGCTCGACGAGCGGACCGCTGGGGCTGTACCGGCCGGTGAATGCCTCGGAGTGCAGGATGGCGAGAGCGAGCTTGTCGCGCGCTCCGGTGGCGACGGTGCGGTGAGCCGTGCGGGTGATCTTGTAGGTGATGGTGGTGTCCTTGCGCGAGCGGCCGGCGGCCTACCTGGTGCGGCGGTTGGGCGACGGCGGCGTGGGGGCGACGGTCTGCTGAATGGTTGGCCGGAAGGTGCCGTCGCCCGCTCGGGTCGATGTCGTCGCGGCCTGGGCCCGGGTGTCGAGCCGCACGCTCTCGCGGTGGAGCGGGGGGACCTGGTCCGGGCTGCGGGTGACGGCAGCGGGATTGCAGGCTGCTTCGAGCGCGTGCACCACCAGGATGTGGGGAACGGGGCCGTGGAACCCGATGGACCATCCCTGGTATGTCGGGTCGAACGCCTGCGGTTGCTGTCCGCCCTGCAAGTGGAAGGCGATGCGGTCCGGGTCCTGGAGGTTCTCGTTCCGTCCGAGTCGGTACTGGTACAGCTGGACGATGTCCAGGCCTTCGCCGGGCGATCCGTAGACAGCGATGCTGTTGCCGAAGACCTCGTCGAGGAACCAGTCGTGGCGGTCCAGCGCTCGCCTGAGCGGGGTGGCGGGTCCGGGGCCTTGGAGGGCCTTGGCACCGTGGCGTGCGAGCTCGTCCGCGAGCCGCCCGGCGGATTCGGCGACGATCTCCGCTGGGGTAGTGCGGCTGATGTCGATCTGCCAGGCCTGCTGCTGGGCCGGCTCCCGCCGTGCCTGGATGCGCCAGATCTCCTGCTCGTCCTCGGTGGTCTGAGCGATGCTCACGCGACCGCAGCGGCTCGTGATGGACAATCCGTCGTCGACGGTGGTCCAGCCTCGGCGCGCGAGCGAGTTCCACACCAGGTTGGGGTCACCTGCGCCGGCGAGGTGTCGTGGGGTGACGGAGATGGGGCGAGTGATGGTGGGCTCCTGGGGTATCGGGACTCGACGGGCTGATCCGGGGGTCAGCGCCGTCGGGCGGCGGGTGTGGCGGAGGTCCAGACGATGCGGGGCAAGCTGGCCGAGGTCGCGACCGGGGCCGGTGGAGCGGCCGAGCGAAGCCGGGCCGCGGTGCGCTGGATGTCCAGGGGGCTGGGTGCGGGTGGAGTGACCGGTGTGATCGTCGCTTCCCGCTCGGTGTAGTAGCCGAGCGCGTCTCGGTAGCGCAGCACGGGCCTTGGGTCGAGCATCGCGGTGGCAACGGCGTCGAGGATCCGGGAGGGAGTGCGGGCGCTGAACCGTCCGTACCAGCCGACGGTTTTGACGGTGCCGACCGTGAAGCGGCCGTCCTGGCCGAGTTGTTCGGCTTCGGTGTGCCTGAGCGGGTGCTGCCGGTAGGTGACGCTGGCCAGGTGGTCGGGCGAGATCAGCGTCAGCCTGCCCCGGTCCACGTCGTTGGTGGTCCATCCGGCAGCAGCGTAGGGGGCGATCCACTCCAGGGGGCCGGTGGTTCGCTCGTCGAGCCAGGCGTCGTCCTCGGGGTCGTACATCCGGGCGAGTTCGGTCGTCACCGCCGTGACGATCTCCTCCGGGGTGCTCGCGGAGAAGTTGGCGACCCAGCGCGGGTGCGCGAAGGGGGCCGGGGCGACGGCGATCCGCCACAGGGTGTCCCAGTCCTGCTCGGGGATGTAGCCGATCCGGATCCGGCCGTCCGTGGTCACCAGGTAGTAGTTGCCGAGGTCGTCGTGGTGTCCGGTGGTCGACGCCAGGTCGCTGATCGGCCGGAGCGCGGGATCGCCGATTCCAACGCTTCCGGCCAGGTAGACCGGGTGGACGTGGACGTCGCCTTCGGTCGCCAGGTTCCGCGGAGTCTTGGTCGGGCTGGTCAGTTGGTCCTCCTGGCAGGTCGGGGTGCTGCAGCCCGCATCACCGGGGGTACGGTGCTTGCGCGCGCCGCCGGCCTGTCGGCAACGGCGGTGCGGGCGGTGGCGGCCAGTGTCCGCACAGGAGCGTTGCGGGGCCGGAGCTCGACCAGGCCCAGGTGGGCTGCGGGAACCTCGGCCAGGCGCCGCACCTGGGACCGCGGATCGGTGAGGTGGTCCAAGGCGGCAGTGATCAGCCGCGTCGGGGTGGCCTGCGAGAACTGGGCGGTCCAGGCGTTGCGCGGGAACATCTCGGGCGGCCGGACCCAGAGGGTGACATCGGCCGGATGGTCCTGGCCGTTCGGCTCCTCGTAGAACGCTCCGCCGTCCCACCGGATCAGCCCGGCGGTGCCGTCGGGCGAGCGGAACGACATGGCATCGGGAGACCCGACGTCGAGCCACCCGGAGGAGCGGAGCTGCTCCAGCAGCGAGTCGCGGGTGTTGCGCAGACCCCACAGGGCTTCCTCCCGGACGACGGGGTGGGTGTAGGACAGCGCGCGGGAGTACTCCTCGGCCACCGCCAAGGCGACTTCATACGGGGTCTCTTGATCGAAGGCGGCGCGCCAGGAGCGCTCTCCGACCGGGGAGTCGTATCCGGCCACGGTCCAGCGGGAGTCGCGGTCGCCGTTCTCGTGGTCGAGCTGGATCCGGCCGGTGAGGCACTCGCTGATCGCGACGCTGACATCGCCGCCGTGGCAGGAGTAGCGGGCCCAGCCCTGGTCCTCGTTGAGGAAGTCGGCGAACGCGGCCTCGGCGTCCCGGTCGCCCGGACCGG
Source organism: Kitasatospora sp. NPDC098663 (assembly GCF_044760075.1). Classification (NCBI taxonomy): domain Bacteria; kingdom Bacillati; phylum Actinomycetota; class Actinomycetes; order Kitasatosporales; family Streptomycetaceae; genus Kitasatospora; species Kitasatospora sp. NPDC098663. The sequence goes on along the minus strand of NZ_JBIWAP010000029.1, from coordinate 59,371 downwards.
CGAGGTAGCCGGGGGACACGAGGACTTCCTGGTCGCCCCGCGCGGCGGCCGGGTTGTGATCGTCACCGGGCACGCGGGGGCTCCGGGCGGCGGCGGGCGACCGGGTGGGTGCGCAGCAGCGAGCGGTGGAGCATCGGGATCTGGGAGGCTCTGCGTGTGTAGCGGCCGGGGTCGGTGACGGTGCGCAGTGCGCCCAGGGCGGCACTGGTGGGGATGTTGCGGCTGAACTGCGCCGTCCACCAAGTGTCTTGGTGGCCTCGGGCTCCGGCGCTCAGGGTGTAGACGATGTCGCCGGGGCCGTCGGGCGCGGGGTGGATCAGCAGAGTGGCCGTGCCGTCAGGCGCCTCTAGGGTGCGGGTGCAGCAGCTGACCGTGGTGGTCCAGCGGGCGCGGGCCGTCTCCGCGTGGAGGGCGTCGAGGGTGCCGGCGTGGCAGGCATGGCTCCACAGCTGGCGTTCGCGCGCGGCGTGGGTGGGCTGGGCCATGCCGTGGGCGAGGCGACGGGCTACGGCCATGACGACTTCGGCCGGGGTTGGGGCGTCGAACGTCGCGTACCACTCGATGTCGTGTAGCGCGCTGCGGCACGAGCCGATGGTCCAGTGCGGGTCCGGGCTGTGGGGGGCCCGGTTGAGGACGACGAGCGCACTGGCGCTCTCGTGGCTGGCGACGAGCCGGTCGTCCACCACGGTCAGCAGCCAGTCGTCTCGGCCGCGGCCGAACTCGAAGAGCGTGCCGAGGTCCTGGCCTGGCCCGGCGAGGTACCCGGGGAAGACCACCGTGGGAGTGTCGTGGGGGGTCAGGTCGTGGTGCGTCATCGGATCGGTGCTCCGGCGGGTGGAGGGCGGCCCCGGAGTTTCTCCAGGGCCGCCGGGTGGGTGGGTCAGAGCAGGCTGGCGGCGCGTTCGGCGTGCAGGCGTGCGGCGATCTTCTGGGCCCGCTCGGTGCCGATGCCGATGCCGCGGGCGCGCACGCCAGCGGCGATGGAGCGCTCGCCGATCCGGCCGTTCTCCAGGACGACCTCGCGGGCGACGGCCAGGAGGGTGTCGAGCGGGGCTCCCTCCAGGGCGGTCGTGCGCCGAGGGACCGGTCGGCAGGTGCCCGCCGCGGGGTTCCGGTCGTGGCCGTGGTGAGCGGGGCGGGGGTTCCCTGCGGGGGCCGGCTTCTCGGCGTAGGCGCAGGTCCGCGGGGTCAGCGGGTGGCAGGCGGCGGCGATCAGGTGGGCGGGTGTCGCCTGGTCGAACCAGGCGCGCCAGCGCCGGCCGGCCGCGTCCTGGCCGCGAAGGGTCCACTGCGGGTGCCAGGTACCGCCGTCGAGGTCGAGGGAGAAGGCGGCCGTACACCCGCACCAGCCGGTCTGGGCACCGGGGCAGGGGGCGTTGTCGAGGATCTCGGCAGGGTCCGCCAGAGCCGGGCCCCGGAGTACGCGCTGCTGGTCGTGGCGGTCGCTCCGGCTAAGGTCGTGCGCGACGGCGCGCAGGAGCTCGCTGATGACCTCGTCCGGTACGGCGAGGTCGAACCGCGCCTGCCAGCGGACCGCGCCGGCCGGGGTGTCGTAGGCAGCCATGGTCACCGACGGGTGCTCCCAGCCGATGGTCGCGGGCTCGTACAGCCGTACACGGTGGCAGGGGGAGACGAGCACCTCGCCGTCGTCGGGCAGGTGGTGCAGGCTCCAACCGTCGAAGCAGGGATCCGTGTGCGGACGGTCGCGCTCGGGACGGCACGGGGTGGGGCAAGTGCTGGGCAGGGAAGGTCTCCTGTGTCGGGATCGGGCGCTGCGGCGGCTAGGCCGGGGCCTGGTCAGCCTCCTCCGCGGCGCGCTGGGCTTCGGCGAGGCGCTGCTCGGCGATGTCGGCGTAATGGTCGGTCAGCTCGATGCCGAGGAAGGACCGGCCTTCGAGGAGGGCGGCGACGCCGGTCGAGCCGGAGCCGGCGGTGAAGTCCAGGACGAGGCCGCCCGGCGGGCAGATCTGCACCAGGTCGCGCATCACGCTGACCGGCTTCTGCGTGATGTGCTGGCGCTTGGCGCCTGACGGCTGGCTGCCCTCCAGCAGGCCCTTGAGGTAGACGGGGTTGCGGTCGCCGTCCATCGCGCCCTTGGAGCCCCAGACGACGAACTCCGCGTTCTGGGTGAACCGCCCGCGCTGAGGGCGTGCGGCGGGCTTGTGCCAGGGCACGATACCTCGCCAGGTCCAACCGCCGGCCTGCAGCGCGTCGCTCGTGATGGGCAGTTGCCTCCAGTCCGTGAAGACTGCGGCGGTGCCGCCGTCCACGGTCAGCCGGTGCGCCTCGGCGAGCAGCTGGGAGAGCCAGAACCCGTACGAGCGCTGGTCCTTGTTCTCGCCGGGAAAGTCGGCCAGCTGGTTCTTCGAGCCTGCGGTCGTGTACTTGGCTTTGGCACTGCGCCCGACCCGTTCCTGGGTCGTGCGCCCGCCCGAGTTGTACGGCGGGTCGCAGATGACGCAGTCGACCGTGCCGCTCGGCAGCTCGCTCAGGCGGGTCAGGGCATCGCCCCGGTACAGGGTGTAGTTGGTCGTCAAATGTGTCCTCGTGTCGGGATAACGGCGCCGCGCGAGAGCCCAGAGCGGGGGCGATTCCGCGTTGGGGCCAGGCGCATAGAAAGGCCCCGCAGCGAAGGTTGCTGCCGGGCCTCCACCGAACATAGGAGTGGAGATATCTCCCACGCAAGGACTTCGGCAATTTTCGCGAATATTCGCGAAGTCCTTGCACTGGAGATATCCGCGTCCATAGGTTCGAAGACGTCGCCGCAAGCACCATGACCTGGCCGGAAGAAAGCCGATGCTCTCGCCGAAATAGCCGGACCGCCGCGACTTCCTCTTCTCGCCGACGCACCGGAGCGCCTTTCTGCGCCCCGGTCGCGCACCCCAATGATCGGAGATTCCCTTGCCGGGACTTCATCTGCTCACGCTTTCCGAATCCCTGCCGGGCGCGAGCCGAAAGGCGCACCTGCGGCGGGCGATGTGAAGAAGGCGGGCGCCGGCCTCGGCGCCGCTATTCTCCTGACCCCTTTCGTCTTGATCCTGCCGCTCGCCATGGCCTCCCAGAAGGACGGCAAGTGGGACACCGGGACCGGCAGCGGAGCCTGCGCCGGGAACAATCCACAGCCTGTGGACACCGCCGCCATCCAGGCCGCCGTCAAGCTGATCCTGGGCGGCGCGGCGGGACCGACCGTCCCCGTCGCCGGGCTCGAACTGCCGACCGTGCAGATCCCGATGGCCCAGACGATCATCGCCACCGGCATCGCCCTCCAGGTACCGCCGCGCGGACAGGTGGTCGCGCTGGCCACCGCGATGCAGGAGTCACGGCTGCAGAACCTCGCGGGCGGTGACCGCGACTCCGTCGGCCTGTTCCAGCAACGGCCGTCGATGGGCTGGGGCACCGCTGCACAACTGCAGGACCCGGTGTTCGCGTCCACCGCGTTCTACAAGGCGCTGGTCGCGGTGTCCGGGTGGCAGGACCTGCCGGTCACCGTCGCGGCGCAGAAGGTCCAAAAGAGCGGCTATCCCGATGCGTACGCGCAGTGGGAACCGCTGGCGACCGCCCTGCAGCAGGCGATCGGCTCGGCACTCAAGGCACCGACGGTCGGCACGACACCGGCTCCCAGCGCCTCGCCGAGCTCGTGCACGCCGCCGGGAACCACCACCGACTGGGGCATCATCCCCCCAGGCGTGCTGCCGGCCGGCTACACGATTCCCAGCGACGCCTCCCCGGCCGCACAGTCGGCGATCCGCTGGGCGCTCGGTCAGCTCAACACGCCCTACCAGTGGGGCGGCTACTGCACGAACTCCCACGGGCCCGATCCGATGGGACGCTGCGACTGCAGCAGCCTGATGCAGCAATCTTACAAAGCCGGCGGGATCTCGCTGGAGCGCACCACCTACGACCAGGTGAAGCAGGGCAGCGCCGTCTCCGCCGACCAACTTCGGCCCGGTGACCTGCTGTTCACCGAGCCGGGCTCCTCTGGGCCCGAGCACGTGGGCATGTACATCGGCTCAGGCCTCGTCGTGCACGCCCCGCACACCGGTGATGTGGTGCGCGTCGCGTCCTACAGCTCCTGGAAGGGCGGCGTGATCGCGATCCGCCGCGTGGCCCCCTGAGCCCCACCCTCCCCTCTCTTTTCTTCCCATGCCGGCGCAGCGCCGACCCGCGACCCGGTATGCCCTCTTCCTCCCCTTTGGAGAAACGTTTGTCCTTGCTCCTCGCCGCCCAGGCGGCAACCACCCTCGCTTTCGACCCGGGTGTCCAGCCGGCCGAGGGCGGCCTCCCTGGCCTGAGCGTCCTCAAGCAGGTCGTCTCCTCCATCAACTTGTTCGCGGTCGTCGCGACGGTCGGCGCGCTGTGCGTGGCCGGCGTCGTGTGGGCCTGGGGCCATCACACCGGCAGCCACGGCGCCGAGGCCAAGGGCAAGCAGGGCGCGATGGTGGCCGCGGGTGTCGCCCTGCTCCTGGGCGCGGCCAACGGATTGGTGGCGTTCTTCTCCGCCCTCGGGACGCAGGTCAAGTAAGTGGCGCAGCCCAAGTCCCCTGTCCACGGCGGTGATTCGACCCTTCGCCGCAGGCTGCTGATCGGGCTGGGCGTGCTGCTGGTCGCCGGACTGCTGGCCGGGCTCCTCGCCCGGCTGGCGGGCGGCGGCCACACGCCCCGCCCCGCCCCCCGGCCCAGCGATTCCCCTCGTGCCACCGCCCCGGCCCGCTCCACTCCCGCTTCCGGCAGCAACACCGGCGCTCCCGCCACACCGTCCAGTGGCGCCGTCGCCCTCCCCCCGCACACCAGCAGCCCGACCGACTACGCCGCCGCGTTCGCCCAGGCCCTGTGGACCTACGACGCGCGCAAGGTCACCCAGCCCGACTTCGTGTCCGGCCTGCGGCTGTGGCTCACCCCGGAGGCCCAGTACGCCGACGCCGACTCCGTCGCCGGCCAGGTCCCCGACCCGGTGCTGTGGTCGCGGCTGCGCGACACAGGCCAGACCTCCGCGACTGGCGACGTCGCCGCCCACGTGCCCGACGCCTACACCAAGGCGATCCAGCAGAACCCGGCCGCCCTCACCCAGGCCTACCTCTACGCCGTCACCGCCACCGCCAAGGTCACCGTCACCTGGGACGGCGGCAGCCGGGGCGCCGAGGACCGCGCGATCACCCTGGCCGTCCAGTGCCGGCCTAACAGCGACTGCGCACTCGCGGCCATCGCCCCCACTGTCTACCCCTAACACCCCTTACCCGTCTCTTACTTGAGGAGAAGACCATGGGTTTCTGTGATTTTCCGGGTTCGGGGCTCCTCTGCGACTTCGTCGTCGGCGGCGTGTCCGACAGCATCACGGACTCGATCGGCAAGTGGATCGCGAAGTCGTGCGGCGATCTCGCAAAATCGGCCGTCGACCTGGCCAGCCGCGCCGTAGACAAGACCACCAGTGTCGACCTCGGCGCCGACTGGTTCCGCCACAACTACGCGCTCATCCTGCCCATCGCGCTGGTCATGCTCGTGATGACCTTCATGTTCCAACTACTACGGGCGGCCTGGCGCCGGGACGGGCAAGCACTGGGCCAGGCCGTGACCGCCACCATCAGCAGCACCCTGTTCGCCGTCACAGCGGTGAGCTTCACCGGCGTCGCCCTGGCCGTTGTCGACGGGCTCTCCCGCGGCCTGTTCACCATCGCCAACTCCAGCATGGACGACGCGGTTCGCCGCGTCGTGCGGGTGTCGATGATCCCGATCGTCTCCCCGCTGGGCTGGGCCGTCCCCGCCCTGGTCGCGCTCGGCTGCGCCGTCGGCGCGATCCTCTACTGGGGGATGATGATCTTCCGCAAGGTCAGCATCCTGATCCTCGTGATCCTGGCGCCGTTCGCCGCCGCCGGCGGCCCGTGGGAGCCCACCCGCGACTGGCGCAAGCGCTGGACCGAGGCCACCGCGACGATCGTGTTCTCCAAGCTCGTGATGACGATCATCATGCTGGTGGGCGTCTCCGCGATCGGCAACAGCGAAACCAAGGACGGCATCCAGGCACTGTCGGACATCATCGCCGGCCTCGTCGTGATGGCCTTGGTCCTGTTGTGCCCGTTCATGATCTACAAGTTCGTCCACTGGGCGGGCGACGGCCAGTCCGCCGGCCTGCACCAGTCGGCAGCCGCCGGCCTGCAGACCGCCGGTGGCGCCGCCAAGAAGGGCGGCCAGATGGCGATGACCGCAGGCTCCGGCGGGGCTGCGGCCGGTGCCGGGACGGCCGGCAGCAGCCCCGCGGGCCCCTCCGAGGTCCCCGGCATGCAGTCCGCCGGAGGCGGCGGGGGCGGCCAGGGCGGCGGCGGGCCGGAGGGCCCGAGCACCGACACGCTCTCCAAGGCCACACCCACCTCGTTCCAGTACGGCCAGCAGCGCTCCGGTGACGGTGACGGCGGTGTCCCGCTCGTTTCCCGGCCCAACACCGACCGCAGCGACGGCGACCAGGGTCGCGCGCTGGTCACCCGTCCCTCCGGTGCCGACGCCGCCCCGGGCTCCGGCGGCGGCTCGCCAGCCCCCGCCGCGTCCGGCGCGCCGAGTCCTTCGGCAGCCGCGCATGTAGCGGCAGGCGCTGCCGGCCTGTCCACACCGGGCGCCTCCTCCCCCGCACCGGCCGGAGCCACCGCAGGCCCGCAGGCCGCCTCCGCACCCGCGCCCTCGGGCGGCACCGGCTCTTCGGCCTTCGATCCGGTGATCTCCCCGCCCACCGGCCCGGCCGCCTCCGGCACCGGGACCCGGTTCGTCTTCCCCCAGGGTCCGCCGTCCGCCTGACGTCCCGTCCGGCCGCCCGCCGGTGCCGCGCCCGCCCACTCCACCCCGCCAGCAGAAACGATTCTGCGCCCTCCCGGCAGGCTTCTTGCCGGGGGGGCTGGGGCTGGCCTCCCGCCCCCGCACCAGAGAGCACCTCGTCCTGAGCACGCCCAGCCAGACCCCCACCACCGTCAAATTCCCCTCCAGGTCCCGCCGGGGCATCCTCCTTGGCCTCTCCCTGCCGCAACTGGTCCTCACCGCCATCGGCGCAGCGGTCCTGCTGGCCGTCCTGATGACGCTCGGCATCGTCGGCGCCGTCCTCCTCACCCCCTTGTGGGCGCTGATGGCCTTCGTGGTCGTCGTGCGAATACGCGGCCGGTCGCTCGCCGACTGGGCCCCCATCGCCACGCGCTACTGGCTGCGCCGCACCCGCGGCCAGCTGGTCTGGCTGGCCCGTCCCTCGGCCCGCCCCCGCGTCGAGGGTCTGCTCCACCTGCCTGGCACCGCCGCCTCGCTGCGCGCCGTCACGAGCCCGGACGGGCGACTCGGCGCGGTCCACGACCAGCAGCAGGCCACGCTGACCGCCGTCACCCGCGTCTCCTCCAGGGCGTTCGCGCTGCTCGACCCTTCGACCCAGGCCGGCAATGTGGCCGGCTGGGGCAGGGCGCTGGCCGCGCTGTCGCGCTCGGGCCAGATCGCCCGCATCCAGGTGATGGAGCGCACCGTCCCGGACAGCGGCGACGCCCTGCAGCGGTACTGGCTGGAGCACGGGCAGCCCTCCACCCCGGTGGCCGGTCCGATCTACGAGGACCTGCTCGCCGCAGCAGGACCCAGCGCCGCCCCGCACGAGGCCTACATCTCCCTCGCGCTGGACCTGCGCGCCGCCCGGCGGCTGATCAACCAGGCCGGCGGCGGGCTGACCGGGGCCTTCGCCGTCCTGTCCCAGCTCACCGCGTCCCTCGATACATCCGTACGCGGCGCGGGGCTGACACCGGGCGGCTGGCTGACCGCAGGCGAGATCGCCGCCACCGTCCGCACCGCCTACGACCCCGCCGTCCTCGGCGCTCTGGAGCGCTGGTCCGACTCCGGCCGCCCCGAGGCCGACGTCGCCGCCGCCGGGCCCGTCGTTCTGGTCGAGGAGCCGGACAAGGTCCGCACCGACTCCGCGCACCACGCCGTCTTCTGGATCGAGCAGTGGCCCCGCACCGAAGCCTCGGCCGGGTTTCTCCACCAGCTGCTGTACTCCTCGGGTGTGCGCCGCACCCTGTCCCTGCTCTACACCCCGCAGGGCCTGGACGCCGCGCTCAAGGACGTCCAGCGCAAGAAAGCCACGATCATCGCCGACGCCGCCGAGCGCGTACGCCGCGGCCAAGTCGACAGCGAGGCCGACACGGTCGAGTACCAGGACGTCAAGGCGCGCGAACTGCAGCTGATCGCCGGCCACGCCGACGTCGCGATGACCGGCCTGCTCGTCGTCAGCGCCGACGACTCCGACCAGCTCAGCGCCGCCTGCGCCCAGGTCGAGACCGCCGCCGTCGCCGCCCTGATCGACCTGCGCCGCCTCACGCTCCAGCAGGCCGAGGCCTTCACCTGCGCCGCCCTCCCGCTGGCCCGACTCTGACCGCCGAAGGGCACCCCATGCACAACGAGTCGAACCTGATCAGGTTCGCCACCTCCGCCCTCGCCTGCCACCGCGACACCGAGTTGACGAGCGATCAGCCCGTGTCCCGCGACGAACTCGACGCCCTCCACGAGCACGTCGTCGCGCTGCAGCGGCTGGTCGACCAGGCAACCGCCCGCACCCGCGCCCACACGGCCGCCGCGGGCGACCACCTCCACAACACCCGCATCCGCCTGTGGCAGTCCGCCGAGCACCTCCACTTCGCCTACCACACCGCCCCGCGCGCCGACGGGCGAGCGCCCACCCGCGAGGCCTGTGCGCTCCGCCTGCCGGAGGGTGCGCCGGACCTGACGATCTGCCAGCGCCACCTCAAGGCCGCCAAGCGGGTGCGGAACGTCACCACGCCCACCGATCTGCACGCCCCCACCACCGGCATGATCCACCACTGACCGGCCGGGCCAGGAGAACCCCACCCTTGCGCATACGCACCAGCACCAGCGCCAGCGCGCTGTTCACCCCCGCCCGCCGCAAGCGCGACGAGGCCCGCCAGGCCCGCCGCGACCTCGCCGCCGCCCGGCGCGAGGCCCGACTCGCCGACCAGCCCCGCCTCCGCGACACCACCGCCATCGACGAGCTCGACGCCCGCCCCGTCTACCCCGCCGCCGGCCGCCCCGGCCCCGCCTCCGCCCGCGGCGGCAAGCTCAAGCTCCCGCCGCACCGCATGACGACCGCCGTCGCCGCCGGAGCGTTCCCCTTCCTCGCCGAAGGCGGTCTCGGCGCGGGCGGGGTCTACATCGGCCGCGACGTCCACGCCGAAGCCGGCTTCTCCTTCGATCCGTTCAGCTTGTACGGAAAAGTTGAAGGTTTTACAAATCCTAACGTCCTGCTCGCCGGCGTGATCGGCATGGGCAAGAGCGCACTGGCCAAGTCCCTTGCCCTGCGCAGCATCGCGCACGGCTACAAGGTCTACATCCCGTGTGATCCGAAGGGCGAGTGGAGCGCGGTGTCCGAGGCGCTCGGCGGGCGCACCATTGCCCTGGGCCCCGGGATGAGCGGCAGGCTCAACCCGCTGGACGCCCCTGTTGCCCCGGCCGGCGTGGTCGCCGCCGACTGGGCGAGCGAGGTCCGCAAGCGGCGCCTGCTGCTGCTGGGCGCGCTCGCCCGCACGGTGCTGCACCGCGATCTGGCGCCGATGGAGCACACCGCGCTGGACGTCGCGCTGGACGAGGTCGTGGCTGACGCCGAACGCGCCGGCCGCGTCCCGCTGCTGGGCGACATCGCCGCGATGCTCGGCAACGCCCGGCGCCTGGACGACGCCCTCGGCGATCCTGCCCGCCGTCTCGGCGTCGCTGCCGAGGACCTCGCCCACGCGCTGCGGCGCCTCGTCCAGGGCGACTTGGCTGGCATATTCGATGCGCCGAGCACAGTGGAGTTCGACGCCCGCGCACCGATGCTGAACATCGACCTGTCCCAGCTCGGCGCGGCCGGCGACGACACCGGCCTGATCCTGGCAATGACCTGCGCCTCCGCCTGGATGGAGGCGGCCTTGTCCGACCCCGGCGGCGGAAGGCGCTGGGTCGTGTACGACGAGGCGTGGCGGCTCATGCGCCACCTGCCGCTGCTGGAGCGCATGCAGCAGCAGTGGAAGTTGTCGCGCGGCCTCGGCATCGCCAATCTCCTGGTGATCCACCGCCTGTCCGACCTGCTGTCGGCCGGCGACGCGGGCTCGCGCGGACGGGCCCTGGCGGAGGGACTGCTCACCGACTGCGCGACGCGGATCATCTACCGCCAGGAAGCCGACCAGCTCGCCGCCACAGCAAGCCTGCTGGGGCTTACCGGAGTTGAGACCCAGGCCATCTCCGCGCTCACCCGAGGGCGCGGCCTTTACAAGATCGCGGGCAGGTCGTTCGTGGTTCAGCATCTGCTGCACCCGGCCGAGCGCCGGCTCTACGACACCGACAGCCGCATGAAGGCCGAGCCACCAACTCGCCTTCATCCACAGTTACTTACCACGGACCCGCGAGCAGTTCGCGGGACTCTACCCGACAGGAACTCTCCGTGAAGACCCCCGACAACGATAGTCCGCTCAAGCCCCGCGAGACCGGCTTCTGGCTGACCGACCGCGCCCTGCGGGACCAGCTGCGCGAAGCCGTCGCCGGCCTGGTGCAGATGGTCCAGTTCGCGGTCCAGGACGACGTCAACATCGTCGACGCGCTCGCCTCCCTCGCCGCCGCCGAGTGCGAGCAGGCCGGCCTCGACGCCTCGTACACCCACCTGGTCCAGGCCCAGGCCGCCCACGTCATCGCCAACTGGACGATCGACGAGGCCTCCACCGGCCCCCTCGACCTCAACCTCCTGTTCGGCCTCGACGAGTTCCACCAGCTGCCCGCCAAGATCCAGGCCGGGCTGCTGGACCAGTACACCGAGGACCTCTCGCAGTGGGAGGACTTCGCCCCCGGACCCGGACCCGACCTCTACCTGTCGCGCTACGAGGAACTCAACGGCGGGTGAGCACCGCACCCACCGAGCCCCTCGACCGCCCCATGACCTGAACGGAGGGCCGTGCCTTCATCCACCACCGTCACCCTCGCCATCGACCCCGCTCTCGACACGGTCGCCACCCAACCCGTCGACCGCCGAAGCCGCCAGTGGCTGGAGCAGGCCGGCTTCGTCCGCGACGACGGGACCGGCAAGCACCGGGTCCGGAAGGACGCTCCGGTCGTGCGGATCGTCTCCGACGCGTACGGCCTGCTCAACAGGGCTGGCTACGATGTCCTTCGCCTCTACTCCGAGCAGGAGCAGCGGCAGTCGGCCACGCAGCCCGACCCGGACGCGCCCTCGTTGACCCGTGCCCCGGGCACGATCCGCCTTCACACGGTGGCCCACGACATCACCACCGGCCATCTCGTGGTCCACGCCCAGCTCCGAGAGGCCGCCGGCTCCACCCGGGTGCTGGTCCACTTCCCGGCCGACGGCATGGCCGGGATCCTCGCTACCGAGGACACCAGCTTCTTCGGCATCACCCTGTACCCCAGCCTGGACGAGGCGGTGGCCGCGTTCGGCTATCCGCTGACCACCCCGGCCCCGGTGCCGGAAGCTCGCCGGGCCGCCGCCACCGCCACGAGCTCCGCCGAGAGCACTGGCCAGGCCAGCGGGACCGCGCGTCCGGATCCGGCTGCGCCGTCGCCCGTGCCGCAGCCGCGTGCCGCAACCGCCGCCCGCCTGTGAGCACTTCACTCGCATTCCTGCCTCTCCGCCACACCTGGAGCACCCCCTGGCCACCCGTTCGGTCATCGCCCGTCCCACCGGCGCCGGCTTCACCGGCATCTACTGCCACCTCGACGGCTACCCCAGCCACATGCTGCCCCTGCTGCTGGCTGCACAGCAGCACCGCTTCGACGGTGATGTCGAGGCCCTGTCCCACCACCTGATCGACACCCCGGCCCTGGAGTGGAAGGAACTCGGCAGCGACCTCCTCGACGGTGCCCCCCGGAGGATCCGCACCGCCCTGGTGGGCTACGAACCCAGCAAGCAGTCCGACCCCTCCCGCATCATCACCTCCGACGGCTCTCCGCCCCAGAAGTACCTGATCACCGAGGAGAGGACCGAGGAGCTGAGCTGGGCATACGTCCTCCGCCCGCACGGCGTCGAGGTGATCGGGCTCTACGAGCACGAGCGCGGGCCGGTGGTTCCCTGGGGGACCGACCCGACCTCCTCCTTCAGCGACAGCGCCGGTCTGTGGTCGCGTGACCGCCGGCTGCCCATCCTCCCGCCGCCGTCCCCGGCCGCCTCCGCCGCACGGGCCTCCTCCGGTTCGATCCGTTCCGCCGCACCCGCAGGCTCCGCCGAACCCGTTGACACCCACGGCCTGGTCGACACACCGAAGCCGACGGCCGGCCGGGTCCGCTGACCTCGACGCTTCCACCTCGCCCGGGTGCCGTCGTCCCCGGCCCCAGCGCACCACACCCATTCGCTCTGCCCTGCACTGGAGTTGCCCACTTGTCTGCCCATCTCACCCGCCTGGACTCTCGCGTGGAAGCGGCCGTCGGCACCAGCATCGCCGCGCTGAACGCCGACGAGGCCCGCCTGAACGCCCAGTCCGCACGAGTACTGGACGCCCATCGCGCCCTGGTGACGGCCGAGACCCGTCTCTCGTTCGAGCGCGTCCGGCTGATGATCTGCGCCGACCGGCAGCGCCAGGTCGACGAGCAACTGCTCGCCGACCTCTCCGACCAGCTGGAGATCCTGGAAGACGCGGCAGCCGCCCGCGACCAGGCCGAGGCCGACCTGGCGGCGCGCCTCACGGAGGTCCAGCAGCGCCCGCCGGCCGCGACCTCCCCGGACGGGCGCCCCACACCGGCCCGGCACCGGTGACCGGCCCCCGGCGACCCGAGGCCCGGTTCGGCTGGCACGACGACCTGGGCGAGTTCGTCATCGCCCCACAGAGTCTCCCGCACGATGTCGTGGACCTCTTCGACGAGACCGGCTTCTGGTACTGGTCGGACACGTACCGGTTCTGGAACATGTCGCAGAACACCCCGGAGCCGGAGCGGGTCGACAACGCGGCGAACGCGGTGCGTCGGCTCGCGGACCTCGGCTGGCGGCTGCGCAACTGCCATGCGCCTCAGCACCGCACCGCCGACGTCGTGCGGCACTACAACTGGCTGACCTCGCAGGCACCCTTCCCGGACGCCGAGGCGACCTCGGCTGCGGCCCGCGCCGAGGCCGCCGGCCGACTGCACCGGCCCCAGCCCGCGTACTCGCTGGAGACCACCGTGCAGATCGCCTCCGGTGAGCTGCTGGTGGAGGCGCGGCGCACGATCGAGGGCTCCGAGTGGATGATCGCCTCCGAGCGCGACCGGCCGGACCACTACCTGGAGCTGCTCCACACCGTGTCCGACGGCCGGATGTCCATCACCGGGGACGTGAATCCGGCCTTCGCGGGCGAGGCCCGCCGCCTCTTCCGCCAGACGATCCTGCGCGACTTCCGGCTGCCGAACGCCACCCGCGCCTGCGCCGCCACCGCCTCTTCACGGCTCCCCGCTCCCACCCCGCCGCCCGCGCCAGGCCGCGCTTCGCCGCCGTCCACCGCTGCAGGACGACGACGCTGACCACCCTCCAGCCCTCTCCCTCCTTCGACAACGAGAGCACCCCCTTGACCGACATCTCCTTCAGGCCCGGCCCGGACGGTGCCGTCACCGCCCAGCTGGGGCCCGACGCACCCGACAGCGCCCATCGGCTCCTCCAGCAGAACGGCGCCGCCCCCGGCTCCGGTGCTGGGGAGTGGGTGTTCAGCGGGCCGGACGCCGCCGCCCGCGCCGCCCACGTGGCCTGGCTCTCCCAGGACAACGCGCCGAGTGCCGTCGCCCCAACACGCACGATGCCCGTGGACGGCGCCGACGTCGTGTTCGCGCGCCACGCGTCGGACGGGATCGTCGCGGCGACCTCGACGGACTCCACCGAGGGCCTGGTTCCCGACGTGCTGCGCCAGTTCGGCTGGCGCTACGACGGCAGCGCACCCGATCGCGACATCTACCTGCCGCCCCACGGGGCCGGCGAGCGGCAGGCCCTGGTCGCGGCGGCCCGGGCGAGCCTGGTGCTCCAGGGTCTGGGGCTGCAGGTCGCCACGGTCGGTCTGGCGACGCCGCCTGCCAGCGCTGACCGGCTCACCGAGGCGGCCGAAGACCTCGCCACCGAGACGGTCAACGTGCGCAGCCTCACCGACAGCCGCGACGTGGCCGACGTCCTGGACGCCGCCCTCGACCCGAGGGCGGGCGCGCTGCCGAACCTTGTGGAACTGCTCGACTCCACCCAGGAGTTCGTCTCCCGCCTCCCTCCCGAGCAGGGTGAGGTCCTCGGTGCCCAGGTGGGCATCGCCCGGGTCCAGGCCACCTCCCTGGCCGAGAACCTGACCGCCGTCCAGGCCGCGCTGGCCGACGTCGGCACCGTCGTCGAGGCACCGATCGCGACGGTGCGCAGTGCACGCGCGACCGCCGCCAGCGCCATCACCGCGCGCGGCCTGCCGACGGGCCCGATCATCCAGGCCGCCCCCGCCGCCTACACGTTGGCCACCGCCCCCGCCGTCACGCTCTAGGAGAGCCCGCATCAGCGACAGCCCCGCCATCCGCATCACCCGCCACCCCCACCGCGGCGTCACCGCCACCGGCCTGGAGCACGCGACCTACCAGCAGCGCCGCCTGCTGGCCGACTACGGATTCACCCCGATCCCCGGCGACACCGACCTGGCCTTCACCGGACAGACCGACAGCCTGATCCTCCACGCCCGCCAGACCGTGGCGGCTCTGCGTGCCACCGGCGCCCAGGTACACCCGGACCCCGCGTTCGACTACGACGCACACCCGGGCCACCCGTCCCCCTCCTCGATCGCCGTCGGCCAGGGCGCAGCCGTCATCACGCCCGGCCCCGTCTCCGTGCCGTCAGCACCGGCCGCCCCCCGCCAGGCGGACGTGGCCGTCGGCGGCCACCCCGAGCACGGGATCACGGCCAACAACACCACCGGCAACCCCGCCGCCGCGCCGCTCCTGGCGAAGGCCGGCTTCTACCGGGTGCCCGGCCATCCGTCCCTGTACGCGCTGACCAAGCCGGCAAACAGCGGCATGGAGCGGGCCACGGACACCGTCGCCAGCCTGCGCGCGGCCGGACTGACCGTCGCCGCGGACGCCGCGTACGACCCCGAGCACGCTCCCGAAGACCAAGGCGAGAAGTTCCGCGCCCACCTGGCCAAACTCGCCAAGAACTCCGAGGCCAAGGACCCCTTCGCCACCCGAGTGTTCCCGGCGCCCAAGCAGGAGGCGAAGCCCGACACGCCCGCAGTGGGTCTCGACCCGTTCGCCATCCAGCTCCACCCCGCTCCCGACCGCCACCAGACCAACAGCCGGATGGGCGCGCTGCTCAGCAACCGGCAGGCGACGCTCGTCGCGATCGAGGACATCCTGGCCGGGCTGTCGCAGCAGCTGCGCGACGACCCGCAGGCCCTGGACCCCGCCCAGGTGTCGGCCGTGCTGGACCAGGCACAGACCACGCTCGGCGGCGTCCGCCGCGACCTGGCCACGATCTCCGCCGCCTCGCCCGCCCGAGCAGCACGCCCCGCCCAGTCCACCCGGCCGGCCGTCTCGCCCGAGCTCGGCGCCCGCGCGCAGGCGGCCACCGCCACCAGCATGCGGCTCGGCCGCGTCACCGCCGCCCAGCCGGTCGAGGCCGCTACCCACCCCGTCGACCCGCGCCAGGCCTACAGCATCCACGCACGCTGACCCAAGGAGACCCTTTGCCCGTCAAGACCGAGTGGGCAGTCACCCACTCCTGCGGACACGAGCACACCCACGACCTGTCCGCCCGTCCGGCCGACCGGCGCGCCGGCTACGCCCGGTGGCTCGCCAGCCGGGACTGCACGGACTGCTGGCGCGCTCAGCGCGACGGCAACCGCGACGAGGAGCGCGCCGCCTGGATCGCCGCTCGCCGCGCCGAGGAGCAGGAGGCCGCCACCGAGTGGGCCGAGCGCTACGGTATGCCGCCGCTGTCGGGTCCCGCGTCGGTCCTCGACTGGGGCGAGCGCTGCCGCCACCAGCTGGTGACCGCCTCGTACCAGACCCTCGTCACCGAGGGCGACCTCACCGAGGAGCGGTGGCGGCAGGTCGAGGACCTCGCCCGCACCGTCGACCGGGCCGGCTGGTGGGTCGACCAGCGCGAGGCCGCGCCCGGCGACCTGCCGGAGCTGCTGGACGCCGCCACCGACGCCGACCGCGTCGTCGAGAACCCGTTCTAAGTCGGAAGGCCCACCGCCCACTTGAGTGTGAACACCGTACTGACGTACAGCCAGCCTGACGACGGCGAGTCCTCCAGGGCCGCGGCCCGGGCGGTGCGCCGCCTGGGCGACTCCGTGGCCGACAGCACCCTGCCCTCGGACATCGCCCGGCCGATCGCGCTGCTCGAACCGCTGCTCCACGAGGTCGAGGAGACCCTGCGCCTGGCCGCCGAGGCCACGGGCGGCGCCAGCACCTCAGGCTCCGCCCACGCCGTGGCCGAGCAGTTCGGCCAGGCCAGTGCCACCACCGTGATGCTGCGCCTGCACCTGGAGCAGATCACGACCCGCCTGCGCGGCTACGACCTCGACTTCCCCGCCGAAGCCGCCGAGCTCTCCCCCCGGGCCGCCGCCGCCCAGCGCAGCACGCCGGCCGCCGGACCCGTCCCCCGGTCCGCGCAGCCGCAGGCCCCGGCTCCCGCATCCGTCGTGGTCACCAGCACCGACCGCTCTGCGGCCAGGCGTTGAGCGATCCGATCCGGATCGTGCCCGGCAGCTTCGGCCTGGCCACCGTCAACAACGCCGACCAAGCTGCCAGCGCTGTGCTGACCAGGTTCGGCTTCACTCCGCCGCGCAGAGCCGACAAGCCGCTGTCGCTGCACCCTTCCGGGGAGCCGCTCGCCGACCTCGCCCAGGTCGGCGCAGCCGCACGCGGCCTGCGCCGCGCCGGCTACGAGGTCGACGTCGCCCCCGAGCTCCAGCTGTCCGACGCCGGCGAGCAGGCGTTGGAGGTCCTCGCCGACCTGCACGGCAAGCTGGGCGAACTGGCCGGCCTGGTCGGCCGGATCAGCGACCTGCACGAACTGGTCGGGGTGGCGGCCCAGATGGTGCACGGGGCGTACAACCCTGCCGACGCCGCCCGGGAGCTCTTCCTCGCCGCGGCGCGCTCCGCCCGAAGCGCCGACAGCCCCTGGCGCGAAGGCGCCGAACTCACAAGCTGGTTCGAGGACGGCGCCGAAGCGGTCACCTCGTTGCAGGCGCGCGCCGCCTCCGTGGCCTACCTGCAGCCCAGCGCTGAGCACGCTGCCCGAGTCGGCGCGGCCCGAGCACGCTCAGCGGCACACCACACCGGTCCTACCTCCCTCACCAGCTCGACCCCACCTTCTACCTCGCTCGGAGCCGATCCAAGGAGAGTGCGCGTGTGACCGACCCGACGACGCCCCAGGACTACGCCCGTTGGCTGCGGGACATCGCAGATCGCCTCGACGCACCGCAGGACGGGCCCGACCGGGCCCGCCTCCAGGCCCTCGTCGCCGACCGCGGCCTGGTTCGCCTCACCCACGAACTCGCCCACGACGTCCGAACCGACCTCGGCACGTGGTCCGAAGCCCTGCGCGCCGAGCCCGCCACCGGCATACTGCACGACTTCGGCACCCGGATCGCCATGGTCGAAGATCACTGCTTCGACTTCATGGAGGACGCCGGCTCGTCCATGGTGACCGTCGAGCGCATGATGGCCCACCACCCGAGTCCCGCCGACGCGGCGATGGCGCGCCGGGCACACGAGCAGCGGCTGTGGGACGGCCCCGAAGTCCGTGGCGACGAACGGGTCTACCTGGTCTGGCCCGACGGGTCCCAGCACGCCCCGGTGCGCGGCCTCGCCCCGGCCGTCCACGGCGATGCCGACTCCTACGGCGCGCCTCTGTTCACCCGCGAAGGAGCCGAGCGCATCGTCTCCGACATGCTCAGCGACGACGCCGGCTTCACGGCCGCCTTCCAGCCGGACGGATCGCTGGTCTACACCTGGCCTGCGGAGTACGACGGCGGGGGCGGACGCGCGCACGTCGAGCCGGACGACCGCGGGCTCTACGCGATCGGCGGCCAGTGGCCGTGGGACTACTGCCGCCCCGGCAACTCCTACCTCGCCCCCCGCGCCGAGGCCGCGCGGATCATCTCCATCACGCCTGTTCCGGGGAAACCGCACGCCTCAGCGCCCCTGCCCACCTCGGCAGTGCCCGCTCCGGGCCGCCATCGATGAACCACCCGCCGAAGGAGAACACGATTCCGGCAGGCCAGCTGACCAACGGCCTGCGCGAGCTCGACGACCAGATCCGCCGCTCCACCAGCCCCGCCGAGACCGCAGCCATGGTCCACGAGATCACCCGCGTCGGCGGCACCCTGGACACCCTGTCCGGCGTACTGGCCAGCGCGAGCCTCTGGCTCAAGGACCAGCCCGGCAGCGCAGACCTATGGCAGCAGGTCGCCCGGGCCTCCGATGACGTGTGGGAGGCCGGCGCCGAGCTCGCCGAAGCGGCGGAGCAGATCCGCGTCCTGCCCGCGGCTTCGGCCCGGATCCGCTCCGCCGCAGCCCGCCCCAGCACAATCCCCTCCCCGGCGGCCGAACCGTGGCGGTCACCGGCCGCAGCCGTGCAACCCGCCCGCGGGCGATGAAGAAACGTTCCTTCCCTGATCCCCTCCATCACCCGCTACGCGAGCACCCGCGACCTGCTCGTCACCGCCCAGCACCAGGCGCTGCGGCTGCCGGGCCAGCAAGCGGCCCACATCATCGGCGCCTGGCGCACCATCAGCACACTGCCGTCACCTGAGTCCAGTGAACTGGACTTACTCGTCGATGAGTTGAACGCCCTGCTGCGTGCTCACAGCACCGGTCGCGATGAACGGCCGGGGCGCAGTCGCGACGTGTGGCACTGTGCGATCCGCGACCACCCCGATGCTCCGCGGCTGACCGACTCCCAGTGGGCGGCCACCGCCCGTCGGGTCCTGGCCGCCACCGGCATCGTCCCGGCCGACGAGCCCTCGGCCGGCTGCCGGTGGGTCGCGCTGCGCACCGGCAGCCACGAGGTCCGGATCATCGCCCCGCTGATGCGCCCCGACGGCACCGTCCCACCGCTGCACCGCGACCACTCGCTCGCGCACGCGGCCTGCCAACTCGCCGACCTCGAACTGTCCAACGGCCGGCGCCGAGCCGCAACCTCGCGCACCGGTCACGGACCGGTCAGCTCCGCAGCTCCGGAAACGATCAGCCCGACCTGGCCCTTGGCCAACCGGCCGAGTATGCCCCGCCGCTGACCCAGCGACTCTCCGGCTCCGGCCGCGAGCGCGTGACCGCACCGCGCCGCCGCCCGCCCGTTCCCAGGCCCGCCTCCGGCGGCCTTCTCCACGCCCGCGCACCCCCTCACCCGCGACCGGGCTTCCCGCAAGGACCTCTCCTGCCCTCCACCTCTCCCAAGGCCCCCTCGTCCACCCCCGGCACCGACGCCGTCCTCTACACGCTGATCGGTGCCGGCCTCGCCCTCGCCGCCTACGGCTCCCTCGCCTGGGTCGGCGGCAATATCACCAACTACGCCTTCGGCAGCGGGCCGTGGCCGCCCTACCAGCCGGTCACCGCCGCCCTTCACCCCGGCCAGCTGTGGCCAGGCCTCGGCCCGGTCCAGGTACAGGTCGGTGCCCGGATCGTCCCCGGGCTGCTGTTCGCCCTCCTGGCCGGCATGGGCGCGGGCTGGGTGCTCAAGCGACGCCGCTCGCGGGCCAACGGCCTGGCCACCAGCCACGACCTCGCCGTCCTACTGCCCAAGGAGATCACGGCCAAGGCCAAGAGCCTGCGCCCCAGCCTGGCCGACGCCAAGCCCGGATCGATCAAGCCCGACGACACCGGCATCCTGCTCGGCAACCTCGGCGAGACCGGACCAGAGGTCCGCACCTCCTGGGAGGACGTCGCAGTCGCCATCATGGCGCCGCGAAGCGGCAAGACCACCAGCCTCGCTGTCCCGTCGATCCTGCGCGCACCCGGGCCCGTCCTGCTGACCTCGAACAAGGCGGCCAACGACGCGTTCACGGTGACCTACGACGCCCGAGTCGAGGCCGGCCGGGTCTGGACGATGGACCCGCAGCAGATCGCCCACACCGAGCAGGCGATGTGGTGGGATCCGCTGGCCGACGCCAAGGACCTGCCCGGTGCCCGCCGCCTCGCGCAGCACTTCGTCACCGCCTCGGTCGACGAGGGCGAGCAGGGCGACTTCTGGTCCACCGCCGCCGCCAACACCCTCACCGCACTGTTCCTGGCCGCCGGCGCCGACGGGCGCCCGATCACCGACGTACTCGGCTGGCTCGCCCAGCCCGCCGACCGCACCCCGATCGACATCCTCAAGGCCCACCAACTCACGGCTATCGCTGCGCAGTTGCAGGGGACCGTCAGCGGTGCGGTCGAGACCCGCGACGGCATCTATGAGACCGCCCGCCAGTACGCGGCCTGCCTGCTGGATCCGAAGATCTCCGCCTGGGTCACCCCGAACGAGACCCTGCCCGAGTTCAAGCCGGCCGACTTCGTCACCCGCCGGGACACCCTCTACCTGCTGTCCAAGGACGGCGGCGGATCCGCCTCGGCTCTGATCGCCGCCGCCGCCGACTCGGTGATGCGCACCGCGGTGATCCAGGCGGAGCGCGACGGAGGCCGCCTCGACCCGCCGCTGTTGTGCGTTCTCGACGAGGCCGCCAACGTGTGCAAAATCGGCGATCTCCCGGACCTGTACTCGCACTTGGGCTCTCGCGGGGTCATCCCGATCACGATTCTGCAGTCCTACCGGCAGGGCCAGCGGGTGTGGGGCGAGGTCGGCATGGACGCCATGTGGTCCGCCGCCACGATCAAGCTCGTCGGATCCGGCATCGACGACGCCGACTTCGCCGACAAGCTCAGCCGGCTCGTCGGCGAGCACGACGTCGAGACCGTCTCGCACTCCACCTCCGACTCCGGCCGCTCCACCTCCGTCTCGATGCGGCAGGAGCGGATCCTTCCCGCCGACCAGATCCGTGCCCTCAAGAAGGGGTCGGCGCTGCTCTTCGCCACCGGCATCAAGCCCGCCCTGCTCCAACTGCGCCCCTGGTACAAGGAGTCCGGCGCCGACGTGATCGGCAAGGCCTCCTCCCGGCAGACCGCGGCGATCACCGCGCGGGCCAAGGCCAAAGCGGAGGCGGCCGCATGAGCTTGCACCCGCCGTCCCCGGCCCATCTCCCGCCCGCACCGCCCGCCCGGCATGAACGACTTCGCCCCCACCGTGCGGCGGGCCTAGCGGCAGAGCCCGGCAGCACCCCGACCGTGCGCACCCTGTCCCTGGGCGCCGGTGTGCAGTCCACCACATTGCTGCTGCTGTCCGCCCTCGGCGAGCTCCCCAAGCTGGACGTCGCGATCTTCGCCGACACGGGATGGGAGCCGAGGCAGGTCTATTCTCATCTCGACCGGGTCGAACGGGAAATAGCGGAACCCGCCGGAATTCCAATCCTCCGGGTTTCCTCGGGAAACATCAGGGCCGACGCCCTGGACCCGTCCCACCGCTTCGCCAGCATGCCGCTCTACATCCTGAACAAGGACGGCTCACCTGGGATGACGCGGCGCCAGTGCACTGGCGAATATAAAATCAAGCCCATTAAGCGGCAGGTTCGGGAAATCCTCGGATATCCGTATCCGGCGCGAATACCCGCTGATGTCTTCGCCGAGCAGTGGATCGGGATTTCCACCGACGAGTTCCACCGCGCGAAGGACGCCGACGTCCGGTACACGCGCAACCGGTTCCCGCTGATCGAGCTCGGCCTCTCGCGCGGCGACTGCCTGGGCCTGCTGGCCGAGCACGGCCTGGAGAGCACTCCCAAGTCCAGCTGCCTGGGGTGCCCGTTCCACGGCAACGCCCAGTGGCGCGCGATTCGCGATGCCGCCCCGCAGGAGTGGGCCGACGTCGTCGACTTCGACGAGCAGATCCGCGCCGGCAACGCCCGGGCGAACGCGGACGGACGGCCCCTGCTCGGCCAGGCCTACCTGCACCGCTCGCGCGTTCCCCTCTCCGAGGCTCCCATCGACCGCCTGACCCGTCGTGAGCAGCTCGACCTGGAGGAGCGGCTCGCCGACGATCTTGCCGAGTTCGGCCCCGCCGACGGCTGCTCCCCGTACTCCTGCCGATCCGGCGACCCGGTCGCCTAGCGCTCTTCCCCACCCATCTCCGGAGGCCTTCTCTGTCCACGCCGTTCATCCCGAAGGAGTACGTGCCGGTGGACCGCGCGTTGGCGCTGCGACAGATCTGCCCGCTGCCCGACGGGACGGTCACCGGCGTCCAGCAGGTCGCCCGCCGCGGCGACCTGGTCGTCGTCGCCGCTCTCACCCAGACCATCGAACGCGACACCTGGAACGGCATCAGCGTCCGGCTCGTGGTGCCGGCTGCCGGCAAGCTCGCCGCGCAGAACTGGTTCGGGTTCGCCGAACACGGCCTGTTCGAGCGCGACTCGGAGCTGGAGGACTACGGCAGGCTCAACCGCTACAACCAGGACAGGCTGCTGCAGGACGACTCCATCAGTGCCGAGAGGTTGCGGGATGCTGTCCAGACGTTCACCGAGACCTTCGCGCCGCCGGCGCCCCCGCAGTTCGCTGCGGCGGCCCGGCTGGACGGTCTGTGGAGGCTCGCCAGGTGCCTCGACGTCCTCGGCGACACCACCCCGAACGCCCTCGCCGGGCGGGCGTTCGCGCATGCCGAGGTCCTGCGTGACGTCACCGCGGAGATCAATCCCGATCTCGTGCGGATCGCCGGCGAACGGCAGGCGGCCGACTGCGCCCCGATCGACGTCGCGTACGGACTGGAGAACCTCAGGCGCTTGCAGTCCTCCTTGGCCGAGCTCGCCGCAAGCCTTCTCGACCCGGTCCAGGCCGCGGACTTCCGCGCCCACGCGGAGACCTTGGCGGGCATCGACGCTGAGCTCACCGCCGATCTCCTCACCTCGGGGGCGATACCGAGCCGCACCGTCCGGCGAGCCGCAGCCACCCGCCGTACGGCGGCGTCGGCCACCGGGTCCGCTGTCTCCTCGACCTCGCTCGGGGCTGCTCCCACCGGAACAAGGACGGTCGCCGAACCGCCCGGCGCACCCGGCCCGGCACGCCGGTGACACCGGATACCGCCTACGTCCGATCCCGTAGTTGGCCCACCTTGTCGAGCGCAGGAGATCCGGACTGGTTTCCCCGGACCAAGCAGGTAGGCCCGTGGTCCCACCGCGAACTGGTAGCGCTCGCGCACCCCTGGCCGGTCAGCTGGCTCTTCCCGCCACAACCGGGCGATCCGCCGCGCATCGTCAACTTGTTCGCGGGACCAGGGGGCTGGGATGTCGGCCTGAAGATCCTGGCCGACGGCGGACCGCCGTTCGACGCCGTCGGCGTCGAGTGGAACGAGGACGCAGCGGCCACGGCACGGGCTGCCGGGTTCGGTCGCATCGTCTGCGACGTCCGCCAGTTGGACCCTACCCACCCGGCACTGCGCTACGTCGAGGGCTTGATCGTCAGCGCACCCTGCATCAGCTGGAGCCCGGCAGGGCTGCGGCAGGGCCACACCGCCAAGAACCTGGGGCTGCTGCTCGACATGCTCCCGCTGGCGGTGGAGTCGACGTTCGGCCACTGGCACGGCGACAGCGACACCGAATGCGAATCGGCACCGTGCCTGATCTGCACCGACCCTACGTGGAACGGACACTCCGGCTGGACTGGCCCTCTGATCACCCGAACCGATGCCCGGGAGCCGATCTCCAGGATGACCGACCCCGGCATCGGGCTCGTCGCCGAGTCTGCTCTGTGGGCCATGAGCCTGGATGCCAGCCACGGCCGTCTGCGCTGGCTGGTGATGGAGCAGTCCAGCGCGCTGCCGGACATCGTGCTGGACTCGATCGCAGACGCCCTGGACATGACCGACTGGTGCGACTCGGTGCACTGGCAGCTGGACGCCGCGGACCTCGGTCTCGCGTCGCACCGCCGCCGCAACTACCTCGTCGCACATCGGCACCAGTACCTGCGGCTCGTCTCCCCCCACCCCGACGAACCCGTACCTGCCCGCAGTGCCGCTCAGGTCCTGGGCTGGCCGGCGGGCGTGAAAGTCAACACCCGCGGAAACCGCACCACCTCGGGCGGAAACGAGTGGCCGGCCGACAACACGGCGCCCGCCCTCACCGGCCGATCGCGCAGCGCGTACTGGGCCAGCGATCCGCAGCGGCGGCTCACGCTGGAAGAGGTCGCGCTCCTGGTCGGGATGCCGACCAACCACCCGTGGGTCGGGTCGCGGTCGAGTGCCTTCCAGCAGGCGGGCGACGTCGTCGCTCCCACCGAAGCCGCTCGGGTCCTCGCTGCGGTACTCCGCTGTCCTTGGCAGGATCCGGTGCGCCGCTACCTGGCCGGGCTCTACAGCCCCCGCACCAGGGCAGCAGCCGCCCGCACCTCGGTCACCCCCGGTCCCCGGCGCGGCGCAATCGTCTCCGCCACCCCGGCACTACCCGGCCTCGAACTGTCCACCGCCTCCTCCCCTCCCCGTGCAACCTCACGGAACCGCTGACACGCATCCCCTCTCGAACAGGAGATTGATGGCACGCATCACCAAGACCCGGCGAAGAGTGGCCTGTTGCCGATCACGTTCCGCCGCCCGATTCAGAGTCCCCCCGGACTCGGCCGCCAGAGCCGCCGTTGAGCAAGCGCTCGCCCGCGAACGCCTCGCCAAGGCGCTGTCCCAGCTGCTCGCCCTGCGGGCCCTTTGGAACCGGTAGCAGGACCACCCGTCGGCCGCCGGGGTCCGACCCCGGCCGGACCTACGGCGGTGCAGACGGCAAGCACCCCCCTGACGCCCCCTTCCCCGTCCTGTTCCGGAGGCCCGTGAACACCATCGCCCAGTCCCTTCGCGGCTGGACCCCCGACGATCAAGTCTCCAACCAGACCTTCGAGTTCCTGACCTTGGCTCCCGAGCTCCTGGAGGTCGTCAGCTCACACCGGGCGGGCAACCAGCAGTTCCTGGTGGCCTTCAACTGGGATTCGACCAGCGGGCCGTGGCCGCGTACGTACGGCATCCACCTGTCCTTCGAGCCCGATGCGCATCAGTGTCATGCACGCGTGCGGTCGGCGCCGACCTTCGGCTGGGCAGGCCACTGGCTGGTCGAACGGGGCGCCGACCCCCGCGCGGTCGGCGAGTTCCTGCCGGTCTCCGATGACCCGTACAACTTCGGCCCCGGCAACAAACCCCAGGGTCTACTCTTCGGCGACAACTACGGCTTCGCCCGCCCCGGTGGCAGGCCCACCCGACTCATCGAGGACCGCGTGCGCCGCTCCGGCGACCGCTACCGCCTCCTGGCCTCCGAGGAGGCCTACTCGGCGTACTTCAACGAGGAACGGGAGGCCAACCTCGTACTTCTGGAGGACCGGGACCCGCGCGCCGCCGGTCGGCGCTTCCTCATCCAGCTGGAGACCATCCAGCTCCGCACCGCGACCTACAACATCGCCGAGGGCGGGTTCCGCACCATGGCCCAGGCCCGGCACTGGATCGACCAGATCGACGGAAGGGCGGGCACGGTCCCACCCCTTCCCGCGACCGACCCGGTCACCGGTCTCTCCCCAAGTCCCGTACCGGCGCCCGTCCAGACCTCGGGCCGGGCGGTCCAGCCGGCGGCCTCCCCCCACCGGACGCGATGACGGTGGCCGCCACCGCGCTGAGTCCCGACTTGGAGGCAGAGCAGGCCCTGCTCGGCGCCCTGCTGCTCGCACCCTCCGAACTCGAGACGGTCAAGGTGTGGTTGAAGCCGAGCCACTTCCTGCGGCCAGCCCACGCTGCCCTGTACGAGGTCCTCCTCGCTCAGCGTGCCTCCGGCCACCCCGGCTCGGCGAAGGACTCCACCAGAGATCAGCTGCGGGACTGGGCGCTGGACGCACTGGCGTCAGCGCGCGAGGCCAGCCGCGGGCTGACCCCCAGCTACGCGTCCACCCTTATGCTCGTCTGCCCCACCGCGAGCCACGCGAATGCCTACGGCCGTATGGTCCTGGAGAGCGCGATCCGCCGCCAGGTCCACACGCACGCCCACCGCCTCCAGCACGCTGCACGCGCCGGCTCCCTGGACGACGTACTGCGCCTGAGCGCGGAACTGCACACGGCCATCCACGAACTGGCGACCACCTGGGGCTCGCTGGACGAATGCCCCCGCCCCCTACCCGGTCCCTGGCCGCTCGAACTACCGGACGGCATCCGCGAGAAGACGCTGCTCGACGAGACCGCACTGCTCTCCTCCTCCACTTCCGTCCCCGACACGCTGATCGCGACCACCCGGTGGCTGCGTCCGTCGGACTTCCTCGATCCCGGGCACGGCGCCGTCTACCAGGCCCTGGCCGCCCTCGCACGCCACGCCGAGCCTGTCGATGCGATGACCGTGCTCTGGGAGACGCAGCGTCGAGGTGCCATCGCCTCCGGAGCCATCACCGCCGACGGTGTGCGAGCCGCCACCCGCCACGGTTTCAGCGGCGACCCGCAGTACTGGGGCGAGCGGGTCCTACGGGCCTCGGTGCTGCGCGGCACTGCCGACGCGGCTGGCGTGGTGCGGCTCCTGTCCAGGGACACGGCACTGCCCACCGCCCGGCTGCTCGGCAGCGCACTGCACACCCTCGGCACCGCCGAGGCCGTTCAGGACCGCTGGCGCACCGCTACCGGCGCACCGCCCCGTACCCAACTACCGCCCGCCGCCGTCCGAGCGGATCGGCGCGGTGCTGCCCGTGTACGGACGCCCGGGCCCGTCTCACGTACCGCCGTCGCTCTTTCCCCCGCCGAAGCCGCGGCCTCTTCTCGATCCCCGGTCAGGAGCACACGCTGACCGACGACAACCGACCTGTCCGTTCCCGATAAGCCCCTCGCGAAGGAAGATTCCCCCTGCGCCCCACGAATCCGCCCCGGCCTCCGAGCCCCGAGGCTACCCGCCTGCGGGCCGAGGCCGACGCCATCGACGTCGTCGTCGCGGCACTGCCAGGTGCCTACCGCGAGGACGGCCCGCCGAGCGTGCGCGAACTGGCAGAGCACACCGGCCACATCCGCGACCGCCACCTCTCGCTGACCGCCACCGCCGTCGTTCTGGCATCGCCGGTCGCCGACAGCAGCCGCCGCGCCACGGCTCGTGCGCTCGCCGACGCCGGCGACGACGCGGCTCAGGCGCTGTCCAGCATCAGCCGGGCGCTCGCCATGTCGGCCCGGCTCCACGAAGTCGCCAGCCTGAGCGGCCTTCGAGCCGACAGCGTGCGTGAGCGCGCCGGCCGCGAGTTGAACCTCGCGCTCTCCCGCGCCCGCCTCTCCCTCACCGAGGCCAGTGACGCCCTGCGCGACCAGGCCCGCTCCGGACGCGACACCGCGGCCCTGCCGGCCGTGCGCAACCGAGCGGCCATCGCCCGCAGCTCCGCCACGCCCTCCGCCCCCTCGCCCACCGCCCCGACAGCCAGCGCCCCGGCGTCTTCCCCGCTTGCCGCCGCGCACCGCCGCTAGATCCCGCCCAGGAGCCGGCCATCGCCACGACCTCACCCCCAGCAGACCATCACGAGAAGGAACTCGCTCAGCTCGCCGCCGTGTTCACGTACGTCGCGGAGAACATCGGCCAGGCACCCGCCATGCCCGGCCGTCCCGGGATCCCCACCGTCCGGGCCACCAGTGCCCAGACCGAGAACGCAAGGGTCGTTCTGCGGCACTGCGAGACCCGGCTCGCCGACCTCGCGGGTCAGCTTCCCGCTCAGGTCCCGCCCAGGACCGCGGCAGTCCAGGCAGCGTTCCAGGCCGGCCGGGTACACGCCGCCACCGTGCATCGGCATCTCGCCGAGGCCCTGGACCGGGTGATCGGCCTCGAAAGCACCCCGCTGCCCGCGCCTGAGGACCTCGACGGCGCCGAGCGCGAGCGGCGCCTCGGCTACCAGGTGCTGTGCGTGCTCAGCGAGGCCCAGAACACCGCCGTCACCGCGGGCGAGGAGCTGGTGGTACTGAGCGCGCGCCTGCCGCCCGCCGAACCGGGGCCTGCGCGCCCGGGGCGCGCTCGCGCCGCCTCGGCAGCGCCGCCGGCCTCTGGCCCGGCGCCGGCGACGACGGCGCGGCACCGGTGACCTCATCCCTCCCTCGATGATCGGAGCACTCTGAACAACACGACTGACCTTGAGGCGGTGCTGCGGTCCCTGGCCGACCGACTGGAGGCCGTACGCCGCACCTTGCCGGCCGCAGCCGCCAGTGGCCAACCCGCCGAGACTGCCTGGCCGATGACCCACCTCGTCGGCATCGCCGCCGAGGCGTCGGACGAGTACCTGTTCCGGATCGCCGACCCGGCGGCCGACCGCACCGCGCTCGCCGCCTTCGCCGCCGCCACCTCCCACAGCGGCCAGGCCCTGGCCTCCCTCGCCAACGCCTCGGAGCTGATCCTCGGCTCCCTGCCCGGCGCCCCCAGCGCCGCCCGCGCGGCCATCACCCGAGCGGACGATCTCGCCGCGCTGGCCGCCCGCGGCCTGAGCACCGCCGCCGACCGCGCCTCCGCAGCCTCCGTGGCCCCGGTGGTCGCGCTGCCCGCCGACGAACTGCAGCAGCGGCGCACTGCCCAGACCGCAGCCGCAGTGGCCAAGTCGTCGCGGATCGTCAGCACCCAGCCCGCCACTGCGGATTCGCCCGAGCCCGCAACCCCGACCGCACCGGTCATCCCGCTGCGCCGAGGCCGCTGACCACCAGGAGTCCTGTCCTGCCCACGCCCCACCCCACCTCGTGGGAGCTCGCCGCGATGCTCGACGAGCTCGCCCGCTCGTGGCCCGCCGTGCCCGCCAACGGCCCACTCCCCGCCCCGGCCGCCGTCGGTATGCAGATGTTCGCCCTGCACGTAGCGCACACCGGGCTGACCGAGGCCGCCCTGCGCCCCCTCGACCCGTTCACCGACCCGGACAAGGCCGCCGCCCTACGACGCGAACGGCGGGCCACCACCAGGGCGGTCACGCACTCGGCCGCAGCTCTGCAGAACCTCAGCGAGGTCCTCGAACTCGCCGACGCCCACCAGCTCTCGCCCACACCGTTGGTGTGCCAGCACGCCCAGTGGCTGTACCGCGAGGCCGGCGAACAACTGGCCACGGCCGCCCGCCATATGCGCGCGAACAGCCCCGCGCCCCGATCCGCGCCCAAGCCCGTCCGGTCCGCCGCCGAGGCCGACCGCCCCTCCCGCGGGGTAGCCGCCCGCCTGCGCTCCGTCCTCTCCCGACCGTTCCGCACTGGCCCCGACGCCGGGCGCTTCGACCCCACGCCCTCCCCCGGCCCTTCCGCCGCCAAGCGGCTCTGACCTCCGGAGTTCCCCCTGCCCTCCCCCCACCATCTGCCGGCCTCCCTCACCGGGCTCTCCGAGCGGATCCGCAACGCCCGCACCGGCCTCGACGCCCTACGTAGGCCCGCCACCATGGCCACCGCCCCCGCACACATCGAGGCGCTGCGCTACACGCACCTGGACATCGTCCTGCTGGCCGCCGACCTCACCGCGACCCGCACCGCGGGCGAGGCGCCGCATCCGGCCGGAACCGCCCTGCGGGACGCCGCGTTCGCCCTCACCGAGGCCGACCGGCACCTGCTCACCGTCACCCGCAACCTGTGGCGCGACAACGTCACCGGCGACACCTACACCGCCGACCCCGGCCTCCACCACCGCTCCCTGCGCCAGGCCGAAAGGGTGCTCGACCGGGCCGCCGACGACCTGCACCGGGCCGCCGAGCGGGCCGAGCGCCCCTCCCGCAGTACCCTTCGCACCGCTGCGGCGCGCCTGCGCTCGGCCGCGACCCGCCGGCCGGCGGCCGGCGGAGCCGTGGTCGAGGTCTCCCGCTTCGACAACCCGGCCGTGTCCACCGCACCCAGGAAGACGCGGTGACGGTGACCGGTCTTCGCATCGGATCGCTGTGCTCGGGCTACGGCGGTCTCGACCTGGGCGTGCAGTCCGTCCTCGGTGGCCGGATCGCCTGGCACGCGGACCCGGCCCCCGGCGCCGCGGCCATCCTGGAGCACCACTGGCCAGGTGTCCCGAACCTGGGCGACATCACCCAGGTCGACTTCCGCACCGTCGAGCCGGTCTGCGTCCTGGTCGCGGGCTTCCCGTGCACCGACGTCTCGGTGGCGGGCAACCGGGCTGGCCTGGCCGAGGGCACCCGCTCGGGCCTGTGGCACACCATCGCCCGCGCCATATCAACTCTCAAGCCCTGTCTGGTGGTTTTGGAAAATGTCCGAGGCCTGCTCTCGACCCCCGCTCGCTCGAATACCGATGGCGACGTGGAACCCTGCCCGTGGTGTCTGGGAGAGACCGGAGATGAGCATCATCTGCGGGCACTCGGTGCCGTACTCGCCGACCTGGCCGGCGCGGGGATGGATGCGCGCTGGCAGGTGCTACGTGCCTCCGACGTCGGAGCCCCCCACCGACGCGAGCGCGTCTTCATCGCCGCCTGGCCTGCCGACACCCCGCGCACGGGACTTCAATGGCCCGGACGTTCGGCGCGAGGACCTGGGGCACGTGGTCACGCTCCTGCTCACCCCGACCTCGAACTTGGGCTCGATCGGGGGCTCGCAGCACCCCGAGCGGCGCAAGGCCGGCGGCCACGGCCCGAACCTGTCCGACCTGGTGGAGCACCTACTGCCGACACCGCGGGCGAGCGACGGGACCAAGGGCGGCCCCAACCAGCGGGGAAGCCGGGGCGATCTGACCCTGCCGAGCGCCGCAGCCCGGCTGCGCCCGCCGGCCGAGGCGAGCCGGGCCGGGACTGCGCGGCTCCGCGGCCCGGACAGCACCGGCTCCTCCCTCTCGCAGGCGCAACTGCTGCTGCCGACATGGCCCCCGCCGCCGGAGCGGCCCGCTGGGGCGAGTACGCCGCCGCCATCGCCCAGTGGGAGCGAATAACCCGCCCAGCGCCCGATCCGGTGGATTCCCGGGGGCGCCTTTCTCCCGCTTTCGTGGAATGGGTCATGGGTCTCGAAAAAGGCTGGGTGACGCAGATCACACAGCTTTCTCGATCTGCCCAACTGACCGCCCTGGGAAATGGAGTCGTCCCTCAACAAGCCTCAATGGCAGTCGAGTTGATGACATCAGATATCTTCCTCTGCGAAAACCATCCGGCCCCACTTCGGTGAATTCTGGCGCTCCATACCTCACGGCATATCTCCCGCGCAAGGACCTGCCCAGCGGGCAGAGTCGTGCTCACCGACCGCACCGCCAATTCCCCAGGAGTCGCCCTTGTCCACCCCGCCCCCCGCCGATCCGCCCGACCGCCCGACCGTCACTCCGGAGACCGTGGCCGAGTGGCAAGCCACGCTGACCCGACTGCAGGCGGAGCGGGACTCGCTGGCCGTCGTCGCCGAGCAGCTCGCCCAGGAGCAGGACGAGGACCTCTCGGTCTCCGATCTGCTCGGCGGCGCCGGCACCGCCGAAGGCGAGGACGGCACGCCCGGCGAGTCCGATCCCGTCTCGCTGACCGTCCTGGCCTTCGACGACGACGCCCTCGCGGCGGAGGTCGCCACGATGGTGCCGTGGGTCGACCACATCCTGTTGGCCGTCTTCGGACAGGAGATCACCAGCGGCAGGCCGTGGTGCGCCCGCTGGCCCGAGCACGACGAGGCGCTGGCCCGTATCCACCACGCCTGGCTGGCGTGGCAGGAGCTGACGGACTCCCGATCCGGGGCGACCGGCCCAAGCGTCTGGCAGCGCGACCACTTGGAGCCACTGCTGCTCAAACTCCGCGCCCCCGACGGCCCGTTCGGCGCCTGCACCACCAACCCCGACCACCCGCACCACCGGCTGCTCCCGCACCCGCCCTTCACCGACCCCGATTCCCTGCCCCAGCCGGGAGTGCCCCGCACCTCCGTCTAGACCGAGGACAGCTCGTGACCGCCGCCGCCCTGCTCGACTTCGATGCCCACCCGGCGGCACTGGGCGACCTCGGCCTTCTCCCGCAGGACCTGCAGGACGCCGCCGTGCACCAGCTGCGCCGCCTGGTGCGGTGCCAGCAACGCGGCCCCGCTCTCGGCCGGCGAGGCCTGTGGGACCTGACGGGCTGCCGCCGAATCTACCTCGACCACGAGCGCTGCTGGCGCCTGGTCTACCAGGAACGCCCGGCCCCGCCGGCCTCCGGCAGCGGCACCGAGATCTACCTGCTCGCCGCCGGACGCCGCAGCGGACACCAGGTCTACAACACCGCGGCCCGACGGCTGCAGCTGCTCACCTCCCACGCGGCGGCCTGAACCACCCGCCTGCATCTGTCTTCCACTCTTCGAAGGACCTTCAGCATGCCCACCACCTCCTCCACCCTTGCCCAGGCCCAGCGGATCCAGGCCGCCGTGTCGATCCTCGGCCCGCAGGACACCATCTCGCTCCTGCGCCTGCTCAAGTTGTCCGACGGCGTCCGGCCGCTGGCCGAACTGGCCGAGAAGTCACCGCGGATGACCGAGACCCAGCTCGACCGGCGGCTCGATGGGATGGAGGAGAGCGGGCTCATCACCCGCACGAAGGACTCCGGCACCACCCTGGTCTCCCTCACCCGGGCCGGACGCGAGGCCGTCGCGTACATCCAGATCCCGGTGACCCGCTGGGCCTCCGCACACCAGCCGGTCCCGCAGTACGGAACCGGACCGGGGGCGTACACCGAGCAGGCCCTCGCCACGCTCAACCGGACCAACGCCATCGCCACCGTGATGGCCCTGGACGCCTTCGGCGAACCGGCCTACCCGAGCGAGATCCTGGACACCGCCCTGCCCGACGGGATGAACCCCGGCAACCTCTACCAGCGACTGGCCCAGCTGGAGAAGGACGGACTGGTCGAGCGCAGCGGCGAGCCGCGCTACTACATGTACGGGCTAACCACCGCCGGCAAGGCACTCGCCGATCCGCTGCAGGCCATCGGCCGCTGGGCGCAGCGCCACCTCCCGACGCCGCCGCGCGCCGAAACGACCGTCCGCCGCACGGGCACGCGGGACATCACGCCGACCGCCGACGCCCCGGCCACCCGGCAGGCTCCCGCGAGGCCGGTGCCCGACGGGCCGCGCCGCGCAGAGCCGCCGCTCGCGCCCGCGCCCGGACCTGCCGCGGGGACACGGCCTGCGCCCTCGCCGTCGGAGCAGGCCGCCGCCCGCGCGAACGCCGCCGGGCTCCGCTCGGTGACCGCTGCACTGGTCTTCAGTCACGAGGCACCGCAGCAGCCCGCCCCGCTCATCTCCAACTCCACTGCCGCAAAGCGGCGATGAGGACACGCATGGCCACCAGCACTCCTTCCTCCACTCCCGCTGCCCCCCGTGCGCGCCGCCCGGCCGACGGCACTCCCAAGCCGCGGCCCGTCCCACCGATGCCACAGTCCACCCGGAACAACCGGCGAGCCGTCGGCGTCCGGCCCGCCTACCTCGCCCTGGGCTCCTATACGTCGGTGGTCCGGGCCCGCCGGGTGCTGCAGGAGGCGTCCTGGACCCGCACCGCACAGGGGAACGGCCAGGTGTTCGCGCGTGGCGACGTCCGGATCCTGCTGAACGACTCCAGCGACCACACGTACCAGCGCGAGGCGTTCACCGCCCACGGGCCCGGCTGGCGCGCCACCTTCAGCTCCCTGACCCCCGACGAGGTCCTCGCTTCCGCCGCCGAGGCCCTGGTCGAGACGGCCGCGACCCGCCAGGCAGGGCCGGCCGAGCACGACGACCTCGACGGGGCGCTCTACTGCCTGTCCGAGGCCGGCTGGGACGGCGCGAACAGCCGGGGCGGCGACATCACGCGGATCACCTCCCCCGACCATCTCGCCGAGATCCTGCACCCGGCGGGCCGGCAGGCCTGGCTGATCACCGCCGGCGTTGACGGCGAGGGTTGGGAGGCCGAGCTGGTCGGCGACTGCCCGAAGCTCCTGATCGAGAACGTCATCGGCTGTCTGGCCGCCGAGTCGCCGGTCCGGCGCAGCACCGCCGATCTGCCGAGCGTCCTGCGCCGCTACCTGGACATCGGCCCGGACCCCTACCGCTCCGACGCGGCCTGCCGCACCTCCCCGGCCGCCCGGGTCGCCGGGCCGGCCGCCCTCGTCATCACCCCCGCTCACAGCGCCACCGCACCCACCCGGAGAGCCCGTTGACCGCCGTCCACCACGAGGCGACCGTGCTGCTGACCAC
The DNA here is from genome assembly GCF_044760075.1 of Kitasatospora sp. NPDC098663. Taxonomy (NCBI): domain Bacteria; kingdom Bacillati; phylum Actinomycetota; class Actinomycetes; order Kitasatosporales; family Streptomycetaceae; genus Kitasatospora; species Kitasatospora sp. NPDC098663. Next base: position 25,275 of record NZ_JBIWAP010000029.1, on the reverse strand, counting down.
CGATCTCCAGGAGGAATCGGAGCAGATCCAGGCGCTCGCCCGCACCCTCGACCTTCCGCCCCGCGCACCGGACCCGGTCCGGCTGCTGAGCCGTAACCTGCTCGCCGCCCTGGTCCATCTCGCCACCGTCAGCGCCTCGGCCGCAGCCGTCGTCGACGCCGCCGACCCGCCCTCCGAGGCCCACCTGCGGGCCCTGGCACGCATCGAGCAGGCCCAGCAGGCCCTCCTGTCGGCCGGCGGTTCGATGTCGACCGCCCTGGACCAGCTGTCCACCCCCGACAGCACCATCACCGACTCCGCCGGCCTCGTGCAGGCCGCACGGCTACGAGCCGCCGCCCTGCTCACCAGCGCCAGCGCCCACCTGGGCGCCGCCGCCGCGGTGCTGCGCACCGCACCGCCCGGCTGACACCGCCCAGCAACCAGGAAGACCCGCCGCCCGCATGCCCCCCGCCGCACCCTCCGCTCTCAAACCGACGGCCCGCGACGTCCTCGCCCTCCCCCACGTGCCCGCACTGCTCGCCGGCACCCTCATCGGCCGGCTGCCCACCGCCATGGCACCGCTCGCCCTGTTGCTCGCCGTGCGTTCCACCGGCGGACCGGTCCTGCTTGGGGCCGTCCTCGCCGCCCTCTACGGGCTGGCCAGCGCCGTCGGCCAGCCGTTGATCGGCCGGCTCGTCGACCGCACCCGCCTGGGCCTGGTCTCCGCGATCGCGGCGAGCGTGGCGTTCGTGGCGTTCACCCTGCTGGCCGTGACCGACCTGGTCGCGCAGCCGATCGCCGCAGCAGCACTCGCCGTACTCGCCGGAGCGGCGACTCCGCCGCTGGAGGCCGGGCTCCGCGCACTGTGGCCACGCCTGGTACCCGACCCGGGCAAGCAGCGCGTGGCCTACACCCTGGACAGCGTCAGCCAGGAAGTCGTCTTCGTCGCCGGGCCGCTGGCGGCGACCGCAATGTGCCAACTGGTCGCCCCAGCCGCCGCGCTGTGGGCCTGCGGCGTCATCGGCGCCCTCGGCACCGCCCTGGTCGCCACCCGGGCGCCGGCCACCTGGCCGCCCGCCGGGCGGCGTGAGGTCCACTGGAGCGGGCCGCTGCGCTCGCGCGGGCTGCTGCTCCTGCTGGCGGCAATGGCCTGCCTGGGCTTCAACCTCGGTGCCTTCAACGTGCTAGCGCTCTCCCTGGCCGACCGGACCGGAGCGGGCTGGCTGACCGGGATGCTCCCCGCGGCCCTGTCGGTCGGCAGCCTGGCCGGCGGGATCGCCTACACCCGCTCCCCGTGGACGCTCCCACCGCAGCGGCAACTGCTCGCTGCGGCAGCGGGTTACGCGGTCTGCTTCGTCCCGCTGCTGCTCGCCACCACCCCGCTGACGGCCATCGCGTTCGGCGTCGCACCCGGCCTCTACCTGTCGCCGCTGCTCGCCTCGGCCTTCTTTTTCTGCGACCGCCTGGCCCCCGAGGGCACCGCCACCGAGGCCGCGGCCTGGCTGATCGCGGTGATCGGCGTGGGCCAGGCCGCCGGGACTGCGGTGGCCGGCCACCTCGCCGAAGGCGGCACCGTGCCGGTCGCCACCGCTGCGGTGTTCGCCGCCGCCCTGGCCGCCGCCGTCCTCCTACCCCGTACCGATCTGCTCGTCACCAATCCCAACTCGTCTTTGGAGACCCCCGCTTGACCACCACTTCCGCCGCCCGTATCCGCATCGTCTGGGACTGGAACGGGACCGTGCGCGACGATCTCGGCGACCACGTCGCGGCCCTCAACGCGACCCTGCCCGTGCTCGGTGGCAAGCCGGTCAGCGTCGAGACCTACCGGTCCCAGCACCGGGTGCCGATCCGCTCGTTCTACGACCACCTGCTCGGACGCACCATCACCGACCAGGAGTGGAGCGACAACGACGCCGCCTTTCTCGACGTCCTGCATCGGCGGCCTGTCCAGCTGCGCGCGGGGGTTCGCCAGCTGATGATGGGCCTGCGAGCCCGCGGTGTCGGTCAGTCTCTGCTCTCGCTGGCCCCGCACGAGCGGCTGCTCACCGAAGTACGGCAGGTCGGCATCGGCGGCCTGCTGGACCGTATCGACGGCCGCATCGGCCCCTCCGTATCCACCAAGGCACCCGCGCTCGCCGCCCACCTCGCCGCCCTGGGTCCCGGCATCGACCCGTCCACCGTGGTGGTGATCGGCGACAGCGCCGACGACGCGGTCGCCGCCCGCGCGGTAGGCGCCGTGCCGGTCCTGCACACCGGCGGCCTGCACTGCCCCGAGCGCCTGGCCGCCGTCGGCGCCCCGCTGGTGGACACCCTGGCCGAGGCGGTCGAGGTTGGACTCGCCGAGGTCGCCGCCGGCCGAAAGGCCCGCCCGTGACCCAGACTCCCGCCGCGCCGACGGGTATCGGCACCGCGCTGGTCCCTCAGCGCCTGAGTGCCGAGCGCCTCAGCGAACTGCCGGGCCAGGACGAGGGCACCAGCACCCCGCTGGGCCGGGTCACCAGGGAGATCCATACCACCGCCAGCCTCCTGGACAATATCCAGGAGCGCCTGGTGGGCCGGGCCCGCACCATCCGCGCCGACATGCAACTGGTCATCGCAGGCCGCGACCCGCTCGCCCAGGCCACCGGAGGGCTCGGCCCCGACTCCCAGGCCCTGCACGCTCTCGCCGTGCGCGGCAACGAGCTCCACGGGCAGTTGGAGGTGCTCACCGACCTGCACCAGCTCCTCGCCGCAGCACCCGATCCGGCCCCACCGCCCCCGACCAACACACCCGTGCAGACCGTCACCGCCGAGCTGCGCGTCAACGATACCCAGCTGCGCGCGCTGGACGCCGTCGCCCGCGGCAAGGTCTTCGTCTCCGAGTACAGCATCCAGCAGGGCCGGAAGATCCAGGCCGACGTCCAGGTCCGCCCGGCCACGTTGCAGTTCCTCATCGACAAGCGTCTGGCCGTCCAGGACACAAGCACCAGCCTCTACGTCGGCCAGAAGGTCCGTATCACCTCGCTCGGCGCCCGCGTCCACGCCGCCCACGCCCGCACCACAGCGGCACACCAGCCAGCGGTGGCTGCCGAGCACGCGTCCGCGGCGGCGGGGACCGGCCCCGCCCCGGCCCACGGCGAGGACGCGATGAACAGGGGACCCACCACCGGCCCGGCCCCGGCCCGACTGGTCACCGGCGCTCCCGACTTCGCTGGGCGCCTGGCCGTCGTGGAGCGCCTCGGGATGGACACCGAGGACCTGCTCACCCTTCATGAGGAGCCCCGCGAGCTCCGCACCCTGGCGGCGCTGATCTCGCGCCAGGCCGCACGGGCCGACGAACTCGACCAGGACCTCCGCCAGTCGGCCGTCTACGCGATCGAGCGCCTCGACCGGATCCGGTCCGGCCAACACCACGAGGTCCAGCGCTACAGGGTACTCCGCATGCTGGGAACGGACCTCGAAGCCTCGGGAGCGCGGTTCGATCTCGCCACCGAGCACCTGGGCCAGGCTGTCTTCGTGTACCGGAAGGCAGCCGAGCGCCTCGCGCAGGCGCCGGAGGTGGGCCGGGCCGTCGCCGCCCGCTCCCGTGCCTCCGCCGCCACGCCGCCGACGACCTTGGTGGTCGGCGCCGCGCCTGCCCAGTCGGCCCCGGAATCGCCTCGGGCGCCGCACCGGTGACCACCGTCCCCGTCCCGTCGGGTGAGGTCGACCTGGGCCTCGCCGGGCTGGACCCCGCCACTGCGGACGACGCCGTCAACGCCCGGTTCCTGCGCCACAGCGGCGCCGACTTCGCGGTGGAGCACACCCATCGCCTGCGCACCAGCACGATCCTGGGATCGGTCGACGGCCGCCACATCGCCGCCCTCATCTCCCGCGACCAGCGCGCCGGCACCTACACCATCCGCCTGCGCCACACCGGCGGCGGCAACGACGCCCGCTCCTGGCTCGCTGCCCAGGTCGCGCCGACGACGGCCCGCCGCGCCGCGGCCACGGCACGCGGCGCCCGGACGAGCACAGCGACCCTCGTCCCAGCCGCAGTCTCTCCCGCACCGGCCGGCCGATCAACAGCCCACCGCCGCTGACCCAAGAGCCCCCGATCGCCCCCAGCCTCCAATCCGGCCTCGGCTTCGGAGGCAACATCTACGACCTGGTGCCGGCCGACGAGGAGACCCGACAGGTCCTGTCGAGGCTCGCGGCCCGCGAGAGCGAGCTCCTGCCCATCTCCGCACAGCACCGGTCCGACGCCGACTCTCACCTGTCCGCCAGCTACTTGGTCGGCGCGGACACCTCGGCGATCTTCGCCGTCCCCGGTACGCCCAACATCGTCGCAATCCACCGAGCACGCGACGCCGGCACCGTCCGCCGCGCCCCGCTCGGTCGCAGCAGCACCTCCACGCCCCCCCGAGAACACCGGAGCAACCCATCAGCGACGTCACCAAGCCGCTCCTCGCCATTGACGAGGCCCTCCAGGTCGAGGACCTCGAAGCCCGCACCGAGGAGGACAAGCGCAGGTGGTGGGAGTTCGCGTACGAGCGGAACATCGGCGTCCTGGCCGTGCAGAAGACGGCCAACCCGCACACGCCGCTGCTGACCGACTCCTACCTCGTCGTCCACGACGGCACCATGACCTGGGACATCCCCGGCTCGAATCAGCTCGCCGGAATCCACGTCCAGCGCGACCTCGGCGCCGGAACGTACCGGCTTGAATACCAGCGGGCACCGATCGTGGCACTCGCGCAGAACTGGCTCGTCTCCCGCGGCGCCGACCTCGACCAGGTGACACCGCACGACGAGCAGCTTCCGACCTGCGACCAGCCCAGCCGCGACCTGGAGCAGCAGCTCGCCCAGGCCGGCGACAGGTACAGGATCGCGAACTCGTACACCTCCGACCTCGTCCTGGACCCCGCCTACTCCTCGGGCGGGCCACCCAGCAGCAACGAGGACCTGGTCTACGACTTCAACACCTGGATCATCGCCGAGGACCGGCGGCCCGAGCCCGGCCAGCACCCCGTCCGGGTGTTCTACGAGGATGTCGACTACCTCGGCCGCACCTACACCCTGTGGGAGGGCGGCTTTCCGGACCTCGATGCCGCCTACGAGTGGACCCGGCGCGCTGGCGAGCCGGACAACCCCCTCCCGCCCGTCGAGACCGAGGTCGTCCGCAGCCCGCGCACCGCCGCCGCCCGCACCACCAGCCCCGCCGCCGCTGTCAGCCCCGCCGCCGCCGCAGCCGCGGCCACCGACCCGACCGCCACCCGCCCCCGCACCCGCACCCGGTGACGGCCCCACCCCCACGGACCGACGTCGGCTCAGCCCCCACCCGCGAGCCAGCGCCGTCCCCGCTAACCACTCCCCTTCAACTCCCCAGGGCACCTTGGCCACGACGTCGACACCGCACACCCACGTTCAGCCCGAAGCCGCCTCCCGGCCTCTGGTGAACGCCAGCACCACGCGGCGCCACGCACGGGACGCGCTGACCGAGTTCACCCTCGCGCTCGCAGCGCGCCTTCCCGGAGGATGGGACGCCGACTTCACTCCTCTTGCAACGGGCACGGAGCGCAGCGCTCTTCACGACCGGCTCTGGGACCTCGCCCACGCCGACTGGGCCGTGGCCGAGTTCGTGTACGAGCGCGCGGGAATCCTGCGCGGGTCGGCCAGCCGCGAGCTGGTCGTCCTCCCCCGCCCCGCTCCGCGCACCGAGCAGTACATCATGGCCCCGCTCCTGCCCCAGGTCCTCGGCCGCGCCACGGACCGGTTCGAGGACTTGTCACCGCACGGCATCACTGTCAGCGCCGATCCGGTCCGCGCCGCCGCGTCGGTGACCGGACGGCTGCTGCCGCGCTACGACACGGCGATCCGCCGGGCGCTGCCCTCGCCCTGGTCCCCACCTAACAGCGACCCCGCCGTGCTGCGCGAAGCGGTGCACACCCTGTTCTCAGTGGCCGAGCTCCGTCTCCACCTGGGCGACGAGCCCACCGGCCTGGCCAGCGTCCTCACCGGCGGAGGCGAGTACGTCTGCGAGCACCTGGACCTGCCCGACGAGCTGGCTCCCTTGATCGAGGCCGCCGCACGGCAGTCGCTGCTCTCCACCTCGGGGCTCGGCACCGGCTCCCTCCTGGACGCCGACACTTCGGAGCACCTGCGGAGGCTGTCCGCCCTTCCCGCCGCCGAGCAGCAGCAGCTGCTCCGGCTGGCCGCAGCCCGGCTCCACGAACCGCCCGCCGGCCCGAGGTCGTCGGTCGCCCGGATCCGCTCGCTCGCCCCGGTGCCGGCCGCTCCGGCCTCGGTCGCCGTGAGGAAACGAAGCAGCAGCGCCAAGGCCCAGCAGCCCGGACCGCCGATCGTTCCGACCAACTCGCCTTCATCACCACGGAGAACATCGTGACCTCGCATCCTCTCGACCCCGTCACCAACGCCAAGGCCATCGACGAGGACCTGAACGACCGCCGTATGGAGGCGCTCGAAACCCTGTCGGCGGCCCGCACCCCTGTCTTCCAGGGGCCATCGCCCGTCCATGAGGCGGCGGCTCCAGCAGAGCGCACAGCCCAGCAGCCGTTCGTGACAATGCGGCACTCCACCACCGGCGAGATCACCACCACGAGCTACAACGCCGCCGCCCGGCGGGTCCTGCTCCAGCGCGGCTTCGAGGAGACTCCTTGACCACACCCGGACCGCCCGCCTCTACAGCACGCACCAAGGGTGGCGAGCTTCGGGCCAAGGTCGCCGCGCTGCTGGCCGACCGGCCGGCGGACAAGCTCACCATCGGGGACATGGCCAGGCAGCTCCGCCACTCCCACGGTGCCGTCCGCAACGCCGCCCTTACTCTGGCGAAGCGCGGCGAAGCTGACCAACTCGGCTCCGGGAAGCCGCAGTTCCGTGCAAACGGGAAGACCGCCGCCGCCGCGCAGGCCGCAGTGATCAGTCCACCGGGAACCCACTCTCCCCGTGCCCAAGCGGCCACGGCCCGCACGACCCCTCCTGCATCGAAGACCTTCCAGCAGACCGGCCCGATCCGCCGCCCCGGAGGCCAGCTCTACCACCCTCGGGAGCTAGCCGACCTGCCCGATGTCGAGGCCCTGGGTCGTCTGCGCGACGCCGACGTGCCGGTGCTGCTCTACGGTCCCCCGGGCACCGGCAAGACCTCCCTAGTGGAGGCCGCGTTCCCGGGCTTGATCACCGTCGCCGGCGACGGCGACACCACGGTCGGCGACCTGATCGGCGATTACACGCTGGACGACAGCGGCAACTACGCCTGGCAGTACGGCCCGCTGGTCACCGCGATGACCGAGGGCCGCGCCCTGCTGATCGACGACGCGACCTTGATCCCACCGAAGGTGCTGTCGGCGCTGTACCCGGCGATGGACGGGCGCCGCCAGATCCAGGTCAAGAACCACAAGGGCGAGACCATCACGGCGGAGAAGGGCTTCTATGTGGTGGCGGGCCACAATCCGGGCGTGCACGGTGCTGTGCTGACGGAGGCGTTGGCGTCCCGGTTCAGCGTGCAGATCCAGGTCGGCACGGACTACGACCTCGCCCTGGCGCTGCGGATCGATGCCCGGGTGGTCCGGGTCGCCCGCCACCTCGCCGGCCAGGTCGAACTCGGCGAACTGGGCTGGGCCCCCCAACTGCGTGAGCTGATCAGTTACCAGAAGACGGAGGCGGTCCTCGGTACCAAGGCGGCGCTCGGCAATCTGATCGGGATCGCTCCTCTGGAGGACCGCGACGCTGTAGCCGCTGCCGTCGCGAAGGTCGCCGGCGTCAAGGGCGTCGCGCCCCTTACTCTGGGTCGGCAGCTCTCCGCCGCGACCGCGTCGGCTGCCCGGCAGTGGCAGTCCCCGGGCAGCACCGGCTCAGCATCCCAGGGCCGCTCGCGATGAGCGCCCATCACCACATCCAGTCCTCCGTCCCCGAGGCCGACGACGACGCCGACCTCGCGCGCTGGGACGACGACGGTGCCCCGCCCCGACAGCCCTCGTCCTCTCCGGCCGCGTGGCTGCGTGTGGGTGCCGAGCTCGGCGACCGGCTGGTCGCCCTGTCCGGCCGCCAGGACCTGGTCGTCACGTGCAGGCGCGGCACCCGCTCCGGGGCGCCGGCCGCGTTCTTTCCCGGCCTGGCTGAGGTGGAGTTCGACGCCGACCTGTTCGAGCCCCTCCAGCCACACGAGGTCCACCCGCGGATCGTGGGCGACGAGGAGCGCTATCCCGCCGCCTGGGGTGTCCTCTGCCACGAGGCCGCCCACGCCGCCCACTCCGTATGGTTGGAGCCGACCGGCGCGGACCCCCGCGTCGTCGAGGCCGCACTCCTATTGGAGGAGAGCCGTGCCGAAGGCGCCCACCTCACCAGGCGGCCCACCGACCGCACGTACCTGCGCACCAGCGCCCGGACCCTGGTCATGCCCGACGTCGCCAACCCCAGCGTCCAGGGCATCGAGCATGCCGCCAGCGTGGCAGCCCTGATGCTCGGCCGACGGGACGCCGGCGTCCTGGACGCCGGCGAGACCCAAGCCGTCGCCACCGTGTGCGAGCGAGTCCTGGGCGCCGACCTGTTGGCCACCCTCACCGACATCTGGACCGCAGCCCACCGGTGCGCCGACCATGACGCATCCACCATGCTGGCGCACGCTCAGGACTGGTGCGACGCCCTGGATGCCGCTGTCCCTGCCCCGCCCGCCGTACCGGAGGACCTCACCAATCTGCTGTCCGGCGCCGTGGCGGTCGTCCTGGACAGCATGGCCGCCAACGACGCCGCCGACGCCGCAGCACGGGCCGCCACGGACAGGGCCGTGGCCGCGCAGTCCAAGGCGCGGGCCCAGGACCGCGCCCAGAACGCCGGCCAGCGACGCAAGGCCGCCGCGACCGCCAAGTCGGTCTTCACCTCGCGCGGCACCGTCAGCCCCAACGGCACACCAGCGCCCCACGAGAGCCCCGTCACCGGCACTCGCAAGCCCACCGCCGCCGAGCAGAGCGCCGCCGCACGTCTGAGCCGCGCCCTTCGCGCAGCCGCCTACCGCGAACGCACCGAGGAGCGGACCACCAGCCCCACCCCGCCCGGCCGCCTCAACGTGGGTCGGGCCCTCGCCCGCGACGCCCAGCGCGCCGTCGGCGCCGTGCCCACCGCAGAGCCGTTCACCCGCACCCGCCGCCGGACCAGCGCCACCCCTCCACTGCGCGTCGGCATCGCCGTCGACGTCTCCCGCTCCATGAAGGCCGCCTGCAAACCCGTCGCATCCGCCGCCTGGATCGTGGCCCGCGCAGCGGCCCTGACCGACCCCGACTCCCGTACCGCCACCATCGCCTACGACCACCATCTGACCGCACTCACCCGCCCCACCCACTGGGCGCCAGAGCGCGTGACGACATTCGAGGCCGGGGGCGGCAGCCACAACCTCGGCGACGCCATCGACGCCCTCGACCACGGCCTCGACCTCAGCCGCCCAGGCACCGGCCGCCTCCTTGTGATCGTCACCGACGCCCAGTACGCCGGCTACGAAACCGAGCAAGCTGTCACCCGTATCAAACGCCTCACCGCCGCAGGCTGCGCCGTACTCCAGCTCACCCTCACCCAGGGATCCCGCCACCTGCCGGGAACCACCCTGCTTCACCTGCCCCGGCCTTCCAGTGCCCCCGCCGCCATCGCCAAGGCCGCCACCGACGCCATCCGAAAGACACGCTGAGACGCCGTCGCACAACTGGGTGCTTAGACGCAGAAGCCCCGGTCCGCCAGCTTCGCCAACGTAACCGAGAGGAGCGGTCCACGACCGGCCAAGCTCACCGAGCTCCGCCGGGTTCATCGGGACAGGACAGTGCCCCCGGGACCGACCTCTGTCGCTCCCGGGGGCGATGCTTGTGCGGCACACTGCCGTTCGCCCCCAGCAGACACCACGAACTACGCAAATCGCCCACCCCCAAGGAACTATGGACGCCTTCGACAAGGAAGGAAGGCGCTCATCATGACCGTGGCCGTCACCGCTCCCACCGTGCCGGGCCTCAAGCCGGGCGATCCCGTCGAAAGCCGAACCTGGCTGCTCGGCGCAGGCAGCCCGTACGCGATCAGCGCGTTTCTGGCGGCCCACAACTGGAGCTGGGTCATCGACCCGCGCGGCACCATCCACGCCGCGTCACCCGACACTCGAGTCTACCTCGGCTACGCCCCGGACGACCCGACCGCGGACACCTGGACGATCGCGGTCACCGGCACCGCCCGCGAACACGACTGGAAGGCGACGTTCGACCGGCACGCCCCCGTCGAACTCGTCCTGGACCTGCTCGCCGCCATGTACAGCCGCACCACCCGGTGAAGTACCGGAGGGAGCTCGTGCCCATCGTCAACGTGTCTACCTGCACGTCCGACATCATCAGGCGCCTCGCCTCGGCGCAGTTGCTCACCACCGCCAGCATCATCTCCACCGCCTCCGCAGCCTCGCTCTGCGCGACCCTGCATGAGTGGCTGCTCACCGAGAACCTCGTGTTGACGTGTGGTTCGCAGATCTGGGTCCAGGCGAAGCTCCGAGGCGTGCGGCGGGCCGCTCTGGCGGCTCGCTCCACCGGCCAGATCTCCCACCAGCACGACAGCTCCAACTGAGCGTGATCAGCCGACTTCCCGTCAGGACCTCGGCCCAGGAGACACCAGCACATGAAGACGACCATCCGCAGCCCGCTCAACCGCCGCACCAGAGTGTTCCTCCGAATCGTGCTGGCCGTCGACGCAGCCGTCGCGGGCGGGCTCGGTGCTCGCGCCGCGTTCGACGCTCTCGTTCACCACACCGTCGACGCAGGCTCGCTCGTGGTGCGCGGCGCCGGGACCTTGTGCGTACTCGGCACCGCCCGCTCCTTGGACACTCTCACCGATGACGATGTCCTCGCCTGGCTGCGGACCGCGCCCCTTCCGTGCAGCGCCGACAACATGGCCCGCCACCTACGCCGTGCTCCGGGCCTGGTCCGCCTCAGCCTGCGCCGCCTGGAGAACACCGGAGACGTCTCAGCGGTGGACACCGTCAACGGGATCGCGCGCTACGCCGCCCGCTGAGCCCGAAACACAGAACGGCCGCCCTCCACACCGGTTGGTGTGGAGGGCGGCCGTTCACGGGTTCGGAGCGTCAATACCCCACGGGAAGACGGGTCGGCGATCTGCCGGCCAGCCGGGGCACTCGCAGGGCGGTCATGATGTGCTCGAACACAGGTGCGTCGTTGGCCTGCCTGGGGTGAGATAGAAGCACAGCGGACGGCAGCGGCTGTCGGCGGCGAGGTGGATCTTGGTTGTCAGGCCGCCGCGGGAACGCCCGATGGAGTGGTGGTCGGGTTCGGCGGCCGGAGCCCCTGTTCTTCGGGCTCCGGCCGCGTTCTGGTGGGCGCGCACGATCGTGGAGTCGACTGCGACGACCCAGTCCAGGTCGCCTTCGGCGTCGGCCTGGGCGAGCAGGGCGGTGAAGACACGGGCCCAGGTACCGTCGATCGCCCAGTTCCGCAGCCGGGTGCAGACGCCCTTCCACGAGCCGTACTCGGCGGGCAAGTGCACCCCCTGCGAGCCCGTGCGGAACTTCCATGCGATCGCGTCGATTACCTGCCGGTGGTCCCGCCACCGCCCGCCCCGCTTGGGCGTCCGGGCTGGCAACAACGGCTCTATCCGCGCCCACTGCGCGTCTGTCAACGGCACAGCCCACCAACGAGCCGGTGCCCGAGCAGGAACGCAGTTGGCAGAAGGTCAGATGGGGCGGTGCAGTCAGACCCGGTTCGCCAGCCAGCCGAAAACGAATGCCTCGTTCTGCTCCCGAGACTCAGCGATCTCGATATACCGCGCACCCTGCAAGCTGGACATCGCCTTGAGGACTACGGTTTCGCCCTGCGGCTTCCGCTTGGACATGAAAGTCACGAACGCCGTGACGGTCTTCGGGCCGATCGCGCCGTCCACGGTCATGTCCGGGTAGTCGGCCTGCTGCCGGTTCAGTGCGTTCAGGGTGCGCTGCAGGAACTTCGCCGCCGTTCCGATGCCCATGTTGACGCCGGTGTCGAACAGCTTCATGGCGACCGGCGGCGACACCTCGGCAATGGCGTCCAGGCGAAGCGGCTTCCAGTAGCGGTCCTGGTAGATGTTCTTGGCCGTATCCAGCGGGAGCTCCGACATCGCGCCCGTGTACCCCGCCGACCGGGCCACGGCCTCGGTGATGCCGTAGGCGCTCGCGCCCGTCGGACCGCCGCCCTCCAGCGTTACCGTGTGATCGAAGGCATCGTCGAACGTGCTCATGATGAACCCCTCTTGTTCTCTGCGTCGTGTTCCGGTGCAGCCGACGCTAGTGATCACTGGGGCGGATTTCGTATACGCCATCCGACCCCCACCCGAACGAGTGACCCGGGGCGTTGCAGCTCTCGCGAATGAACCTTCGGCAGGCCGTCGGCCGGGTCCGACGCGGTTCGGCGACGCCGAGCGCCCTTTGGTCCGCCCGATGATCCAAAAGAGAGCCCTACCGGCGGAGGGTGCCTATTCCTGACGTGTCGTATTCCCCACGCTTCGCTCCCCTGGCGCGCATTGCGAAAGGGATCAGCCCGACCGCCGGCTCGGTTGGCCCGAACTGCCCCACATCCGTCTGGGTGGCGGGATGCGGCGCCCATTCGGCCTGGTTCAGGCGTAGGTGACTTCGGCTTGGTAGTGGGCCGGGTTGCTGCCGGCGTTGTGAGGGGCTTCGATGCTGATGGTCACCGGGCCCGGGGTGGGGCCCGCGGTGAGTGCGGGGGCGGTGGCGACGCCCTGGCCGTCGGTGACCGCTTCCACGCTGGTGGCGTTGCCGGGGAAGTGCGAGCCGGTGCTGCCGGAGACGCTGAACAGGACGGGCAAGCCCGCGAGGGGGGAGCCGTCGGCGGCGTCGGTGGCGGTCACCTTGAGCCGCTTCTTGAAAGCGGAGCCCGCCGCGGCCTTCTGGTGGTTGCAGGACCCCACTCCCGAGAGGTTCGCACGCGCCTTCGGCGCGCTGGGAACCGGAACCGGCGTCGGCGCGGGAGCATGAAGTGTCACCTTCCACACGAGGTACCCATCGGTCAATAGGAGGTTGCCCTGCGCGTCCACCGCCAGTGACGTCGGGTAGTCCAAGGCCGCTTGGGTCGCGGGCACGCCATCGACCAACATCCCACTTCTTGTTCCCGTGCCAGCGACGGTGGTGATGATCCCGGTACTCGCCGACACCCTGCGCACCCGGCTGTTGTCCGTGTCGGCAATGTAGAGGTTGCCCTGCGCGTCCACCGCCACCCCTCGCGGCCCGGCGAGATGCCGTCGCCCACGTCCCACCTACACCGTAAGGAAGATGTCCTAGCCTCGGCCGGGCGCCCATCGCCTGGGCCCCTCTGCTGCTCGTCTCCGACCCGAACCTGCGGGCGGCGACGGGCAGCAGAGGGGCACTCCGGCGAGGTAACGGTGCAGCGTTCGTCAGTCTCCGCTTCCTCGAAGTCGCGGATCGTGTCGATGACGGTGTCCGGTCCGTGTGCCCGGGACAGCACGGCAATTTGAGGCCGGGTGAGGAGGCCGTAGGAGCCGACGGCCGCGCTGACGCTGTCGGTGGCCAGTAGCAGGTCGGTCAGGTCGTCGGCCGACCAGGCGGTGGTGAAGACGTGCTGGCCGGCCTCCGGGTCGACTGAGGCGATCCAGTACCCGCCCGGGGCGGTTGACCTGGGTGTCCTGGAAGTTCCGCGGATCGCGCAGGAGTTCGCGGTGCCGATCGCCGGAACCGTGGCCGGACCGGAGCCTCTCCTGGTAGAGGACGCTCTGCGGCTGGGCCTCGACGAGGTGGGCGAGCCGGTCGTCACGCCGTTGGAGGACGGCTCCGTCGCGGTGCAGAGCGGTGACTGGGCTGTCGCCCAGGACGGCGATGTCGACCTTGTCGCCGAGATGGCGCGCGCACAGGAGGTTCTCCTCGTCGGGCGGTCAGCGTTGTTCTGCACGCGCGAGATGCCCGTGGTCGACGGCTGTGATCTTCTTCGGCGCTGCCTTCGCTCACGGTTGGTGGCGTCTGGTGCGTGAGGAGGCGGGCCGCTGACCGACGGTGGCGGGAAGGTGCCGCCGGATGGCCCATGTCCGCTGCGGGCGGGGGGAGTTGTCCCGGTTGTCCGGAGTCGGGGGAAACGTTCCCGGGGTGGCTTTTGCAGCGCCCGCCACAATGGGTTTACTGGCCAGTACGGGGAGTAGCGTTTCGTGTTGGCTCCCCGATTCCTCGCGGGGCTGCCCTGGCCGGCGGCCGTAACCCGCCGACCGGGGCTGGACGTCGATCACACGTAGGTTGAGTATGCCCAAGCCCGACCGTCGCCCGGGAGTGCGCCCGAAGGCGCCCTCCACGGCGGTGAACGTTATCAGTCCCACCCCGCCGCCCGTGGGACCGCAGCACCCCTGTGGGCGGGTCATCGAGGTGTTCGGGGCGCGCGTGCCCGTGGCCGCACTCCTCAACGCGCTGGCCCTGCTGGGGGCCCTTCTCGTGCTGGACGGCGCCGAGCGGTACGTCGTCGTGCTCGCCCTCGGCACGCTCTCGCGCGACAACGCGGTCACCTGGTGGCGGCTGACGCTGCGTTGACGTCCGCTGGTGCGGGGATCGGCCAGCGGCCGTTCCCCGCACCCCGCACACCCCCGCGCCCGGCTCGCACGCCGGATTTCAACGGCCATCCCAGGACCTGAATATGCCAGAGGCATCACTCCCTGGGCCCGGCACCGCCCCGGGCTCAGCCCGCCGCGCCCGCCGAACCGGACCCGACGCCGGATTCCTGGCGTTCGTGGCCCTCGTGTACGACCGCTACCTCGACTACGCCACGGCCCGGCTGAGGGACGGCGCGAGCGGCGCGGCCGCCGTCGAGGAGGCGCTGGCCCACACCCACGCACGCTGGGCGGCGCTGCTGGCCGGTCCCTCGCCCGCCGGCGACGCCTGGTGCGTGCTGCGCGCCGCAGTGACCGCACACCGCCCACGCCCCGACGCCACCGCGCCGCGGCAGGGGCCGGTCGACGTGCTGCACCGCCACCTGCCGGACCCCCTGGCCGATGCCGCCCTCCTCCACCACGGGCTGGGCCTGTCGGCCTCCGACGCGGCCCGCCTGATGGGCACGGACCCCGGCGCGGTGAGGGCGGGGCTTCGCAGCGCCGACCGGCTGATCGCCGCCGGGGCGCCCTCCCACATGGAAGGGAGGGCGCCCAGGACCTGAGCGACATCGCCGCCACCCGCCCGCCACACGTTGTGCGCGGGCGGGTGACGGCGCACAGGACTGTCCAGCGCCGCGCTGCGCGCCACCCCCTTTGGGTGACGCACCGTCAGACCCGTGGCGCTTTCAGTCATGCGATCTTTACAATGGGCGCTCAACAGCCGTGCGGCCTGCGATGGTTGCCAGGAGCGAGGGGCGTTGTGGGGTCCAAACGTGAGATCGACGTCACCGTGCCCAGCTCGGCACGCATCTACGACGTACTGGCGGGCGGGAGCCTGAACTTCGACGCCGACCGCGCCGCCGCCGAGTGCCTGCGCGAGCGGGTACCGGACGCAGACGCACTCGCACTCGCCAACCGCTCGTTCCTGCACCGCGCGGTGCGAGCTCTGGCCGCCGAGTACGGCATCCGCCAGTTCCTCGACTGCGGCTCAGGTCAGCCGATGACGCTCAACGTCCACCAGATCGTCCAGGCCGTCGACCCGAGGTCGCGCGTCGTCTATGTCGACAACGACCCCATCGCGATCGCCTATGGCCGCGAATCTCTGGACGAGAACGACCGAACCGCCATGCTCAACGCGGACATGACGGACACCGAAGGCGTCTTCGAGCACCCGGCTGTCAAGGAACTGCTGCGCCCGGACGAGCCGACCGCCGTCCTGTTCGTCGCCTCGTTGGAGTGCCTGCCGGACTCCGCCCGGCCACGCAGCGTCGTACGACGCATCGTCGAACGGCTGCCCCCGGGCAGCTTCGTGGCCATCAGCCATGTCGTCAGCGACGACCCGCAGCTCCGCGGCGACGTCACCAGGATCATGGCCGAGCAGACCGGCGAACTCTGGGGCCGGGTACGGGAGCGCTGGGAGGTCGACACCTACTTCGACGGCCTGGCCCTCGAAGAGCCCGGGCTGGTTGACGTCGCCGACTGGCGCCCCGACTCGGCCCTTCAGCGGGCCCTGCGCTCCAGCCAGTGGCAGCAGTACGGGGGCCTCGCCCGCATCCCGTGCCCCCGGCCGGCCGACTAGCGCCCCTCGAACCGCTTCAACGCCCGCGCCAGGATGTCCATGCTGCGCCGCCGGTGGGCCGCGCCCTGGCTGATCTTCAGCCCCAACTGAACGTAGGACTCCATGTCCGCGCTGGCATTCTTGCCTTTGCGCACCTTCTTGCGCGCGCTGGGCTCCCCGGTGTCGGCCGGGTGGTAGGTGGACGAGCTCAGGCCTTCGATGTAGACCATCTCGGGCGGTCCCTCGGGCTGGAACATCAGGTGGGTGAGGCCGCTGACGGGCGTCGCGATGGTCTGGTCGAGCGGCACGACGCGCACCTTCACGTTCGGCATGTCCGCCACGTGCAGCAGGTGACGCACCTGCGCCGCCATGACGGTGGAGCTGCCGATCGTCAGCTGCAGCGCGAGCTCATTGATCACGAGGACGGTCCGCGCGGGCGGCGAAGCGAAGAAGCGCCGCTGCCGCTCCATCCTGGCGCGGACCCTGTGCTTAGCGCGCTCCTCGTCGACGGCCAGGTGGTGGTCGGCGATGATGCCGCGAGCGTAGCCCGGCGTCTGCAGAAGCCCGGGAATGATCGTGGTCTGGAAGGTGCGCAGCTCCCGGGCGACCGGCTCCAGCCCCAGGTAGGTACTGCAGTGCGGGGCGACCGCGCCCTCCCACTCCGGGGTCTCGAACCATTCGAGTCGTCGGCCCCGCTCGACCAGGTCCAGCAGCTCCCGCAGTTCCCTGGCGTCGAGCCCGTAGACCTCGGAAAGGGCGGTGACGATCTCCTTGGAGACCGGCGTCTTGGCGGACTCGATGCGCGACAGCGTCGAGTACGACAACTTGGATTCCGGCAGCAGGATCTTGCCGTGCGCGGCCGCCCGCTCCTGGGACAGGCCCCGCCGGTCGCGGGCCCGGCGCAGGCGTTCTCCCAAAACCACCCGGTCCGCCGTGGGTGTGTCCTGCACCGGCGGCGCCGTCATGTCGGCACGAGGGTTCAGCGACAGGACGGCGGCGAGACTGTGGCCGCCAGAGCCTTCTGCGGGCTGGAGTGGATCCTCGCCTTGGGGCGTGCCGCTGCCGGCAGGGCGCTCACCGGCGGGCAATTCGGCGGATTCGGAAATGGACGACACGCGGACTCCGTAGGCGATTCGGGTGGCCTGACACCAATGGCCTACATACTCCCACATGCCGCGCCCGCGTGCCGTCACGCGGAAGTACCCCGGTCAGAATATGAAGCTAATCTGACTTATCTGACCTTGGATTTTCCTTTAGGCGATCAAGTGGTCGAACTCGTTCCGCTTGGCGCCGTCGAGGAACGCCCGGATCTCACCGCGCGTGGCGATGAGGGTGGCACCCTCCGGGTCGCGGGAGTTGCGGATGGCCACGTCGCCGGTCGGCAGTCCGGCGAGTTCGACGCACTCGCCGCCGTCTCCGTAGCTGGCCTGGGCCTTGATCCAGGCGACATCCTCGATCAGCGCGGCCGACATTCCATTGGTGAAGCCCTGCATGTGACCTCCCGCATTCGACGTACTTGACCGGCAGCCTTCGGGTGTGATCGGGATTGTCTCGGACATCCCTCGGGCGGCCTGGGGTGCTGCAATTGCAGCACCCCATGAGCCATGAATGCTAGCCATTTATTTTCGAACACCGCACCGGCCGAACGGGGGATTTGAATGGCGATTATCTTTTTAAATTCGCCCGCATGCTGCGAACTTTCCGGAAGGACGGCACGTGTTCGGACCGGGCTGGCCAGGCCAGCGCCGGCACCGGGGCCCACGGGTGCGCGCCCGCCCGACATAGCGGAGACCGTTCGGTACGGCCTGCGGTGACGAACCGCCCTTCTGCCTCCCGGTCGACCACAGCGGTCCACAGCAGGCGCCGACTGTTCTGCACGGACCTCCGCCCTCGCCGGCGTGGTGATGCAGTGCTTCACGGTGCTCGGCGTCGCCACCCGCTTGCCGGCCCTGACCCCTTGCTACCAGTGGCGCTCTTCCGGAGGGCTGCTGTCACGGGACTCGCGCCGGCGCCGAATCCCTGGGGCGGCCGTCTTCGCCTGTCGCGAACCGCGGCACTGCGCAGTACGGGGCCAGTGCGGACGCCCGGGGCGGGCGGCGCTCCTCCTTCCCCTGGATTGCTCGCCCCCGGGCCTCTCCCGCTGGGTAAACGGCAGAGGACCGCCGCGCCGGCCACCGGTTCCGCCTACCGCTGCTGCCCGAGGCGGCCGTACGTTCCCGGCAGCTACTGCCGCCGGGCTCAGGGACGCCACGGGGCCCGCTATGCGGTCGCCACCAGGAACACGTGCCGCTGATCGACGTGGTGCCGACGTAGCGCCCAGTGCCTGCCCCGAGTCGAAGCCGCCGACCTCGGTTCCCGGCACATCGCCGCGAAGATCCATCTCACCGACGCTGCGAAGGCCAAGCTGCCCCCGCAGTTGTTCAACACCGTCTCGCTGGCCTACGCCGCCGACTTCACCGGGCTGACCCTGGGCCCGCTGGAGCGCACCGACCCGACCTCGCCGCTGATAGCCGAGCAGGACGCCTCCTTCCGGCCGCGAGGCCACCGCCGACTACGCTCTGAGCATCTTCAACTCCCTCGCTGACGGGATGCTCCCCGACGGCGAACTGTTCACCGCCGGGCCCGAGAAGCTCAAGGCGCACGTGCTGGAGCGCGTCGCCGCCTGGCACCCGGCCCTGGTCGAGACCGTCCGGCCGTGGGACACCGCCACCGTGCAGGCCCTCAAGTGCCGCAGCTGTGTGCCCGTCGACGCCTGGGACCCGTCGAACGTCACGGTCACGGGCGACGCGGTCCACGCCATGAGCCCCGCCCTGGGCATCGGCGCCAACACCGCACTGGTAGCGGACCTTGCGGTGGCGCTGCTGGTGTAGATGACCAACGTGGCGCGAACCTCTCCCGCTCCGGGCAAAACCGCTCTTACCGGAGCGTCACCCGTGGGACCATGCGGACCGTGACCGCCGCCTCGTTGGTGAACTCCGCGAACCGGCGAATAAGCCTCAACCGGGGCTTGATCGTCTGCTCCCAGTCCAGGAAGCGGGCCTTCTGCTGCAGCACCCAGCCGTCCAGCATCGACTCGAAGACCGCTGGCTCAGGGTCCAGATGCACGGCGCCACCAGCCAGCACCAGCTGGGCGGCACCCGGAAAATCAACCGCTCGACTCATGTTGCATCCAACGCAACATCGTTGCATCTGATTACGCACCCAAGGTGGAGCCCGCCCGAGGGGATCAGCCCGACGCTGATCCCCTCGGAAAACCACAGGTCAGAGCCCTTCGCGAGATGCGGCTTATGTTGCATCCACCGCAATACCGCTCATTACTAGAAGTAGATGCCGCGGAACGTGCCGTCGAATCCCAGGCCCCGATACATCTCCTCGAAGGAGTTCCACTGACGCTCCTCGGCGTTGGCGCCTTGGGCCTCGGCAACCTGGCTCGCCTCCAGATCCGGCTCCAGCCACTCGTGCGCGCACCGGCACCGCACGAAGACCAGGTCGGAACCGGGCCGACTACGGACGTGGATCAGGAGGAAGTCACGGCTGGCGTGGCACTGGGCGCACGCGATGAGCATGCCGCGGGGACTCAGGGGGCCGGGGTGCGGAACGGCCAACGTCTCCGCCGCCGGCGAGGCCGGCTCCGGCTGCTCGCCGTAGCGGAAGTGGGTGTAGCGCGGCAGGTCGTGGTCGTCGAACATGGTCTGGAGTCCCCAACTCTCGTGACGTATGAGAGGAAAGGCCCAGTATGGAAACATTTCTTCCCTTTTTGTCCGTATTTCCGGGTGACCTGCGTCACCACACCGCGGTCCCCGCTGCAGCCCGATCCGGAGAGCGCCAGCACCTCGTGAAGAGGCGTCAGCCCGATGGACCCAGTCCGGCCCCGCTGCCCGGTGTGCGAGGTCGGCAGCCTACGTCGGTCTCGCACCCGACATCGCGGTTCTCGACGCTCACCCTGTCCGGGCCCACGTGCGTTTCTCCTCCCGACAGTGGGTGGCGTACAGTCTTGTCCATCGACGCGGGGTGGAGCAGCTCGGTAGCTCGCTGGGCTCATAACCCAGAGGTCGCAGGTTCAAATCCTGTCCCCGCTACCACGAAAGGCCGGGCCCGGCGCGCACTGCGCGCCGGGCCCGGCCTTGTTCGTAGGGTTGCGTGCGACGGAGTCGGTCACGCTGGCGGCGCCGATGGTCAGCGAGTGAGTTCGCGTCTGCCCGGTTGCGCCGTTGGCTTCGTCGGTGGCGCGGCGGCTGTGGTCTGGGCGGGAAGGGCCGTGGTGCGGGCCACGGCGGCGTTCATCTGCTGGTCCCGGCTGGGGCCAGCCGTGCCGATCCTCGGCGCGACGTAGGCGGCCAGCGAGGGCAGCGGGCCGTCGGCGAGGCGCTGGCTGAACGGCCAGGCCTCCTCGTTGCGCAGGTTCTCGGCACGGCTTAGCAGGAGCTCGATCGTGCCAGGCGGTCCCACGAGGGCGGTCACCGCCTCGCGCCAGCCGTCCCGGATCTCCTGGAGCCGGGTGAGCGCGTTCTCGACGACGTAGAGGCGTCGCAGGTCGGGTCCTGCAAGCGGGTCCAGGTGGTCCTCGACGTGGGTGGTGGATCGGATGCCGGCGAGGAGGTGCTGCCCTGTGTCGAGCAGGACCTCGACGTGGTCCCAGGCCCTGCGGTTGCGGTCGTCCTCGGAGTCGAAGACCTGGATCGAGCGGTCTCGGGTGTCCGACCAGGTGGTCTCCCCGATCAGGGCGTTGCTCAGGGCGCGTAGGCCTTCGACGGCGGTCTCCGCGGCGTGCGAGCGGGCCCGCCAGAGCGCCTGCTGGCAGCGGGGTGCGAGGGTGCCGGTGATCTCGGCTGTCACCGCCGCCAGGTCCAGGCGCCCCGCGAAGGTGGCTACCTCTGGCGGCTGCGACGCGCTGCCGAAGAAGTGGTGTGCGTCGTCGGGGCGGGCCGGGCCTACATGAAGTGGGGTGTCCTCGCCCGGCCGGATTACGAGCAGGTGTTCACCGGCGGGGCCGGTGAGGGCGATGGCCGTGTGCGGAGCGCTGGTGCTGGTGAAGCCGGACCAGGACCACGACCATGCCCGGTTGTGCAGGTCGGCGAGATCACGACCGGGGTGAAGCGGTAGGGGCTGGACCGACCAGCCGGGCAGGTGGCCGGCCAGTTGCCCGGCGAGCGGCGAGCTGACGGGACCAGTCGGTCGATCGGGAAGAGCTTTGCCGTGTTCGTCGAAGTACACCTGCGCGAACCGTCCGGCTCCGGCGGGCGAGTCGGTTGGCCCGAACAGGGCTTCAGTGCTCGCCCACTGGCCGTCACTGGTGAAGGAATTGACGCCGAGCACGAGCTCCCAGCGCGGGTGGGTGTTGGGCAGGTAGGCACGCAGGTACTCGAAGGCGGCGAAGTCCTCGGCGGTGAGGTCGGCGTGGTCGATGTAGTTGGTCAGGTCTCGGCTGGGCATGAGAGCCTCCGGATCAGGCGGCCTTCAGGGGCCGTTCGGTGTCGTCGGTGGTCTGCCAGGCGGTGCGGTGACGGCGTAGACCGCGGAAGCAGGTCAAGGTGCCAGCCGAGACGATCAGTCCGGTCACCGCGACCAGCAGGCCCTGGTGGTCGCCGGGCCACAGCGCGACGAGCAGTCCGGCCAGCGGGAGCGGGGCAAGGACGAGCAGGACGGTGGTGGCGAGGGTTGCGGCGAAGGCCCGCTCGGGCATGAGGTGAGCGCGGACGGTGCGCAGGACAACGGTCGCCGCGCTCTGGGCGGCCATCAGCAGCGCGACGGCCGTGGCGTAGAGGGGGAGGTCGGGTGCCAGGGCGCTGGCGAAGGTGGCGGTGCACATGGCGGCGGCCGAGATGCTGCCGACGGTGAACAGGCCCCAGCGGTCGACGGCGCGGCGGGTGGCGGCGACTGCGGCCAGCGAGCACGCGGCGGCGATACTCCAGAGCGCGCCGACGGCGGCGCTGGAGTGGTGCAGTGTCCGGGCGACGGTGACAGCGGTGGAGACCTGCGCCAGTCCGCCGGCCAGGTTGGCGCTGGCCAGGGCTCCGACCAGCCAGGCGAGGGCGGGGGTTCGACGCAGGGTGCCCATGCCGGTGGCGAGGCTGGCCAGCGGGCGGGCGGTGACCGGGTCGGTGACGACGTGCAGGTGGGGGCGGTGGGTGCGCACGCTGGCTGCCACGGTGACGGTGACCGCGGACAGGATCGCCACGGCTGCCAGCAGCAGGGCGGGCCCGGCGAGCAGGAGAGCGCCGCCGATCAGTGGGCCGAGCAGGAGTGCGGCCCGGTCGGTGCCGGTGAGGACGGACTGCACGCGGTACGCGTTGTGTCCCGCGCGGCGAGTTGCTTCTGCTCCCACGGCCTCGTTGGCCAGGTACGCGGTCTCGGCGAGCATGCCGGCGACCACGCCGAAGACCAGCACCAGCCAGACTCCGGCGCCGGCGGCCAGCCCGACCATGGTGGCGAGGGCGGTGACGCCGCGCAGCAGGCTCGTGGTCAGGACGGCGGTGCGGGGGCTGTAGCGGTCGATGGTGGGTCCGGCGCCGGCGATGGCGGCAAGCCGTGGCAGCCATTCCAGCAGGAAGGCCAGGCCGGCCAGCGCGGTGGAGTGGGTGAGGTTCAGGACGAGCAGCGGGGCGGCGTACATCACCACGGCGGCGGCGAGCGATTCGCCGGCGCGCAGGGTGTAGCAGCGCAGCATCCAGTCGCGCTCGGCCGCGTTGGCGGCTCGGTTCCGGGTGCGGCCGGCGGCCGTTGGGCGGGGCAAGGTGGCCTCCCTGCTCGGGGTGCGGTAGGTGGGGTTGGTACGGCCGCCGGCGGAGCCCTGGTGGCGTCCGTCGGCGGCCGGGTCAGCGGCGCCGCGGGGCGGCGGTGGAGGGTGCGATCGAGGCCGGCGAGCCGGTAGCGCGGGCCGGCTGGTCCGTGGCCGGGTGCGGCAGCTTCGCGATGTGTCGTACGCGCCAGGTGAGAACGGCGGTGACCGAGTCGGCCGTGCCCAGCTCCCGCCAGGACCGGGCGCGCTCCAGCAGGGCCGTCGGGTCGTGCCCGGCTGCCTCTGCCTCGGCGAGGGCGGCGGCGAGGGCGTCGAACTCCGGCTCGGCGAGCAGCTGCCGTCCACCCTCGCCCGGTACAGCGCGGCGCACGGCCTGCTCCTGGCGGTCGCGCACTGCGGCGGGAAGCTGCCGGCCCCGTTCGCGCAGGGTGGCCATCGGCTGGCCCGCAGCCTTCCGGTAGGCCGCCCGCAGGTGCTCGGCCGCCGCTCGGGCGGCTGCGGCCTGCTGGCGGTGTCCGCGCTCGGCGTGCCAGCGGCTGGCCGCGATCACGAGCAGCACGAGTGCGGAGAGCGCGGTGGCCGCGGCGGCGGCGTCCGGGCCCCGGTTGGTGCTGTAGCCACTGGACAGGACCGCGCGGGCGGCGGCACGCACGGCGCGGGAGTCGGTGTTCGCGGCCCGCACGTACGAGCGCGACGCTCGCTCGTACGCACGTGCTGCGGCCAGCAGTTCGGCCTTCTGCGTGGGCAGGGCGGTAGCAGCCAGGGCGTCGAGTACTTCCCCGGTCGCCTCGACGACTCCCGCCGCAGCCTCGGGCTCGGCACGCAACAGGTCGATGCCCTCCAGCGCGCTGTCCGCCGCCCGAAGACGGGCTTCAGCCGCCGGAGAGCGACGCCCGGCCCGCCTGCGGCCACCGCTGTCCCCTACGGCGGAGCGGGGCTCGGCCGGCCGGTTCTCGGCCGACGCGAGGCGACGGCGGATCTTGGGCAGGGTCAGGTCAGGGGCGAGCCGGTAGCCGCCGAACCAGACCGGTTCGCCGTTGGCATCGCGCTCGCCGATGACGGCGACGCTGTAGCCGAGGGTGTCACCGGACGGGCCGATCTTGCGGTTGATCAAGACGCCGGCCGTCTCCAGCCGGGCGAAGAACTCGGCCTCGTCGTTCGCGCCGGCCAGGGCCTGGCGGACCGCGTCGCGCAGTCGCTGACGACTCGTGTCCGCCTCGCCGAGGCGCTGGGCCTTGTGCTTCTCGCGGTTGGTCGGTTCCTTCGCGGCGGTGCCGTCACCTGAGTTGAGTTGGCGCAGCCCCCACTCCCGCTCGATCGTTCGGCACTCGGCCTGCGCCCGGCGGAAGTCGAACTCGATGTCCGCCTTGCGCAAGTCGCCGCGCACGATGGTTGCGGCGATGTGGATGTGGTCCTCGGCGTGGCGCACGGCCACCCACCGGCAGCCGTCGGGATCGCCGTCCTCGGCGATCCCGGTGGCCGCGACGACCCGGCGCGCCACCTCTGCCCACTCCTCGTCGCTGAGCCACCGGTCCTCGGGGGCGGTGCGGACCGAGCAGTGCCAAACCGGCTTCTTCAACCGTCGCCGGGGCCCGCGCTGGTCGACCCGCATGTCCAAGGCCGTCTGCAGTTGCTTGATCGAGGCGTTCGGGTCCCGCCCTGGGTCCGGTGCGAATCCGTCCCAGCTGGCGACGAGGTGGGGGTCGCTGTGCTCGTCCTTACGCCCGGGACCGAAGAGGTAGGCCAGAAGGCCGTAAGTCCGTTCTCCGCGGGTGATGTTCGGGTTCAGGGCTTCTTCCGTCGCTTGAGGAGGCCAGCAGCTGTGGTGTCGACCGTGGTGATGGCGCTGCGGATTCGGACCAGCGCATCGGCCAGGTCAGCCGGGTGGGGAAGTCCGCCGGCGTTCAGCTCGCGGGCGATCTGGTTGACGTTGTTGCCGACGCGGGCGACTTGGCGTCGTGCTGCGGCGAGTTCGTCGATCGCGCGATCGAAATGATCGTCTTCGTTGCGCGCGGCGTCGGGGTGGCTCACGGCGGCGAGCGCGGCACTCGCGACGAAGCGGGCGACGGTCTCGGCGCGGGCGGCGGCGGCGCTGCGGAGCAGGACTTTCTCGTCGTTGCTCACTCGGATCGTCAGGAATTGCTGGCGCTGCTGCGGTTCGTGGAAGCGACGGCGCGGGCGGCGCTCAGCGTTCGGCTCTTCGGCTTCGGCAGCGGACTCGGTGGCGGTCATCTCGGGCTGTTCCTGTCGGTTCTCCTGCCCGCCGATGCCCCCTGGCTGCGGCGAGCCGAGTGTCGGGGGGGGGGGGGCCCCCCCCCCCCCCCCCACCCGCCCCCCCCCCCCCCCCCCGGGGGCGGCCGGGGGTTGGTGGGTTTGGGAAGACACCAGGGTAGGGCGGTGCGCCGGACGGGGGGAC